>NZ_AODQ01000003.1 GCF_000348925.1 Cesiribacter andamanensis AMV16 | reverse complement strand
GTACCAGCACCACCAGCAGCAGTTCACTGGCGGCACCATCCAACCTGTTTGCTTCGGCCGATAAATCAACCGTTGCCAAGCTGAGCTGGAAAGACAACAGCTCGGATGAATCAGAGTTTGAGATCTACATGAGTGCCGGCAACAACTCCAGCTGGAGCCTGCGGGCCAAGAGCGGCGCCAACTCTACCGGCTATACGGTAACCAACCTGGTAGCAGGCCAGACCTACTACTTCCGGATGCGCATCAAAAACAGCTCGGGCAAGTACTCAGACTACTCCAATGAAGCCAAGCTGGTGATGGTACAGGGCAACACCTCTACCAGCACCACTACCACTACCAGCTCTACAAGCAGCAGCTCCGACTTTGGCGCTCCCGGCAGCCTGAGCGGCTACTCCGATAAAAATGTAGCCGCCAAGCTGAGCTGGAAGGACAACAGCACCACCGAAACAGAATTTGAAATTTACATGAGCACCGGTTCAACCTCAAACTACAGCCTGAGAGCCAAAACCGGCGCCAATTCTACCGCCTATACCGTGTCTAAGCTTAGTTCGGGCCAGACCTATTATTTTAAGATCCGGGCCAAAAACAGCTCCGGCAAATACACCGCCTTCTCAAACGAGATTGCCGTAAAAATGGTAACGGACTATACCAGCAGCAGAGCCAATACCGGCGATGCTGACGGGGGCACCTATTATACCGATGTAACCTCTGGGGAGGAAGTGGCACAGGACCAGACGCTGGAACCCCTCACCACCGGTTATAGCCTCTACCCTAACCCGGCCAGCAGCTACCTGGATATTTCCCTGGCCGATGCTCAGGAAGGGACCACTACCCTACAGCTGGTGGATCTCTCCGGCCGGGTGCGCATGGAGCGCTCGCTGGAGGCCGGGGCTGGCAGCACCTACCGGCTTGACCTGGAAGACCAGCAGCTGACCTCCGGCATGTATGTGCTCCGGATCAGCGCCGGCAACAGCACCAAGAGCCTGAAATTCCTGAAAAAATAAGTCTCTATACAGTAACAGACAGCCTATACGTTTTACATCTTCTACTTATACAAACCCCATTCGCCTCAGGCTGATGGGGTTTTTTCTTTATAAGCAGCTACCAAGCGAGCTGGGGGCGGGTTAGGCCTGCAACGGGCTTCGGGCTGTACCAGGCTGCACTAAGGGCAGGGTTTAGGGAAAATTTGACAATACGCAACTTTATCTGAAATGGCGCACCGCTAAGCCTAACCTTAGCCCCCCGTTCATCGTACTAAACCTGTACGCACGTACCGAACTGTGATTTTTTACCTGACCTCTTTATACCCTTTTAACTAAGAAGGGCTGTATCACATGCTGCGGGAAATTTTTACGCTCTCCTCAACTCACACAAGCCGCCTTGCCTGGATCGATTATGCCAAGGGGATTGCCATTAGTATGGTGGTATTCCGGCACCTGACCATTGGCATGGAGCGGGCGGGCGTTTACATCGATCCGGCCCTTTTTGCCTTTATCGACGAAGTAGGGGTATCCTTCCGCATGCCTTTATTCTTTTTGCTGAGTGGCATCTTCTTTCGCAAAAGTATTGAAAAGCGCAGCCACGGCGGCTACCTGCTCCACAAAAGCAAGACCATCCTGTACCCCTATCTGCTGTGGTCGTTCATCATCACCTCTCTGCAGATTCTGCTGTCTGGCTACAGCAATACCCAGGCCGATATGATCAACTACCTGCACATTTTTGTGCAGCCCTGGGGGCACTGGTGGTTCCTATATGCCCTTTTTAATGTATCGGCACTCTACATGCTGATGCACCTGCTGAGCCGGGGATATCGCCTGCCGCTACTGGCAGCCGGCGCTGGCCTTTACTTTGCCAGTCCCTTGCTGGAGGGCTATACCGTGCTACAGGATATTTGTGCCCTTTTTATCTTCTTTGCCATAGGTGATCTGCTGGCCAATACCCTTGCCGGTAAACAGGCCAGCCCCCAGCTGGGCTCCGGAAAGTTACTCCTGCTGCTGGCCCTGGCCGCCGGCCTGGGGGAGTGGATCCTGTTTGAGAAATTCCTGGGAACACCCGCTAGCCTGCTGTTGCTGGTAGCCCTGGCCGGCAGCGGCTGTACCATGCTGTTTTCCCACTGGCTGGCTGGTCTGCATCACCCCCGGCTGGATGTTATTCGCACCATTGGCCAGCACTCCCTGTACATCTACCTGCTGCATGCCCCTGTAGGTGCAGCTATTAGGGCCCTATTTCTCTACGGAGCGGGCATTACCAATTACTGGATCATCATACCCCTTGCTTTTCCGGCCGCACTCCTGCTGCCGCTCTACTTCTACCGCCTGTGCATGCGGCTGGGCCTGCGCGTTCTGTTCAACCCGCCCTTTAGTGGCGCAAAAGAAACTACCCTATCTCCTGCTAATTCCTGATTGCTGTAATGACAAAAGCGTTTACAACTTATATTACTGATCGTTTTCTTAGCCTGCGCACCAGCAGCCTGACGCTTGGCCGCCTGCACATTGGCGCACTAGAGCTGGGCGTGGTACTGGTTTTTGCCCTTATTCCGCTCTTCTTTACTTATCCCTATCGCATTAACATCTTTCTGAGCTGGGAAGGGGCCTACCGGCTTTACCTGGGCCATATGCCCTACCGTGATTTTAGCATGCCCCTGGGCATTGGGTACTGGCTTATCCCGGCCCTGTTCTTCAAGCTATTTGGTCCCTACCTCTTTACGCTGGTAAAGGCGCAGGTAATGATCAATTTTCTGGCAGCCGTGGCCTTTCGGTCTATCCTGGTGTTTTTCCGGATTGATCCCGGTAAACGGCTGCTGGCCATGGTCTTCTTTTGCCTTACCTACCTTTTTTTCAACTTCTGGCCCTGGTATAACCAGACCGTATTTGTGTATGAGCTTATAGGCGTGGCGTTTCTGCTCTATAGCTTTACGGCTGCCGGCAAGAGAACAAGCCTGCTGTACATGCTGGCCGCTGCGCTATTCATTACCCTTTCCCTTTTTACCAAACAGGATGGGGGTGGCCTTGCGCTGATGCTCTGCCTGGCCCTGGCCGCCTACAAAAGTCTGGCCAGCCGCAGCATTGGCTATGTTGCCGGGTTTAGCGGGCTGTTTCTGCTCCTGACGGCCCTTGCGGTGCTGCCCTTTCTGCAGCATGATTTTCTGCACTGGTTCAACTGGGGGCAGGCGCCGCACTATTCCCGCTTTAGCCTTAGCGATATTGTGGACGAATTTTTTGGTGCCTCACACTGGATCAAGTTTTACATGCTGGCCGTAACCGTTCTCTACGCGCACAAGCTGCGCAGCGCAGCTGAGATCCTCAGCCGCCAGAAAGAAACCCTTTTCTATCTGCTCACCATGGGGGTACTGGTGCAGGCGGCCATTGTACAGGTAACCAGTTACATTCCCCCTGACAATAACATTTACTTCCACAGCTTTTCCTTTGCCTATATTCTTCACTCGCTGCGGTTCCGCTTTACCTTCCAGCGGCTTGTACCTCTGGCAGCAGCCGTAGCGCTTATCTTCTTCTGGTGGTCAGGGGTGTATTATGGCTATGCCAAGCGTATTTTTAAGCGGCTGCCCGGCAGCACCCAGGCCAGTACAAGCCAGCAGCCAAACCAGATCTCCAAGGCTACTTATGTGATCAGTTCAGATACCAGCCGCATAGGGGTAAACATGGCCAGGTGGGTACAATTGCCCAACAGCCAGGCCTTTGAGCACATTTACATGCCACCTGAAACAGTGGAGGGCATTCAGCGTCTGCGGGAGATGCCGCAGTTTGCCAGGGCCGATAAAAGGATCCTGAACATGAGCGAGCTTACCCCCCTTGCCCATGAGCTGGGCTTTGAGCCGGAAAAAGGAATGCCGCTCTGGTACCACCAGGGGGTATCCATGTTTGATGCCGAACTGGAATTATATAAACAGAGGGTGAGTGCCGGACACTACGATCTGGTACTGTTCGAATACATACCAAATCTGAATAACTTTTATCCATTTGCCCTGCGGGAGCATCTGCAGCAGGAGTACCAGCTGGTTGATAAGTTCCTGGCGCCCAGGCAGCAGAACAATGCCTTTATTGAGGTCTATATTCCTGCAGGCAAAAAATAGCCACTTCCTGAAAAATTACGTATAGCATGTAAGAACAAGTCCCGATCTGAATGAGTTTACGCTTGTAGATCATTCTGATTTTTTAGTTTCCTGTACGGGCAGCCCCCAATTCAAGCACGCAAATCGGGTGCTGCATGCGCAATACACTGTAATTTACAGGCATTTTTTATGTCAACCAGCTGTACGAACATCCACCAAGTGCACATGTATTGCGCCGCAATATTACCTATTGACCCATGTACTTTTTTAGTATGAAAAAGACTCTACGCCTTCTTTTTGCCCTGCTCCTGTTTTCTCCAGCTCTTCTTGCACAAACCACCTTTCCTTCCAATTATCCGGATAATCCGCCAAATTCCGACGGCAAAGTGTATCCCTGGGGGTTTCGGTACAACATTGGCACCAGCTGGAATACCACGGCCTATAAACCCTACATCATTAATAAGATGCCCTTTCGCCTGCTGTTTCCAAAGGGCTTTGACAGCACCGCTACCACTAAAAAGTATCCGCTGGTGATTCTGCTACATGGTATAGGCGAAAAAGGAAGCGACAACAACCACCAGCTGAGATTTGGCGGCAGAGAGCACCTGGATGCACTCAATAAAGGTACCTACAATGGGTTTGTGATGGTGCCCCAGAACAACTCGGCCTCCGGCCTGTGGCCGAGTGGTGATCTGAGCAGTGTGATGACCTTTGTAGATCTGGCCATACGCGATCTGCATGTAGATAAATTCCGGGTGCAGCTGGAGGGCTATTCAGGGGGCGGCTCTGCAGCCTGGGGCCTTGCCGAAGACCATCCTAAAAAAATTGCAGCGGCTGTGGTCATGTCTACCGGCCACTCCACCGATGCGCAAAAACTCAAGTACACCGCCCTCTGGCATGCACAGGGCGGCCTGGACAGTAGCCCTTCTCCCAGTGCCGGCAATGGCATTGCTTCAAAATACCAATCTATCGGTGCCCACTATTACTACTATTTTTATCCCAACCTGGGCCATGGTACCTGGGACGATACCTATAAAGAAGCTGACTTTTTCCCCTTCCTGAGCCGCAACTCCATTTTGCGCATCCACCCCCTCTTTTTCAAATCCAATTTTTGCGATGGTGAAGAAGTAGCCGGTACTATGGGCGTAAAACAGGGATTCGAAGGCTATGAATGGCGCAAAGATGGCCAGCTGATCAGCGGCGCAGGCAGCAATGAGCTTAAGTTCAATGCGCTTGGCAAGTACCAGGTGCGCATTAAAGATGCCGGCCAGTGGAGCGAGTGGTCAGAAGAACTTGTCATCAAACGGGTTGGCCCTACCCCTACGCCAACGGTTACAGCCATGGGCCCCACCGCCTTGCCTACCCTTGATGGCCGCACCAGCGTTACACTTCAGGCTCCGGAAGGAAATCTTTCCTATGCCTGGTCAAACGGCGAAACGCTGCGGACCATAGCCGTTTATAGCGAAGGGGTTTACAGTGTAGTGACCACCGAGTACTTGGGATGTCCCAGTGCCGCATCTGCCCCTATCTATGTTACCTACAACAAGGTGGGCGTGCTGCCGGCACCAGGGGATTTTCTGGTAGCTACCAATTCCGAATCCTCTCTGCGCCTGAGCTGGAAAGACAACAGCACGGACGAAACTGGTTTTGAGCTCTACCGCAGCATGTCGCCCGATGGGCCCTGGACCCTGGCCGCCCAGCTCCCGGCCAATACCTCATCTTATCTGGATGAAGGCCTCGGCTCGCATACCCGCTTCTATTATTCACTGCGGGCCGTAGGCAATGCAGGCGGATCTGAGTACGCCCTGGCCACTGGCAAGACCCAAATGGATACCCAGGCCCCTACGCCTCCTACCAATCTGCGCATTACCCGCAACACCCGTACCTCCATCAGCCTGGCCTGGGAGCCCTCTACCGACAATGCCGATGGAGCCGGAACCCTTACCTACGAGATCTATTCCAACAATAAAACCAAGCTGGTAGGCACCACCACAGAAACCAGCTTTACCGTAACCGGCCTGGCCGAAGAGCAGGCCTTTACCTTTGCCGTGCGGGCCCGGGATGGATCCGCCAACCTCTCAGCTTTCAGCAATCAGGTAACGGGCGCCACCTCTACCAACGGCCTGTTCTACAGCTATTTCGAGCGCGACTTCACCTCCGTGCACCAGATGTCCAGCATGGACCCCATCAAGACCGGCTGGGTGCCTAACTTTGACATTGTAACTCACCGGGAACAGGATATCCGCTATGGCTTTACGTTTGAAGGCTACATAAATATTCCCCGCGATGGCGAGTACACCTTCTATACCATTTCAGATGATGGAAGCTCCATATTCATGAACGGGTTTGAGGTGGTGAGCAACGATGGCCGCCGCCAGACCCCGGAGATGCGGGAACGCAGTGGCAAGATCACCCTTACCGCAGGCTATCATGCCATCAAGGTGATGTACTTTAACTGGCGGAATGATGGCATTGGGCTGGAAGTATACTGGGAAGGCCCCGGCATCAGTAAGCAGCGCATACCTGATGCAGCCTTTACCGATAATTACCAACCAGGCACCCCTCCGGCCAAACCCTCCAATGTAAGCGCCGAGGCGGTAGATCACCAAAGCATTACCGTAAGCTGGAAAGACAACAGCAGCAACGAAACCGGTTTTGAGATCTACCGCAGTACCAGCAATGAGGGTCCCTTTACGTTTGCCGGCGCTGTATCCCAAGCCAATACCACCCGCTATACCGACGCCGAGCTGAAGCCGGCTACTACCTACTACTATAAAGTGCTGGCTGTAGGCTCAGCCGGCGAATCTGAATTTGCCGATATCGGGGCCGATGGCAAATGGGCCAATGCCACTACCCTACCCTCTACCGAAGAACCCCTGCCGGCAGCCCCCAGCGGCCTGAGTGCCAGCCGGGAAAGTGAAACTACCGTTCAGCTGGGCTGGACAGACAATGCCGACAATGAGGAGAACATAGAGCTTTTCCGCAACGGCAGCCTGCTGATTAGCCTGCCCGCCAATGCCAGCAGTTACCTGGATGAGGAAGTACTGGCCAGTGAAACCTATACCTATGCCGTACGGGCAGTGAATGCCAGCGGTCCTTCCCCCTTCAGCAACGAAGCTACCGTAGCCGCCGGGAATGGGGATGGTGACGGTGATGGAGATGGCGATGGGGACGGGGAGGAACCACCCGTAAACACAGCACCGGTGCTCACCCCCATTGGTGACATCAGTGCCCGCTTTGATAAGGAAACAACTGTATCCCTCACAGCCACTGACCAGGAGGGTGATGCGCTTACCTTCAGCGCCTCCAACCTGCCAGGATTTGCCAGCCTTGAAAATCTGGGCAATGGAAAAGCCCGGCTCATCCTTACTCCTGCCAGCACGGATCAGGGCACCTATGCCAATGTGCTCATTACGGTAGCAGACCCCTCAGGCGCTACTGCCAGCGAAACCATCAGCATACGGGTAAGCGACAATGAAGCTCCCGAATGCACAGCCATAGCCGATCAGACCCTGGCCGAAAAAGAAAGCCGCAGCATTACCATTTATGCATTTGATCCGGAGCGGGATGCCATCAGCCTTAGCCTGGTAAGCCCCCCTGCATTTGCAACGCTTAGCGACCTGGGAGCAGGCAGAGCCAAACTTACCCTTAGCCCCGGCTATGGCGATGCCGGCACGTATACCCTTAGCGTGCGGGCCACCGACTCGCAGGGCAACTCCTCCGTACGGCAGTTTGCTGTTACCATTACCAATGTAGTGAGTACCTATACGGTCATGATCAACCTCAACGACCGTGCACATGAGAATGCAGATGCCCCCTGGGTTAATTTTGATACCTACCCGGCCCGTGGCGCCGGCATCTATAACCTGAAGGATACCGAAGGCCGCAGCACCAAGATTGATGTAAGCATGCTGGACGATTTTGGCCGACATGCGTTTGGCGCCACTACCGGCAATAACTCTGGCATTTATCCCGATGCTGTGCTAAAAACCTATTTCTATACCTATAATGGGGAAGAAAAGCGCATCCGCATCCGGGATCTTGATCCGGACCTCACCTATACCCTCAGCATTCTGGGCAGCAGCACCTATGGTGAAAGCAATCCGCCAACGGAATATAGCCTGAATGGCAGCAAAAAAACGCTGAACGTACACAACAACACCACCAGTGTAGTGCGCTTTCAGGATCTTAAAGCGCCAAATGGCGAGCTGATCCTGGGTGTACGTCAGCCAGACAATACCCGCTATGGCTATATCAATGCACTGGTACTGGAGGTGCGGTATGATGGCGATGAAAATGGAGGGGGTACCCCTACACCACCTGCTGCACCCAGCCAGCTGACGGCAGCCCTTGGAGAGGACAATCAGGTACGCCTGAGCTGGACCGACAATGCAGCTACGGAAAGCGGCTTTGAGATACAACGCAGCAGCGACAATACTACCTTCAGCAAAATTGGCGAAGTAGCTGCCAACAGCAGCAGCTTTACCGATCCTACCCCCTATACGGCTGGCACTACGCTGTATTACCGGGTGCGTGCCACCGGCGAGGCGGGTACTTCAGGCTGGAGCAATGTAGCCCAGCTCAAAGAGGATGGCGATGGTGGCGGTGAGGAAACTGTGCCGGCAGCCCCTGCCCAGCTGACTGCCAGCCTGAATGATGCCAAAGCCGTACAGCTGAACTGGACCGATAATGCCGATAACGAAACCGGCTTTACCATTGAGCGCAGCACCGATGGCACCAGCTTTACCGAACTAGGCACCACCGCGGCCAATGCGCTTAGCTTCACCGACCCCGATGCCCCAACCCCTGGCAGTACGCTCTGGTACCGGGTGCGCGCCTTCAACGATGCCGGTCCTTCGGCCTGGAGTGCTGTAGCCAGCATTACGATTGAAGAAGATGGCGGCGGCGGCGGCAGCGAAGAAGCCCCTATAGCTCCTACCCAGCTTGGCGCTACCCTTGCCAGTGATAATACCATACAGCTGCGCTGGACAGACAATGCCGACAATGAAACAGGCTTTGAGCTTGAGAAAAGCACCAATGGCAGTACGTTTTCACCCCTGGGGCAAACACAGGCTAATACCAGCCTCTTCACTGACCAGGAACCTAACAGTAGCGGGGCCAACTACTACCGGGTGCGGGCCATCAACCAGGCAGGCGCCTCTGGCTGGAGCAATGTGGCCCTGCTTAACCTGGATGGCAGCAACCAGCCGCCGGTAATTGGCACCATTCCCTCTACTGTATTTGCCAGCGATGGGGAGGAAACAGTGATCACCTTTGATCTGTATGATCCAGAGGGACTGGCCCTGACGCTCAGCACGCGAAACCTGCCGCATTTTGCCCGCATTGAGCAGGCCAATGCCACCACGGGCAAGCTTACGCTCAATCCTACCATTGAAGACCGGGGCAACTATCCGGGCGTGCAATTTACTGCCTATGATGGTGCGCTTGAGTCTGATGTAACCTTTACCATACAGGTAGCTGATGGCAACAAACGCTCTACGTTTGTAAACTTCAACCAGGGATTTGGCGCCCCCCGTCCCTGGAATAACACCAACACCTCCCCATCACAGAACAAAACCATTGGCAATCTGCTGGATGAAGGAGGCGATAATACCGGCATCTCCCTTACCCTGCTTACCAGCTGGGGAGGAAGCGGCGAAACCGGCGAAACCTCTGATAACAACTCAGGAGTATTTCCGGACATTGTAACCCGCTCCCACTACTGGGCAAATGCAGGCTCTACCATGCGCATTAAAGTGGCAGGCCTCTCGCCCTCCCGGCGTTACAACTTTGTGTTCTATGGCAGCACCATTCTGGAAAGCAACAACGGTCGCACCAACTACACCATAGGCAACGAGACCGTATCGCTGGAGGTGCAAAGCAACATAGACCAGACTGTACAGATCAATGGCGTAAAAGCCAACAGCAGCGGAGAAGTAGAAATACGGGTAAATGGCAGCGGGGGCAAGCGCGCCTTCTTAGGGGCTATGGTTATTGAGCAGTACCCCGATGGCGGCCTGCCCCTTAAACCGGAGGGCTTCCGGGCCTATGCTGTCTCCAGAACTCAGATTGACCTGAGCTGGCAGGACAAATCCTATCAGGAAAGCGGATTTGAGATCTGGCGCCGTCAGCTGCCATCGGGTGAGTTTGTAAAAATTCACACCACCTCCCCCAGCGCTACCTCCTATTCAGACCAGAACCTGAGCCCAAGTACCGGATACGAGTACCGGGTGCGGGCGACCAGCAATGGCGGTCAGTCGCCTTTTACCCCTATCCGGCAGGCGGCTACCCTCTCCTACCTGGTCCACATCAATTTTACCCACAGTTGGGAGATGAACCAGGGCAGCCCCTGGAACAACCTTACCAAACCCCCCACCCAAGGTGCTAACTGGAATAATTTCAACAATGATGAGGGCAAGGGCACGGGTATCAGCATGGTACTGGACAAACCCTTTGATGGCGGAAACTATTTTGGTGCTACTGCCAATGGAGCAGGTATCTATCCCGATAAAGTGATCAAAAGCTTCTACTTTACGGAACGGGGCGTTGTGGCAGTAATGAAGTTCAGCGGCCTTGACAAGAACATGAAGTATAACTTCCGTTTCTTCTCGTCCAGTGTATTCAACTCCAACCATGGGGTAACCGAATTCAGGATCGGCTCCAAGAAGCGTACCCTGGAGATCCAGAACAACATCAGCAAAACTACGGTGATCCGGGATGTGCAGCCCGATGATAAGGGCATTGTCATTGTGGAAGTAGAATCCGGCGAGTTCGACAACTACGGCATCCTGAATGCCATGGTGCTGGAAGTACGGGACGCCACCAAGGAAACCACTGGCGCCAGCAGCCGCTCCTTTGAGGAGCAGACGGCCGCCTGGCAGGAAAGTGTTCCGGCCGAGTCTTATTTTGCCCTGTATCCAAACCCAAGCCGGGGTGAAATTACCCTTCAGTTCGATGCGCCAACAGCTGGCACCTACACATTACAAATAGCCGACCTGCAGGGCCGCACCGTGCATCAGACTGAGTATGAAGCCACTAAAGGCCACAACAGTGTACACATCGACCTGTCAAACCCAAACATTTCTCCAGGTTTATATTTATTAAGGATGAAAAGTATGGATTTTAACAGTAAAGTCACTAGATTTATGAAGCAATAATCAGAGGAGTAGTTTCACTAAAAAGATGTCCGATATTATCGGGCATTTTTTTTTGTTTTACGTTTAAAGGAGAAAGAGCTCCATTCACTCCTTTCGTGCAAGACCTGGATTTTTATGACTTCTTATATCCGCTCACTTGACGGACTAAGGGCGCTGGCCGTTACGCTGGTGATGTTGTTTCATTTTCAACTACTGGACAGTGGCTGGATTGGTGTACAGATTTTCTTTGTGCTTTCCGGCTTTCTGATCACCCGTATTCTGCTGCAGGAGAAAAAGCAGGAACTGGGCTTTTACCTGAAGCGTTTTTACTGGCGTCGCTCCCTGCGGATTTTTCCCTTGTACTTTACCTACCTGCTGCTGATCACCGGGGTGTTTATGCTGGTGCAGATGCCCGAATCGGCCCTGGGCAAGCTCCCCTACCTCTATACCTACACCTTTAATTTTACCCGTTTATCGCCGGAGTGGACACACTCTCCCCTGTTTACGCATTTCTGGTCGCTCTCTGTAGAGGAGCAGTTTTACCTGGTGTGGCCGCTGCTGGTCTTTCTGCTGCCGAATCGCCTGCTCAAAGGCGCGCTGCTGCTTATCATTGCCGCCGGGCCGGTAGTACGCTACCTGCTGGGGCGCTGGCTCATTGGGTCTGCCCTTAGCGATGAAGCAGCCGGGGAGGCCATTTACTGGTTTACGCTCAGCCATTTTGATGCCTTTGCCATGGGGGGCGCCATTGCTTTATTTCGTCTGCCGGAGCGTATAGCGTATCCCGGCCGCTGGTTTGCCGGCACCGCTCTGCTTACCTTACTGGTGGGCCTTGGCCACTGGCTGATCCTGGGCCTACAGGGGCATGCATCCCCCCCTGCATTCTTTTGGTTACAGTGTGGGCGCCGTTCAGAACTACCAGCATGTATGGGGGTATAGCCTGTTAAACATCAGCTTTTCATTTTTTATCATCGCCCTGATCACCACCAACCGGTTTTCAGCCTCTCCCCTTGCCCGCCTGTTTCAGCACCCCTTTCTGGTATCAGTGGGCCGGGTCTCTTACGGCATGTATGTTTTTCACTGGGCGGTAATGGCTGCCTACATAAAAGTACTGGCCCCTTTTACGGGCAAAGGCTGGCTGGGCTTCGGGCTGTATTTTCTGTTGGTATGGGGCATTTCCTGGCTGAGCTTTCAGCAATACGAGCGCAGGTTCCTGCTACTGAAAGACCGGTATTTTTCCCGAAAGCAGGCCCTGCAGACACCGGCGCCCCACCAGCACCTGGCCTGAGGGGTTAATAAAGGGGTACAGGCTATACCCATGAAACTGGCCAAAAAACGCTTAACTGCTTAGGCCAAGGCAAATTGTCAGGAGTGGTTCCGGCAAATCCAATACGGCTGATTGTAGAAGGTAGGCTTATTCCAGCACGGGCTCAAACCCCTTACGCACATCGGCCATGCTTAGCAGACGCACCCTGTACCCTGCCTGCTCCAGCTCCGGAAGGTAACTCTTTAAAAAATAGGCCTGGTAGATTAGGCCTGGCACCTGCGGATGCCGGATCACAGCCGGGATATACGTTTGCTGAAACTGCGGATCAAAAAACACTCCCTTGAATATTTCATTGACAAAGAGGTCTTTGAAGCCCTGCTGGCTCAGGGGGTGAAAGGCCTCCTCCTCCTGCTGATGGAAGCGGGCCACTACGGCACTACCATGCGAATAGCCATGAAATACAGGCGGCTTAATCTCCAGCAGGGTATTGACATCAAAGGAAGCATGATTTTTCCGTACGCCCTCTCGCTCACTATCAGAATGCGCCATGGCCGTACTGTTGAGGCCAAGCATATCAAAGGTATACCCCTTATAGGCCCAGGCAAAGCCACCTGCAGCACTAACCCCAACGGCTGGCATCGTTGCAAGGGGTGCAAACAGGCGGTTCAGTTTTTCGGCATCAGCCCTGCCAATGCGGGCTACAAGAATCTCATCAGAAATAGGCGTTTTCTGCTCGGGCACCCGGTGCAGGGGCACTTCGGCACTAAAGTAAAAAAGCGGAAACACTACCAGCACCATTCCCCCCATTGCCAGAGTGCGGGCTTTTTTAAAGTGTATGCCGGTGGCTTCCTTCCAGAAAGGAATGTTGAAGATCATCATAAAATACACAGGCACCAGGGGCTGCAGCATACGGCCCATGCCAAAATGGTCGCCCCCGGTGTAAAGCGGAATCATAAAGCTCAAAAAAGTGGTGCCCGCCAGCACCAGCTGAAACGCGCAGGCTTTTGAGAGGGGCTCGGGCGCCGGACGATGCCAGCCCAGCTTAGGCACCAGCAGCACCAGTGAAACCAGGCTTATTATCAGAAAAAACCAGAACATGGGCAGCTGCACCATGCTCAGAAACAGGTAGCGCCCCCCCTGGAACAGGTTATAGAACAGATCGCCCGACATCTTGGCATAATAGGTATTGGGCAGGGGATAGCCAAAATAGCTGAGCCTGAACACCACAAGGCCTACAAGAGCGGCCACAAATGCACCTGCCATCAGGCTGACGGGCCTGAACTGAAGCTTGCGGATCTGCAGGGAGTAGGTGAGCACCACCATTACGATAAAATATATCCCCCAAAGCATACTTTCCGGTCGGGTAAGCACCAGCAGCGCCAGCAGGGCAGACAGGGCATAGACATACCGCTGGTCGGTCTGTAGGTAAAGCAGAGACACCACCGCGGCTGTTAGCAAAAACGCCCACAGCCCGGTTTCCATCAGAGAAATCAGCATCCAGTCCAGGTAGCCGGGTGTAAGCACACTATAGCCCAAAAAGCAGATGATAGCCAGCGTGGTCCACGCTTGCCCACCAAGCAGGCGCATACCCCTATCAATGAGCAATAGGGTACCGCCTACCAGCAGCCCATTGAGCAGTAGTAAAAAATAAGGGAAATTGAGAGGACTGATGGCATAGGCGCCAGCTCCCAGCAGGGTCCAGAGCAGGGAGGTGAAGCCTTCTACCCGCTCACCGCCAGTATTATAAACAAAGCCATGCCCCTCGGCAAAATTCCTGAAGTAGACAAAATAGATCTGGGCATCGTCTATCCCGATAGACGTGTAGGCATACAAGCTCCAGTACAGGAAGCAACTCGCCAGAGCCGCTAAAAAAATTAATAGTGTGCGTACCATCCCAAATTTTCGCTTTCTACGCGGCCAATGTGGCATCAGGAGAAAGTTTCTTACGTACTCCCTACCCCTCTTCACCAGCCAACCCCGGTGCCTGGCAAACGGCCTAGAGGTTCATTTTCTTAAAGACCGGCTCTGGTATCATACGGATATTTTGCATGATCAGCCGCCAAACCGGCAGTACATAGACTACATTTTTTTTCTTCTGATAGGCCTTGTAAATAGCTTCTGCCACTTGCCGGGGACTAGCCGTAAGCGGTTTTGGCAGGTTGAGGTGCTCGGTCATGCGGGTGGCCACAAAGCCGGGTTTAATGGTGATCACCGGCACGCCACTGGCCTGCAGGCGGTTGCGCAGGCCTGACAGATACGCAGTTAAGCCTGCCTTGGCACTGCCGTAGAGGTAATTGCTTTTGCGCCCCCGCTCACCCGCTACGGAACTTACCCCAATAATGGCCCCCTGCTTCTGCTGCTCGTACTGCCGGGCCACCAGATTCAGGATAGAGACCGCGCCGGTATAGTTGGCCTCAATAATGCGGCTGCTCTCCTGCCAGTCGTCCTGCGCTTTTTGCTGATCGCCCAGGTAGCCAAAAAACAGGGCGGTTACCAGCGGCTGATGAGGCAAGCCAGCCAAAAATGCCTCATGGCTGCTAAACTGCCGGGCCTCAAAGGGCAGCGCATATACAGGTACTTCATAGCGTGCCTCCAAATCGGTTTTGAGCACGGCCAGCTGTTCCTGATTTCGGGCAGCCAGCAGCAGGCCCCAGCCCCTTTTGGCAAATTCTTTGGCGGTGGCAAAGGCCATATCAGAGGTAGCGCCCAAGAGTAATATGTAGTTCATGTTGATAGGTGTAATCGCTTACGCTGAAGAGAAACAAATTTTTGGGCAGGATCGAGCTGCTGCAGCTTGTCCAGAAATTCGTTCGCCCGGGCATAACCCTGCAAAAATTTTTCAGGTTTCATGCGGGCATCTTTTGAGAGGTAAATGCGCCCCCCCAGGCGGTGTACAGTGTCATCCAGTTCGTCCAGAAAGGGAAACAGATCGGGCCGTACGGGAAAATCCAGGGCCAGGGTATAGCCTTCCATCGGAAAGGAAAGCAGGCCAGCCTGCGGGCCAAACAGCTTCAGCACCGCCAAAAAAGACCCCATGCCCTTCTGGCTGATCTTTTCCAGGATTTGCCGAAGTCCCTCATAGCTGCCTGCCAAGGGCAGCACAAACTGGTACTGCACAAAGCCCCGTTTGCCGTACATGCGGTTCCAGTGATGCACAAAATCAAGGGGGTAGAAATAAGTATCGTAATCGGTAAGGTCGGTGCGTTGCTGTGCGCGCAGCTTGTGATAAAAGGCCCAGTTAAAGGCTTTTATAGAGTAGGAATTAAGGGTAAAGGCGGGAAGATTAAAGGGTACCGACAGTTTCTTTTTTTCCCGGATCTGCAGGGGGTCCTTTCTGAATTTCTGGGGCAGCTCGTCCACCCGTGCATGCTCACCCAGCATCAGAATGCTGCGGCCCAGGTGCCTGCCCTTTTGCAGGCAATCGATCCAGGCCACCGAATACGTTGCCTGCCGGTTTTCTTCAAACAGCCGAAAGATCTGCTCCAGATTGGCGGCTTTTTGCTGGGTCTGGCGTATGTAGGCAGTTTCTATTTTTTTCAGCCGAAAACGCACCCGGGTAATAATGCCACTAAGCCCCATACCCCCACAGGTGGTTTCAAAAAGGGTGGTATTTTCATAAGGGCTGCAACGCAATACCTGCCCGGAGGCTGTAAGCACTTCAAGCACTTCTACATGCTGGCAGAAAGAACCATCGCTATGGTGGTTTTTGCCATGCACATCGGAGGCTACCGCTCCGCCTACGGTAATGAATTTGGTGCCGGGCGTAACGGGCAAAAACCATCCCCAGGGCAGGATCACCTCCAGCACCTCATCCAGCGTAATGCCTGCCTGGCAATCAAAAATGCCCTGTTGCTTATCAAAGGCCCTGATTTTATTGTACTGCAGGGTAGAAAGCACCGTAGCGGCCAGGGAGGCATCGCCATAGCAGCGGCCGGCCCCACGGGCAATCAGCTGCTCCTCTGAAGCCACAATCTGGGCAGCTTCGGCCGGGGTACGGAAGCTTAGCTCATTGGCTTCAAGGGCTGGGTATTGCCCCCAGTTTGCAAGTAATTTTTTCATGAAGGGGTACTACCACATCTTGGGCAGGTAGAGGATACTATAAAAGCTGATGATCCAGCCCAGAATCACAAAGCGGATAAAATTGTCGGTATACAAGATGCGGGTGGGCGAGCCGCTGTTGTTCTCTACCAGGGTAATCTGCAGGTAGCGCATCATGCCGGCAATGACAAAAACCGAGGTCATGTACAGATTTTCGGTCTGCAGCCGCTGGATCACTTCTTCCGAAACGGTATACATAATGTAGGCAACCATGATAATGCCCGACAACAGGGTAAGGCAGGAGCCCAGAAACTCAAGATTGTAATGCTTTACCGATCTGCGCAGCTGCTGACCGGATTTTTTGAACAACAGCAGATCGTCCCGGCGTTTGGCCAGCGCCAGAAACAGGGCCAGCAGAAACACCATGATCACCAGCCAGCGGGAGATGGGCACATCGGCCAGCACCCCCCCTGCCACTACCCGCAGCATAAAGCCAAAAGCAATTATGAACAGGTCCAGCAGGGCTACATTCTTTAACCCATAGGAGTAGGCCAGGTTTATGGCCATATAGCCCAATGAGAATCGGCAAAAAAGAGGGGATTTTCAAACCAGGCCATCACCAGCCCGCCGGTTAGCATCAGGCCCAGCAGGCTAAAGGCATACGGTAGTCCTATTTCGCCTGCCGCAAGGGGTCTGCGGGACTTGGTGGGGTGCATCCGGTCGCTGGCCAGGTCATTATAATCATTGATAATGTAAATGGCACTGGCTACCAGGCTAAAAGACAGAAAACCGGACAGCAGGCTGATGAGGGCATGGGTATCAAACAGGTGGCCTGCAAAAAAGAGGGGGATAAACAGAAAAAGATTTTTAACCCATTGGTGCACCCGGATCAGGCGCGCAACAGCTGATAATTTTATGATGGAAAGGGCAAAAGCAGACATCTGATAAGAGCTAAAAATAAGGTTGTGGGTGCGCTCGCTACCCTAATATACCTCAATCTGTTAAAAAAAGTTTAGCAAGCTACAGTTCCGCTACAGGATCATACCCCTTTTGCGGGGCTCCTGCGTACGGAACCGGTATTTTCCCACCGTGGGATAGTGCTGGCTGTAGGGCACCTCGGTATGCGTACGGAACGCACAGACTTCTAAGCTTTCGGAAGCAAACTGATGATCTATACGTAAAAAAACAACTTTGGATGATTTAGGGTGAACCCAAAGCCGCTTCCTTTCTTGCGAAAGGCGTTTTGATAATCCTTATCCAGCTGTTTGTAGGTATAGCTGTACGGTGTGCTGTTAAAGTCGCCACAGATCAGTACCGGATGGGGGCTACTGCGGGCAAAGGCCAGCACCTTATCGGCCTGCTCGCTGCGGTGCAGCATGCTTTCCCTGAATACCCAGAGCATGTTGCGGAGGGTTTCTTTTTTGCCCCCGCTGCTCCGGCGGGTGCGTTGCAGCTGGGCAGATTCCAGATGTACGTTGATCACCCGCAGGGTATCCCCCTCAGGGGTGGCAATATCGGCCCAGATGCCTTTATTGAAACTGGTAGAGCCTTGAAAAACCACCCCTGAAGCCAAAATGGGGTATTTTGAATAGATGGCCAGTCCAAAAACAGATTTATTGACCTGCAGGGTATCTACCCACAGGTGCGCATGCTGCCAGCCTCCTGCCCTAAGCCGGGCATCGGCATCGAAGTAGGGGTCCTGTGGATAGGTATAAAATTCCTGAAAGCACTTAATAGCTGCGGGATGCCCGGCCGTCCAGTCCATAAAGCGCTGCAGCTCCTGCACCTTTTCCAGCTTGCCGGAATCTTTAGGCCACAGATAGGTACGGGGGCGGTTAAAATGGCTCAGGTTGTAGCTGAGCACCTCAAGGCCGGGGGCTTCTTCTGCTTTCTGGCCGGGAAACGAGAGGGTGTCAAAAAACACGCCCATTCCCAGCAGCAAGGCCCCAACAGGCGCTGCCATCCACCAGCTGGGCCGCAGAAAACTCAGGAGCACAAACAGAAGGGTACCCCCCCATAGGAGTGGTGCGGCAGCAGCCAGCACCCCTATACCCCACCAGAACTGGGGAGAAACCTGCAGGGCAAGAATTGAAAGAAATAATGCAGAAGAAAGTAAGACCGAAAGTGCTTTCACCCTAAAAAATTGGCATTAAAGGTACAGAAATGGGCAAATTTGACATATTTTCCCCATTCCTTACATGGGAATGCTGGTGTGTATAATTTCCCCCACTTTGTATTATTCCTTGTTGTCATAGCATAGTATTTGTAATGGTGTAGAACTGTCCCACACCTTACATGCACCGTTCAACTTAACAAAAGACTTAAATTCCCCACTGTTCGTGTTTTTAACGTATTTGGTAAGTCTGTAAGTACGGCCCCATTCCGTGTGCATTATTCCCTCTGGGCTGTAGTAATATTGCATAACAGCAACGCAACGCAATTACTACCAACTGCTTAGACCACAGATAACCCGGGCAGCTTCACATTTTCCAGGACATTTCAGAAAAACGTTTACCCATGTTAGTTCACCCATCCTCTGCGAACAACACCCTATTTTTTTCCTTCTTTAGCCGCACTTTCCTTACAGCTTTTTTTCTTCTGCTGGGCCTCTCGTTAACCAACAGCCTTCAGGCCCAGGACTGTGGCTGTGATCATACGATCACCAGCAGCCAAAGTTACATTGAAGCCAAAGACATGCCCGGCGGCGTAAAACCCGGCGATGTGATCTGTATCAAGGCAGGCGTGCGGGGTCGTCTAAAGCTTATTGGGTTTCAGGGCACTAAAGACCAACCCCTTACCTTCAAGAACTGCGGTGGCCAGGTGATCTTCGACAACACCTCTATGGATGGTACCTTTGTTTTTGATCAAAGCAAATACATCCGCATTACCGGCACGGGCAGCTCCTCTCACAAATACGGCTTTTACATTCGCACGGCCTCCAAAGGCTCTGCCATGTATGTAACCGAAACCGATATTGAAGTTGACCACATTGAAATTGCCGATGCCGGTTTTGCCGGAATCATGTCAAAGGTAGAAGCCAAGTGCGACAACCGGGAGTATCACCGGGGCAACTTCACCATGTACAACATGTCCTTTCATGACCTCTACATTCACGGTACCCGGGGCGAAGGGCTCTACATAGGCTCCAGCTACTACACCGGCAAAGATTATGGCTGCGGCATGGTGTATTCCCATGAAATTCACGGCCTGCGGGTGTACAACAATATTGTTGAAAACACCGGCGCCGATGGCATCCAGATTGGCTGTGCCACCAAGGATGTGGAGATGTACAACAACACCATCAAGAATTACGGGCTGGACCCCTTTGCTTCTTCACAGGACATGGGGCTGATCCTTAACCCGGGCACTTCCGGCAAATTTTACAACAATCAGATTTTTGACGGCAAAGGCATGGGGATTATGGTGCTGGGCATCGGCAACATTTCCCTCTACAACAACCTGGTGGTGCGCCCCGGTGGCGATGGCATCTTTATTGACGAGCGTGGCCCCCTGCTTCCCAACAGTGGCTATCAGGTGCTAAACAATACCATTGTAAACCCTGGCCGGGATGGCATCCGCATGTATTCCAGAAATTCAGTGGGCAACCGCTTCATCAACAACATTGTGGCAGAGCCCAAAACTCTGCACCTGAACTACTACACCCGCAACCAGTACCTTTACCTGAACCATTCCGATATTCAGTATACCGCCAGCAACAACCTGTTTGTACCCAAGATCACTGATGTAAAGTTTGTAAATGCAGGCAGTGGCAACTACCAGCTGCAGGAAACCAGCAATGCCGTAAACAAGGGTGCAAACCTGGGCAGCCAGGTAGGCTTTGACCTGCTGAGAACGCCTCGCCCGCAGGGGGGTACCTTTGATATTGGCGCGTATGAATTTAGCGGCACCCAGCGTACCTCAAATGCACTACCTGTAGTAAATGCCGGTTCCGACAGAACGCTTACCCTGCCTACCAACAGCATTACCCTTAGCGGATCGGCTTCTGATACAGATGGCAGCATTGCGTCCAAAAGCTGGACAAAAGTAAGCGGCCCCTCCGCCACCATGAGCGGCACCAGCAGCCTAAGCCTGGGCCTGAGCAATCTGGTAGAAGGCACCTATACCTTCCGCCTGTCGGCCACCGACAATGCAGGCGCTACTTCTTATGATGATGTGCTGGTAACCGTAAAAGCCGAAAGCAGCAGCACTACCACAACTACCAACAGCTCAGGCCTGAATGCCCCCTCTAACCTGGCGGGCGTAGCCGATAAAACCTCGGCCATTAAACTAAGCTGGAAAAACACCAACGGTTCTAATGCCGGCGAACATGAGATTCACATGAGCGTGGGCAACAGCAGTAGCTACTACCTGAGAGCAAAAGCCGGCTCTACGGCTACAGCCTACACCGTTACCAGCCTTACCAAAGGCCAGACCTACTACTTTAAAGTGCGGGCCAAGGGCAGCAAGGGCTACTCTGAATTCTCTAATGAGATTGTCTTTAAAATGGTGGAAGGTGCCGTAGCCACTACCACGGATGCTGGCAGCAGCAGTTCGGCAGACCCCACCGTAAGTGCGGGCTCTAATCAGACCCTTACCCTGCCCTCAAACAGCGTAAGCCTGCGGGGATCGGCAAAGGCCGAAGATGGCAGCACCCCTTCGGTTAGCTGGACCAAGGTAAATGGCCCTTCTGCCAGCATGACCGGCTCCAATACCCTTACCCTGTCGGCCAGCAACCTGTCCGAAGGCACCTACACCTTCCGCCTGACGGCCACCGACAGCAAGGGCAACACCGCCTTTGATGATGTGCAGGTAACAGTACAAGCTGAGAGCAGCTCCACCTCCGGCCTGAATGCCCCCTCTCACCTGGCAGGTGTAGCCGACAAAACTTCGGCCATTAAACTCAGCTGGAGAAACAACAACGGCACCAATGCCAGCGAGCATGAGATCTTTATGAGCGTAGGCAACAGCAACAGCTACTACCAGCGCGCCAAAGCCGGCTCTACCGCCACCGCTTATACGGTAACCAACCTTACCGAAGGCCAGACCTACTACTTTAAGGTACGGGCCAAAGGCAGCAAAGGCTACTCTAACTATTCAAACGAGATTGTCTTTAAAATGGTAGCCGGCGCTGTAGCTTCTTCTACCGATGGCAGCAGCTCCGATGATAGCGCCAGCAGTAGCTCTTCTTCATCCGATACGGAAGCCTCTACCAGCACAAACAGCAGCGGCCTGTATGCCCCAGCCAACCTGGCAGGTGTAGCCGACAAAACCTCGGCCATCAAGCTTAACTGGAAAACACCAATGGCTCCAGTGCCAGCGAGCATGAGATCCACATGAGTGTGGGCAGCGACAGCAACTACAAGCTACGGGCCAAAGCCGGCTCTACTGCAACAGCCTATACCGTAACCCAGCTGTCCGAGGGCCAAACTTACTACTTTAAGGTGCGTGCCAAAAACAGCAAGGGCTACTCCGACTACTCGAATGAGATTGTATTTAAAATGGTAGCCGGTGCCGTAGCCTCCTCAACAGGCAGTGACAGCAATACGGAAGAAACGTCATCCTCTGGCAGCACCAGCTCAGGCAGCTATAGCATTGCAGCCCCCTCGCATCTGGGAGGTACTGCCGATAAAACCACGGCCATCAAGCTCAACTGGAAAGACAATGCCAACAACGAGTCTGAGCATGAGATCTACATGAGCATCGGCAGCGACAGCAACTACAAGCTGCGCGCCAAAGCCGGCACCAACAGTACGGCCTATACCGTAACCCAGCTATCTGAAGGCCAGACCTACTACTTTAAGGTGCGCGCCAAGAACAGCCAGGGCTACTCAGATTTCTCCAACGAGATTGTCTTTAAAATGGCGTCTGGTGCGGTAGCCACCACCACCAACCCGGGAGCTACCAGCTCTGCCAACATGGGTGAGTCTGACGGCGGCAACTTCTACAGCGGGGCAAATAACTCAGAAGAAGATGATCTTACTCTAACGGTAGCTGGTCAGCAGGAGGCCGAAGAAGCAGTAGATCTGCCAGAAGGCTACAGCGCGTATCCCAACCCGGCCAGAGATCATATCAGCCTGCGCTACGAGAATGTAGAAGCGTACAGCGACCTGCAGATTCGCATACTTGATTTCTCCGGCACTGTTCGTATGACCCTCACGGAAACAACTACCGGCACCAGCGGCGATATTCGCCTGAACCTGGACGCTTATCAGCTCCCATCCGGATACTATATCATTCAGATCATTACTGAAAAGGGAGAAAATACCATCAAGTTCCTGAAGAACTAAAGACTGTCTTTACAGACGTCAGGTGAAACTACTTCCCGCTGTTTATTCCTAAACTTGATTTCCTTCTAAAGCCCCGGGGTATTATCCCGGGGCTTTTTTTGTTTAGGGGCGGGCGCTGCTAGCACACTCCTTTCTGCTGCCCGATGCCACTACACCTGCGCGCTTCCCTACCGGCTGGCCCATCCCCGGCAGCTGCTGGCTACCATCCTGACTGTATTGCATACAGGGCATTCCACTGTCCGGCCCATCAAACCCCTTCCCGATAGTGCTGATTCCCTGTACAGCCTGGCTGCCGGGGGCACCCGTCCCTCTACCACCAGAAGGCTGGCTCGCCCACGTTCAACGCTTCAATGGTCAGCAAACCAGATGTGCTGCTATCGCCGTTTACCTAATCCCATCTTTTGCACGCTTGATCCAGGACTGCTGCAAGATTTTCTCCCCGGAGTGTTGATAATGGTATGTTATTCAGAAGATAAGGGGCTACACCATTCGAAATTTTTTGCAAAAAAGCAGGCGCTCTTTGTGATGTAGACTGACCGTTTAACTACTTTATAGGTGTGAAAACCTCCGGACCTCCAAAATCATACATGAAAAAACACAAAGCCAATACTGTAGAATGTTTACACATACGCCCCAGAATGTATTGAAAGCCACTTTTTTTATGTGCACTCGATACAAAACCTGCAATAAATACAATTCCAGTTCCACACTTTTATCCGTGCACCCCTTTCTCTTACACAGCTTTGGTACAGAGGCAAATGCCCCGGCATGGCCACATTTATAGCCCTAGTTTTAGTACTCGCAAATGAGCCTGTACCCAGGCAATCAAGATTTAAACGGTGTGAGTTATGAAACAAGTGTATGTGAAGGGTATTGGAATTGTACTTCTACTGCTTATGTATGTGTCAGTACTGGCACAGGATTGTGGCTGCGATCATGTAATTGAAACCTCCAAGAGCTTTGTGCGGGCCAGTGACATGCCCGATGTTAAGCCCGGAGATGTAATCTGTATACAGGCGGGCATTCGTGGACGCCTCAAACTGGTGGGATTCCAGGGCACCAAGGAGCAACCCCTTATTTTCAAGAACTGTGGCGGGCAGGTGATTTTTGATAATCCCGATGTAGACGGCACCTTTGTGATCGACAATAGCCGCTACTTTCGGGTAACCGGCACCGGCAGCACCTCCCATAAATACGGCTTTTACATCCGCACAGCCGGCAAGGGCTCGGCCATGTATGTGACCGAGAGTGATTTTGAGTTGGACCATATCGAGATTGGGGCAGCCGGTTTTGCCGGAATGATGGCCAAGATCGACCCCAAATGTGACAATACTCAATATCACCTGGGCAACTTTGTGATGGAAAACATCTCCATCCATGATAACTATGTGCATGATACCCGCGCCGAAGGCTTTTATATTGGTTCCAGCTTCTATGCGGGCAAAACGGAATCCTGCGGCAAACTTTATCCCCATGAAATCCACGGCCTGCGCATGTACAACAACCGGGTAGAAAATACCGGTGCCGATGGCATACAGGTGGGCTGCGCCACCAAAGATGTGGAGGTATACGATAATGTGATCCGCAAATATGGTCAGAACCCCTTTGAGCCCTCCCAGAACATGGGCATCATTCTGAACCCGGGCACAACCGGCAAATGGTACAACAACCAGGTTATAGATGGAACCGGCATGGGCATACAGGTACTGGGCATAGGCAATGTGTACCTCTTTAATAACCTGATCGTTCGCCCCGGCAGAGATGGGGTATTCATTGATGAGCGTACCGAGCTTATCCCCAACAGCGGTTTTCATGTGCTGAACAACACCATTGTAAATCCTGGCCGGGATGGCATACGCCTCTATACCAAAACCTCGGTAGGCAATACGGTTATCAACAACATCATTGCCCAGCCAGAAAGCTTAAGTGAAAATTATTACTCCAAAGATCAGTTTCTGTTTATCCTGGACCCGGTGATCCAGTATACCCAGCACCATAACCTCTTTCTGAAAACAGTAGCCGAAGCCGGCTTTGCCGATCCCGCCAAGGACGATTATAGCCTGCTCCCCAGCAGCCCGGCGGTAGACACCGGTATTGGTCTGGGCAGTCTGGTAACGGCTGACCTGAACAAAACAGCCCGTCCCCAGGGAGCCGCCTTTGATATTGGTGCTCTTGAATTAAAGGTAACGACTGAAAGCATCAATGACCCCTCTAACCTGCAGGCCCAGCCTGGCACCGAAAGCCTGAGCATTAAACTGCAGTGGCAGGACAACTCGGACAACGAGCAAAACTTTGTGCTGGAGCGAAGTGAAATCCAGACCTTTGGGCAGGTACAGTCCATGACCCTGGCTGCCAATACCCAGAGCTACACCGACAAAGGGCTTACCGCTGGCAAAACCTACTACTATCGTATCATTGCCAAAGGCAACTCCGCAAAATCAGGTTATAGCAACACGGCCACCCTACTGCTGGAGGCGCAGACCCCACCCCCACCGGCTAGTGTAGAGACCCCTACCAGCCTGACGGCTACCTATAGCAGTGCCGGAACCGTACAGCTTAGCTGGAAGGATGTGGCCACCAACGAGACCAAGTATATTGTGGAGCGCAGCACCAGCAGCACCTTTACCAGCCCACAGCAATGGACCCTGGCTGCCAATGCCAGCACCTATGAAGATGTGAGCTCCCTGCAGCGGAACACCACCTATTATTACCGGGTACTGGCCGCCAACGACAGCCAGAAATCAGGTTACAGCAATGTGGCCAGCGTACAGGTGCCCAAGCAGTTGATTGTAAAAGGAAAAGGAAAACAGCAGCTCAAGATCTATCCGAACCCAACCAAATCGGTGCTGCGGTTCCAGAATGAAGATGCCCAGGCAGGGGATTATAACTACACCTATTCCATTACCGACCTGAGTGGTAAAACTGTTAAGGAGGGGGTGGCTTACCTCCAGCCAGCCCGAGATTGACGTACGCGGCATTCTGGATGGCATCTACATCCTTTATCTGAAAGGGGCAGAAACCATCTCAATCGAACGATTTATCAAAAATAACCTACAGAACAAAAAGGGGGGCTCAGGGTGAGCCTCCCTTTTTTTATAATACACTTTCCAACGGTACGCCTATGATCTCTTCCAGGGCGTATTTGGATTTGATAAAGGCAGACTCGGCCTGCAGGCGGGCCCGTTGCTGGCCCAGGTACGTATTGGTGGTAGCTGTATAGTCCTGCAGCATTACCTTGCCCTGGCGGAAGCGCTCTTCCTGCAGTTCATACTCGGTGGTGATGGTTTCCATGGCCCGGGTTTCTATTTCCAGCAGCTGCTTGCTCATCAGGTAGTCCTGATACAGCTGCAGCACCATGTTGCGCATGAGCAGTTTCTGTTCATTGACCGTATGCTCGGCTATCTTCAGGTTCTGCTTGGCCTTGCGGGTTTCGGCCGGCATGGCTATCAACATGCCCGGTGAAAGCGAAATACTGAAGTTGTAGCGGGGATAAAACAGCTGGCGACCGCCATCGATTGGCTGCGCTCCCTGACCCTGCAGGGTAAATTCATTGATGTTACCAGTGGCCTGTATGCGGTTAAGCCAGTCCCAGCGCATCTTGGTTACATCTTCTTTGGCAATTTGCACCTGTGCCTGTACGGCTTTGTTGCGGGGATAATTCTCCCATGCCAGCTGTACCAGCCGTTCGGCTACATCATCACCGGTCTGGCCCTTGGGGCGAATCACCCGATTATAGTCCACTTCCTGAGCAGAAGCAAAAAAGAGCGGTAGGAGTAGCAATGGCAGCAATAAAAAAGTGTGCCTGTTAAGTCGTTTCATTGGTTGATGAAATAAGGTTTTCGTCAAAAGTTATGAGTTTGAACATCATCACGTAAATGCAGATATTGATGATATCAGCAGGTGGATAGGCCATGGTATTTTGGGTGAGATTCCCAATGGAGATGGCAAAAAAGGAGGACATATAGGCCACATACATATTCTTGACCACGGGGTCGCGCACCCTGTAATAGTTGCGCACCCCCACGGTAAGTGCCACAAAATAGAGCAGCAGGTTTAGGGTAAGTCCCACATAGCCGGTTTCCAGTACGGTCTTCATATAGCCGCTGTCAGGCGGAAAACCGGCCAGGGTATGGCCCGGGTGCATCTTGCGGCCAGTGGGACCCGTGGTACCAATGCCGCCGCCAAAGGGGTGGCTGTGCATATAAGGCTGTATACGATCCCGGTTCTCCTCCCGCACCTGCATGGAGGCATCTTCCGAAGGCCGGAAGGCCGTACGCAGGCGGCTCATATTGGGCCCGTATATAGGACCGTAGATCAGCACCACAAAAGTCATGATGGCAAGCACCGTAAATATAAGCGTGCGCCGGTTGCTGATGGTTAGCAGAATGTAGAGCGCAATGCCCGCAGGAATCATAACCGTAGCCGTACGGGTGCCGGAGTAGCCCATGGAAATCATCATGATAACGGCGCCTACCCCCAGAAAAATACGGTTGCGCAGCCGGTAAGGCCCCAGCGCCAGAATAAGGGCAAGTACCGCACTATAGGCCATAATTACCCCAAAGGAGCTTACCTCCCCCAGGATGGACCATTTCCGGAACTTGCCGTTGATAAAGGTAAGCTTGTAGGTGGTAGGATCGCTCATGACCCACTTCTTATCCCAGGGCGGCAGGCCCACCTGCTCCTGCCACACCCCATAGAGGGCCGCCACCAGGGCCATGGCCAGGCATAGTATGGTAAAGGTCTTAACCGCACGCACCGAATCAAAGGCATGAACGGACAGTACATAAATACAGATGGTAATGAAGATGCTCCGCAGGGCAAGCTGAAACCAGGCTACGGTACTAAAGGCATAAGGGTTTAGCACCTGGATCATCAGGTACACCTGCACCACAATAAAGATGGCCGTAATTACATTTTTGCTGGCACCCCCTACCCTACGCTGCTTGAACAGGATACCCAGCATGCCCACCACCAGCATAATATCAGGCACCAGCCCGGTGGGCAGGTCATACATGCCGGTTACCCGTTGGATAATAAAAATAAAATAAGAGGTAAATACAGCCAGCATGAGCGCGTTCAGCGGCTTCAGGAAGCTTTGCCACACCAGCGGCAAGCCTACCAGCAGCGCAAGCACCGCTACACCCAGAACCAGGTTTACAAACACCGTCAGGTAGGCGATCAGGATAGAGCCCAGGATCAGGCCCACAAATAGCAGCAGCGTACGCACCTGCGGTGGCAGGCGTTCGCCTAATCCTTCTCCCAGCCGTGTATGGTCGGTGAATAACGCCATATCAGAGATACATAATCTTTATAAAGATGAACAGGTAGGTAAAGAACAAAAAGCCGATCACCACCCGTTTCAGGATCTCGTCGTTCGAGAATTTATCAGGTTGTTCCATCTATATAGCCTCTCCTTTTTAGGTTAAACGGTGGCAGCCAGCCCAGCGTGCCTTTGGTGCAGGGCTTTTTCCAGGGCCAGCTCCAGCTCTTCTACCCGGCTTTCCCAGCTGTTGCTTTTGGCAAAGCGGGCACGTTCCTGCCGCAGGGCGGCAGCATCCTGCCCGGCTGCCTGCTCTATATGCTGTACAAAGGCTTCTTTGGAGCCGGCAATGTAGGCTACCCCTTCAAATTCATTCAGGCGGGCAAAGTCCGTCATCACCACCGGCAGGCCGGCTGCCAGGTATTCATTGATCTTTAGGGGGTAAATGGTGCGGGTAAAGGCATTGCAGGCAAAGGGGATCAGGCCTACATCAAAGCCGGCCACCTCTCCGGGCAGCTGCTCGGGGGAGCGAGACCCCCGTAGCTCTACATTGGGGTACCTGCGGAACCGCTCGGCAAGCGCCTCATCTACAATACGGCCCGTAAACACAAAGCGGTACTCGGGCAGCTGGACAAAGCAGTGCTCCAGCAGTTCCCCATCCAGCCGGTCATCAACCGAACCCAGGTAGCCCACAATTTTTAGGCGTTTCCTTGCGCGGCTCCGGCCGAAAACCCTGGTGAAACAGGCTGTAATCAACCCCATTCTTGACCAGATAGGTCTGGGCATTGTGTAGGGATTTGCTTTCCTGCAGGGCCTGTGAGCTGGTAATAACGGCATCGGCCCGCTTCAGCAGTTCCTCTTCCTGCCGGGCGCCATGGCGGCCGCACCACTGGGCTGCGCTGATCTCATCATAGCAATAATAGGCCAGCAGGGACTCATTTAGCTTGCCAGCCATGGGCACCCCAAAAAAGGGGTTGAAGGCATTGATCACAATCGGGTTTTTAAAGCCCAGCTGATCCATGGCCTGCAGGATGCTTTTTCTAAGCTTGCCTCCCTCCTGCTCCATAACGGTCTGGTAAAGACCCGGAGCCGCTATCCAGTTGGCAGGCAGCACCGGAGGGGGTGTAAGCACATGCACCTGGCTGCCAAAACGGGTCTGAATGGTTCTGAGCCTGGGCTGGAGGCCCAGCATACGCTGCCAGGGGGTAGCGCGCTTGCCCAGGGCCCCCATGAGCATATCCTTCCAGGTAAAGGTATAATCCACATACAAGACCCGGTGGCGGCGCGCCAGCAGGGACATGATCTGTACGATCGTTTTCATGTAGTCGCCCTCCCAGGTGGGCAGCGCTACACAGACAATATCTTTTTGTTGCACGTATGGGTAGGGTTAGACTGGAGCTATTACAGCTTAAGGTTTTCAAATTCAACCTTGTTCAGAACAGATCCCATCAGGTTGCCGTTAAGCTCCCGCAGATAGCGGACCGATTCCTTATCCATTTGTTTAAGCACCGAATGTGCCGAAAATACAGGTACCACACGCTCTGCGTAGCGGAACAGCTCCTTGGTATCGGAATAATCGTTCAGCGAAGCGCCTTCCATAAAAATGTAGTCGTAGTGGTGCTTCAGCTCTTTCATCAGGGAAGAGAAGCCTTTGCCGGACAGCACCTCAGCAGGCGAGGCCAGCGTTACATGGCTGCCAATGATATCAATGTTGGTGTGATGCGTGGGCGAGATAAAGGAGTAATTATCCTGCTCATCGCTCATCAGCTGGCCTTCGGTATGGGCTTCTGCTGTGGCACCCTCTTCGGCTTCTGCGGCTGCGGTGGCAGCCTGTTTTCTACCCTCATCGCTTCTGCCATCGGTTAGCAGCAGTTTTCCATTGGCCATGTAGCCATTGAGCAGGCGGGTTTTCTGCGGCTTGGCCAGCAGGCTTTCAGTAAGGGTATTGTGCTTGAAGTTGGTATCGATAATGAGCACCCGCTTGTGCAGCAGGCTCAGCGAATAGGCCAGCGTCATGATCACAAAGGATTTGCCCTCTCCCTGCTTGGTGCTGGTAAAGAGAAATACCTGCTTGCCGGTTTCTTCCAGCTCGTAGCGCAGCTTGCGCAGCAGGTGCTTGAACATCTCCAGCCCCTCATCTTTATGTGTGTTGTGAAAGAGATCGTACAGGTCCAGGTTGGCGGCATTGATATGGTTGAGCGTACCCGCCACCGGTATTTTGGTTTGTTTCTCCAGGTTGGCGGCCGTTTTCAGGCTCAGGTCCACATAATCAACCAGCAGGATCACCATTACGCACAGCACCATGCTCACCATGCCGATCAGGCCAATAAAGATGGGCGCCTTGGAGGGCTCCGGCTCAATGGCCGGTTGTCCGTAAATGATCTGGCGTACGCTGCCGGCATCGACCATAAAGGAGTTTTTGGCCGCATTGAACTTCTCCTGTGCCGACTGGTACTCGGTAGCAGCCAGCTCTACCTCCCGCTCCAGCTCCTTGATGGTAGAGCGCTTGGCTGCCAGATCCGACTTGGCATAGCTCATGCGGGCAAGCTCATTGCCCAGAGTACCCACCCGCTGGCGGGCCACCTGGATGTCCAGCATGGTCTGCTCCCGTTCTTCCTGCAGGCGCTCTACCCGTGCCTGTGCGTTGGTGGTGCCAAGGTCGCCCCTGGCAATCTCCAGCTTAAGTTTTTCCCGCAGCAGAGCAATGCTATCCTGAATGGCAGGATTGTTACTGCCAATATTGGCTGAATTGAGCCGGTCAATTGAGTTTTGCAGTTCCAAAATGCGGGCATTGCCTCCATTTTCGCCACCGCGCTGCAGCTCGGCAAGCTGTCGGTTAATGCTGCGCAACTGCAGCTCCAGGCCCATCAGGCGGCTCTCTTCATTCTGCTTTTCTTCTTCCAGGGCTGCAATGCGGGTTACCTTGGCCTCCCCTTCAGTTTCTACATTGTACAGGCGGCTATCGCTCTGAAAGGAGCGCAGCAGGTCCCGCTTTTCATCCAGTACTTTTTTCTTCTCGGTTACCAGATTGGTGAAAAATTCCATCGACTCGTTGGAGCGTACTCCCCGCATACGGTCATGGTAGTGCTGGTACTCTTCTACCAGGGTATTGACGGCAAAAGCCGATAGTTTGGGGTTTTCAGAGGCAAACTCAATGGCGATATAGTCGGAATAATTCACCCGCTGCACAGACAACCCCCCGCTGAGGGAGCCATAATCATACCCATAGTATTTAAGCAGGTCAATCAGCTTGCGCTCCTTGGGGTTATAGGCGCTTAAGATCTGCAGACTATCCAGCTTGTCCTGAAAGATCTGGGCGGCATTCTGCAACTCTTCCTGGGTAAAATACTCCTTAAAATCCTCATCCTCTTCCATGGAACGGAAGGGATTGGGCTCCTGCAGATCATTTAGGATCAGGCGGTATGAGAGCAGCCCCACCACCAGAGGAGATTTAAAGGTTTCGATCAGGTTACCGAATTTCAGCTCGATCTCCCAGGTAGACACACGCTCTTCCTGTAGCTGAACCCGGTCTTTGATGGTAAAGCCAGTAGCCACCTGGGTGCTGGACTTATAGGTTTCAGCCGCATCCTTAAGAAAAAAATAGGCAATGCCTGCAGTAAGCAGCGGAACCAGAATGATGATCCAGAGGCGTTTTTTAAGGGTACGGAATATTTGTAACAGATCCATATGCGAGTTAAGAGAAAAAGGCTGTAAGAACTAATCTTAAACAGGGAACAGGCCAAATCAGCTATACGCCCGGGGACTTGCTTTGTTTTAGCCGTTTTAAAAAAGTATCGTTAAAAAAGGGTTAGGGTTCTGGTTTTCATGTTTAGGTATCTTCAGAGAACATCAGGGCAACAGCTGGTGCACTCATAGCAAGCAGCTGATAAGCAGCTAAAAAGCAAAGCAGAACTGGAAGAGGTGTGAGAAGCTGTCAAGGGATTAAAAGGGTTCCTGCTCCTGAGCTGGTGGTGAGCATTGGTATCTACAGAACAACAGAGATCTGTAGTTGTTAAAAAAGGCCATAATAACGTATAAATGTTCAGTTCTGCCAGTATATCGTCTTGCCTGTTTTGCATTAAAAAATTGCAGGGCGCATTGCCCGGCATTTTTACACAGCAGGTACGGCCAGCCTCCTGTCCATAGGAAGCACCGGGCCAAAAGCCCATGTTTTGTGTACCTGCACTCCAGAATGAGTACGAAAAAGCTCCCAAAGGGGTTACAATCCTACATATAAACTAATGCGGTGGCCCACCGGTTAGGCTACTTTATAAACAGATGGACAGATTTGCTGGCCCACTAACTATCAGCCCGCACGAGCTTCATGCTGTAGGTTAACGGTTAGCCACCATCGAAGCGGAAAAACTTTCAGGAAACCTGCGTTTGAACTAACCTTTGCCCCCCCTGCTCCCGTATATAGCTATGCAGTAAGGCACCAGAGGTTCCCGGCCGGATCGTTTGAACCCGGTAGTGGGCATTTTACAGCTTGTTGATATTATTTTTTATTTACTCCTTAGCATACGCTGCCGACCAAACAGACATGAAAATTCTTGCTATTCTTTTTTGGATCTCACTCTTTCTTATCTTCTATTCCTATCTGGGCTACGGACTTTTACTCTGGGCGCTCATTAGGATCAAACGGGTGTTCAGAGGCAAGACTAACCCGCAAAATCCCGAGCAGTGGCCTACGGTGACGCTATTAGTTGCTGCCTTCAATGAAGAAGAGGATATCCAGACCAAGATCTTCAATTCACTGACTCTGCACTATCCCGAAGACCGCATCAAATACCTTTTTGTAACCGATGGCTCCAGCGACCGCACACCGGAGATTGTGGCCCGTTTTCCGCAGATCCAGCACCTGCACCGGCCCGAGCGGCAGGGCAAGCTGGCGGCTGTAGAGCGGGCCATGCAGCTGGTAGATACCGATATGGTGGTGTTTACTGATGCCAACACCATCCTGAACCCTGATGCCATCACCAACATGCTGCGCCACTTTACCAACCCGCAGGTGGGGGCTGTAGCCGGTGAAAAGCGGGTGATCAGCAAAGAAGAAGATGCTGCTGCCGGCGCCGGCGAGGGCTTTTACTGGCGCTATGAGGGCACCCTTAAACGCTGGGATGCCGAGCTGCATACGGTGGTGGGCGCTGCCGGTGAACTGTTTGCCATTCGCACCGAACTGTATGAAGAGGTGCCGCGCGATACCATCATTGAAGATTTTTTCCTGACCCTGCGTATTGCCCAGAAAGGCTACCGGGTCATGTATGAGCCGGGCGCCTGCGCCGAGGAGCTGCCGTCTGCCAACTCCGGCGAAGAGCTCAAACGCAAAATCCGCATTGCAGCCGGGGGCATTCAGTCCATTGTGCGGCTGAAACCACTGCTAAACCCCTTCCGCTATGGCTGGCTTAGCTTTCAGTATGTATCGCACCGGGTACTGCGCTGGAGCCTGGCTCCCATGGCCCTGCTGGTAGTGCTGGTAACCAATATGGCGCTTGCCCTGGAGGGATCCTTTTTCTACCAGCTCCTGCTGGCCGGCCAGTTGCTTTTCTATGCATCTGCCCTGCTGGGCTATGTGCTGGAAAGCCGGCGGCTGCGGCTTAAAGCCTTCTTTATCCCCTATTACTTTTTTATGATGAACTATGCGGTATATGCTGGTTTCTGGCGCTACCTGCACGGCAGCCAGTCGGCCGTATGGGAGCGAGCCAAGCGCCAGGCTGCCTGAACGCATGAGCAACAAGATGTCTAACACACGAGTGCCCTGCCGAACTGCGGCAGGGCACTCGTGTGTTGGTAGCTGCGGGTATGCTGCTCTCCTTATTTCCCAAAGGTATAGCCCATGGATACTTTAATGACCCGGTTAAAGGCATCGATGTTGCTGCGGCCTTCATCCAGGCTGCTCAGGCCCCATTCGTAGCCGGCCTGCAGGTTAAAGCCACCGGGCAGTTCATAGCCCAGGCCGCCGGTCAGGCCGAAGTCCAACTTACGAAAGCCGGGATCGGCCGACCAGTTCTGCTCATAGGAGAGGCCAAAAACACCTGCCTCTGCCTCCACCTGATTATCGACCAGGTAACTTAGCTGCGGGCCGCCATAGAGCTGAAAGCCGGGCCCCAGGTGCAGGCGTAGCAGCACCGGCATTTCTACGTAGTGCATCCGGTTTACCACATTTACCTGTGGCTTAAAAATACTTTCGGTAGCAAAGGTCTGGTTTACCTGCATGCCCTTGCCCGAGTAGTACAGGCCGGGCTCCAGGCTAACGGCCGAGCCAAGTGGCAGCTGCAGATAGCCCCCTGCATGAAAGGAAGGAAGCATCTCGGTACGCATAACACCGGTGGTGTTCAGTATCTCTGAAAAGCTTTCTACAGCATTGCCCCCCCAGGTAGACATGTTAAGTCCGGCGCGGATACCCCCACGTACCTGTGCCTGAGACTGCAGCGCAAAAACAAAGAGCGCAGCAAAAAGAAATAAAGCAGTCTTTTTCATAATCCGGTTCGGTTTAAAGTTCTATTGTCTTGATAGCCCAGATGAAAAAACCGTGCCAGATCGTGGCACCCCCTGCTACCCCTCTGTTGTCAGAAATTAAAAAAGCCTTCCGGATCGCTCCGGAAGGCTGCTTTTTTATGTGAAAATTATTCTAGCGCAGCGCTACAGCTTTGGTTAATAGGAAACTACTTCTATTTCGGTGCGTCGGTTCATGGCCCTGCCCCCCTCCTCATCGTCATTAGAGACAATGGGCCGCTCCTGGCCATAGCCCATAACCGTAAGGCGCGAGGCACTTACCCCATTTTGCAGCAGATAGTTCATCACCGCTTCGGCCCGCTTCAGGGAGAGTTGCTTGTTATAGGTAGGGTCGCCCACGTTATCGGTATGGCCATTGATCTGGATCTTGATCTTGGGGGAGTTTTGCAGAAAGTCCCGGATTCGCTCCAACTCTCCAATGGACTCGGTCCTGAGACTTGCCTTCCCGAAATCAAAGAAGATGTTGGCCATAATGGAAGAAATCCCCACCTGTATGGGCTTCATGGACAGCGCAAGAGGCACGGTGCGGGCCAGGCTGCCACTTTGCTCCGGTATTTTCAGCGTGCGGGACAGGATCAGGTAGCCCTGCGCCTCTACGCTCAGGGCGTAGTCGCCCGCTTCGGTTATCTCCAGCCGGTAGTTGCCAGCCGCATCCGATTCCGTTCTGGCCACCACCTCACCGGTGCGGTAATGCATGGCCGTAATGATGGCCTGCAGGGGCTTATTGGTATCGGAGCCACGTACTATGCCTTCATAGACCACAACCTGCTGTTGCTGCGCAATTTGCTGCAGTAAGTTTTGTTTTTTGGCGCCTTCGGCTTCCCGGCGCTTGCGGTCGGCTGCCAATATCGCATTCATCTTTTCATCCAGGAAGGTAACCCGGTAGATGTCGGCTTTGCCAACACCCCCCTCCTGTACGGAAGTATAGTAGCCATGTACCCGATTTTCGGCCATGATGAAGTGAAAGTTATCATCCGGCGTATTGATGGGATAGCCCATGTTTACCGGCTTCTGCCAGCCCCCTTCTGTCCATTCGCTGCGGAACACATCATAGCCCCCCAGGCCAAGGTGCCCATCGGAGCTAAAGTAGAGGGTTTGCCCGTCGGGGTGGATGAAGGGAGAATCTTCATTGCCGCTGGTATTTACGGTTGGGCCCATGTTTACGGGTGTACCCCAGCTACCATCGCTCTGGCGGTCGCTCATGTAAATATCCAGGTTGCCAAAGCCTCCCGGCCGGTCACTGGCAAAGTAAATGCGCTTGCCATCTTTAGTTACCGTAATGGAGGTTTCATGGTGGGGGGTATTGATGGGTGCACCCAGGGCTTTGGGTTTGCTCCATTCCTGCCCGTTGAAGCTGGAGTGGTAGAGATCACCCCCGTTTTCTTCAATATAGAGATAAAGCTCCCGCCCGTTGGTGGTTAGGGCAGCGGCTGCATCGTGGAAGTCGAAGTTGATATTTTTGCTGATCTGCTTTGGGGGGGTCCAGGTATCGCCCCGGCGGTAGCTGATGTAGATATCCTCAAAGTTTTCATTATCCTGCGTTTTCTTGCCTCCGGTAGAACCGTCCCGTCGGGAGGTAAATACCAGCACCGACTGGTTAGGGGTGATAATGGGCGAGTACTCATGCTCAGGGGAGTTTACCGTGGGCCCCAGGTTCTCGATATCAACGGCCACAGGCTGCTGCAGTACCTCATCGGCATACTGGCACTGGCGGATCTTGAGGGTTACGTCCAGCTTATTGGGTACAGCCTGTTTGGCATAGGCCTCATAGTGCTCTATGGCATCGGAAAACATATAATTGTACTGGCAGGCCAGGCCCAGCATGTAGCGGATGTGGGGTTCCAGGGTGGGGGCCAGTTTGTATACCTTCACCAGATACTCCAGCGATTTGTGCTTATAGTCGCTCAGCAGATAGGCTTTGCCCATGTGCAGGTTCAGCTCCACATTGCCTGGCTCCAGCTTTTCGGCCTCTTTAAAGGCGGCCAGGGACTGGTTGATCTCTCCGCGGCTATAATGAGCACTTCCCTTGGCAACAAATTTGTCAAAGTTTTGGCCCAGTGCCAGACCGCTTAGGGCCAGCATCCCCATCAGGAGGAATAAAAAACGCATGTTCATGGATTCACTGTATCGATCAGCACACAGTATACACAGAATTTTGCTTTTCAATAACCCAGATGGCCGTACGGCTGCGCTGGAAAATGTAAGATAAGGGGCAAACACCCCCCTTAAGGTCGTTTCTAGACTTTTTATGGTTCTGGGATATCTTCCGCACATCGGGCAAACCGCAAGGTTTATGGGAATGAATCTAAATATGCCTGCAAAAATGGGTAAATACCCCCTTTTACTGAGCCATTCCAGTAGAGGATTTACTCCTTCCAGCCATTAATCAGAAAATACCCGCATTATCTTACCTCTCATAGAACCCACCGCGAATTGCAGCTTCTGCAAGAGGCGATGGTAGGGGCAGACCTACCCATCTGCCCTATTCTAATGGGTTTATCGCTATGCCCGATTTGCCACTTTCATAATGCCCAGGAGTAAATATGCGTAGGGAAGACACATTATATGAGGGCAGACACGCAGGTCTGCCCCTACGCATGCAAAAGGGTGGCCGTAAACGCCAGGTCTAATCAGGTTGATCCTTATTTTTAGACTCTGAAATTTTACGGTCAACAATAGAGACTAAATTATCTACCAGTAAAAATAGGGGATAAGGGAACGAATAATAGGTACCCCTTATCCTCTTGGTCTCTCCATTTTTCTGCACAATAAGCTCCATTTCCCAACCATCTGCACTCCCATAATAGATGTTTTCATCGAATCTATCATAAAATGAGCGTTTGTACAGAGAATCAATACTTAGTAGCTGCTCTGGTGTTAGTTCATAAGAATGTTTCCCTTTCAGGGTTGAAAACTCCCTCCCATCATAATTAAATGCGCCTGTTTTAGTAAATACGGCAGTAAACTCAGCACATTCGCCATAACACCCTCCTGTCTCTAGCACAATCTTACTAAAGGATAGGGAAGGATTGTACCTCAAGCCATCTTGAATGTAAAGGTATTCACCTACAGAATCAGTAAGCTTCAAACTATCACCCGACACTTGAATGGCTACCACCCAAGGCTCAGTACCATAATTTATATCCAGTGAATCTCCTCTAAATTCATAGGTACCTATAGCCATAAAACCCTTCAACGCATCAAATTCATAGATGCTATCATCCTCAAACTTAATAGCGTTTATGTAGCCGAAGGAGCTGGTATAATCTGTATAAATCTCATGCCAGATGACACCTTCTTTAATTGAGGGCTTCTGATCAGAACGACAAGCAACCGAAAACAGAAAAATACTAAGAAGTATAAATATTAGCTGTGAGCTTGAAGTTCCATAACCTTGATGGATGGCGAAATTACGCATTACCCAAAATAGGTGAACAATCAGTTAAAACAAAAACCCCTTCTAAAGAAATTAGAAGGGGTTTAGAGGTCTCGAGCGGATTCGAACCGCTGTACGAGCTTTTGCAGAGCTCTGCCTAGCCACTCGGCCACGAGACCATCTTGTATCGAATGGGATTGCAAATTTAACACTTATCCCGAAAGTGCAAAGAGGCTGCCCGCTTTATTTCTTGCTAGTCTATACATATTCCTATCCTTCTTTAGTTCCCGGCCCTTCTTCACGGCAGACAACTGGCTTAGGCTGAAGGAATACTACAAAAAAAGCGCCCACCATGCGGTGGACGCTTTCCTATATAGGCTATCGCAGGCTGATTAGGCTTCAGTAGACGCATCACCCTCTTCGGCATTCTGCTCAGCTTTTTTCGCTTTTGCTTTTGCCTTGTCGGCTGACTGATCTTCGGCCAGTTCAGAACCTTCTGTTACGTCAGACTTTGCTTCGGTTTGCTTGGTAGCAGTTGATTTGGCAGCGCCTTTTTTGGCTTCGCTTTCCATCATCTGCTCTTTCAGGCTTGCCAGGGCGTCCAGGTCGCCAAGGGTGGTACTGGAGGCATTTGCATCTGCCTGCGCAGGAGCTGATTTGCCTTTCTTGGCACCACCGGCTGCGGCACCAGCAGCTTTCTCCTTCTTGGGAGCGCTTGCAGGAGCTGCTGCTGCTCTGCCTTCTTCCTCGCGGTAGGTAGCGGTGTGGCTCAGCACAATGCGCTTGTCTTCTTTAGAGAACTCGGTCACTTTGAAGTCAAGGGTTTCACCAACCTCAGCTTTGCCGCCGTCTTCCTTCTGCAGGCTCTTGGTCAGGGCAAAGCCTTCGATACCATAGGGAAGCTCCAGCACGGCGCCTTTATCATTCTTGTTGATAATGGTACACTTGTGGTCAGAACCCAGGGTAAAGATGGTCTCAAAGGTATCCCATGGATTTTCTTCCAGCTGCTTGTGGCCCAAGGCCAGGCGGCGGTTGTCTACATCCAGTTCAAGAACCTGTACTTCCAGCTCTTCACCTACTTTGATGAACTCAGAAGGGTGTTTCACCTTCTTGGTCCAGCTCAGGTCAGATACGTGCACCAGACCGTCGATGCCTTCTTCCAGTTCCAGGAACAGGCCGAAGTTGGTCAGGTTGCGTACAATGCCGGTGTGCTTGGTGCCGATGGCATATTTGGTAAGTACATCAGACTTGGTCCAGGGATCTTCAGACAGCTGCTTGATGCCCAGAGACATTTTGCGCTCATCGCGGTCGATGGTCAGGACAACGGCCTCACGCTCCTCGCCTACTTTCACAAAGTCGGCCGGGTTGCGCAGGTGCTGGCTCCAGCTCATTTCGCTTACGTGGATCAGGCCTTCTACACCTGGCATGATCTCCAGGAATGCGCCGTAATCGGCCACGTTTACGATTTTGCCGGTTACTTTAGAGCCTGGCTGGATGTTTTCGCCCAGGGAATCCCATGGGTGAGAGGTAAGCTGCTTCATACCCAGAGAGATCCGACGTTTTTCTTCGTCGAAGTCCAGTACTACTACATTTACTTTCTCGTCCAGTTTCAGCACTTCTTCCGGGTGGTTGATCCGTCCCCAGCTGATATCGGTAATGTGCAGCAGACCGTCTACACCTCCAAGGTCGATGAATACACCGAAGTTGGTCATGTTTTTGATCACACCCTCGAGTACCTGTCCTTTTTCCAGGTTCTCCAGGATCTCGGCCTTCTGCTTCTCCAGATCTTTCTCGATCAGTACTTTGTGCGATACTACTACGTTGTCGTTGGTGTAGTTGATCTTGATCACCTTCACCTCCATTTTCTTGCCTACATACACATCGAAGTCGCGGATGGGCTTCACATCGATCTGTGATCCTGGCAAGAAGGCCTCTACCCCATAGATGTCTACGATCAGACCACCTTTGGTGCGGCGCTTCACAGTACCTTCAATAATGGTATCCTGATCCAGGGCTTCCTGAATCAGTGTCCAGGCACGTACGATCTTCGCTTTTTTGCGAGACAGTACCAGCTGGCCCAGTTGGTTTTCCTGCTCCTCAACGAATACTTCTACTTCGTCGCCGATCTTCAGATCGGGCAGGTCGCGGAATTCGGATGCCGATACCAGACCATCTGACTTAAAGCCGATGTTCAGGATCACATCCCGGTCATTAATACCTACTACAGTACCTTTAACTACCTCTTTTTCGGTTACGGTGTTAAGGGTAGTTTCGTACATTTGGGCGAGTTCCTCTTTTTGCTTGCGCGAGTACCCTTCGCCGAAACCTTTGGTTTCGTAGCTGTCCCAATCAAACTCTTGTGGAGTATTTGCCATAAAGCGTAAAATTGGCTCTGTTAAGCACGCTGCCCCCGAGCCACAGGGCAGGTGTTTTTAGTAGTACATGTGCCCCGGGCATGCGCCAAAGGCCCCGTTCACCCGAACGGACTGCAAAAGTAAGAAATTTGGATTATTTTTCGCAGCAATCCCCAACAATATCGAAGTATTCGGCGCAATTGCTACATTTAAGGCGCTAGGCCCCTTAAAGGGTTAACTCTTTTTGCAGAGAAGCGTATTATCCACCATTCCTTTTTAACCCTATCTCTTTTTTTGTATGGAAGAAATCTTTTCAGCAGCAGGTTTAGTGTCCTTTCTGTCGCTAACCCTCATGGAAATAGTTCTTGGCATTGACAACATTGTATTCATCTCCATTCTGGTAGCCCGCCTGCCCGAGCAGCAGCAGCCTAGAGCGCGTTTTATTGGCATTGCCCTGGCCCTGCTTGTCCGTGTGGCCCTGCTGTTTGCCATTACCTGGCTCATTGGAGCAGAAAAGGGTCTGTTTTCCCTCTTTGGTCAGGAGATCAGCACCCGGGATCTGATCCTGATGGGAGGCGGTATTTTCCTGCTCTATAAGAGCACCACCGAAATTCACCACAAGCTGGAGGGCCAGGAAGAGTCAAACCGGGAAGCGAAGGCAATCAGCTTTGGCTCGGTACTGCTGCAGATTATCCTGCTGGACATTGTCTTCAGCTTTGATTCCATCCTGACGGCCATTGGCCTGGTAGACAATGTGATGATCATGGTAGTAGCCGTTATTATCTCTATGGGAGTAATGCTGCTGGCAGCCGGCACCATTGCCCGCTTCATAGAAAAGCACCCTACGGTAAAAATGCTGGCCCTCTCCTTCCTGCTGCTCATTGGGGTGATGCTGGTGCTGGAAGGCATAGAAGTGCATATTCCAAAATTTGCCATCTATGCCGCTATCTTCTTCTCCCTTTTTGTAGAGTTCCTAAACATCAAGGTGCGCAAGAATGCAGCAAAAACGGTAGACCTGCACCAGCAATACAAAGAATAGCGCCAGGCGTATTGCCCGCCTTGTAGCAAGAGCCTCTCCCGGCCGGGAGAGGCTCTTCTTTTAGAGCCACCTGCTGTGCCACCCCCTCAGGGACAGGGGCTGAGCAACTGCCCGGCACCCCCGCATAATGGGAAATAGTAGGAAGGGCTTAGTGCATACGGTGAAGAATACGTATATTTAGGTGCATTTTTTCGAAAAACACCTTAGCCCCCTTCACTCATGCACGCAAGGGGGAATATTTGACATATGGAAGATACTAATTTAGGATTCGCCGGTTTTGGATTGGCCCCCTCGCTTTTACAAAGTATTGATATCATGGGGTTCGCGATCCCACCCCTGTACAGCTGGCCACCATTCCGCAGATCCTGGAAGGCAAAGACATGATTGCCTGTGCCCAGACGGGTACCGGTAAAACGGCCGCCTACCTCCTGCCCATCATGCACAAGCTGGAGACCAGTGAGCGGAGCGGCGGCCTCAACACCATCATCATTGCGCCCACCCGGGAGCTGGCCCTGCAGATCGATCAGCAGATCGTAGGCCTTTCCTACTTTACCTCCATCAGCTCCATAGCTGTGTATGGAGGGGGCACCGGCGCCGAATTTGACCGGGAAAAGATTGCCCTGAAAACAGGCACCGACATCATAGTAGCCACACCGGGCAAGCTGATTGCCCACCTCAACATGGGCTATGTGGATACCAAACACATCAGGCACCTGATCCTGGATGAAGCCGACCGCATGCTGGACATGGGCTTCTTTGAGGATATCATGCGCATTGTGGGCCACATGCCGCAGCAGCGCCAGACGCTCATGTTCTCAGCTACTATGCCGCCCAAGATCCGCCAGCTGGCCAGCCGCCTGCTCAAAGATCCCGCCGAGGTAAACATTGCCATTTCCAAAACAGCGGCAGGCGTGCACCAGTCGGCCTACTCGGTTTGGGATGAGCAAAAAGAAAACCTGCTGGCCAAGATCCTGGACCGCCCCGGCCTGGACAGTGTCATAGTGTTCAGCAGCCGCAAAACCACCGTTCGCAGCATAGAAAAAGCCCTGCAGCGCAAGCGCATCAATGCCAAAAGCATCAGCTCTGACCTGGAGCAGCGGGAGCGCGAGGAAGTGTTGCGCCAGTTCCGCAACCGCAGCTTTCCGGTGCTGGTGGCCACCGATGTGATGAGCCGCGGCATCGATATTGCCGATCTGGACATGGTCATTAACTTTGATGTGCCCTATGATGCCGAAGATTATGTGCACCGCGTAGGCCGTACGGCCCGGGCCAAAGCTACCGGTGAGGCCATCACCTTTGTTACACCCAAGGAGCAGCGCAATTTTTACAAGATCGAGAAACTTACCGGTGTGGAAGTAGAAAAGCCCGCCGTGCCCGAGGAGTTTGGCAAAGCACCCGACTGGCAGGATGCCGAGCAGCTCCGCCGCCGGGGTGGCGATGAAGGGGGCAACCGCAGAGGCGGCCGGCCCGCCGGCAACCACCAGCGCCGCTCCTCCGGAGGCGAACGCAGAGGCGGCAGTGGCGGAGGGGGTGGCAGACGCCATTCCGGAGGCGGCAACCGGCGTCGCAACGACCGGCCCAGACGGGAGGGTCCTTCAGGTGCAGCCCCATCGGGCCCTTCTAAAGGGAATGATTAACCTATTCTGCCTGCCTGTTCTGCAGGCAGGCTATTTTTTCCACTAACCCCATGTTCGTTAAGCTTTTGCTGCTCATTCTGGGCTTTGCCCTGCTGCTGAAAGGGGCCGACTGGCTGGTATCCGGCGCCTCGGCCCTGGCCAAGCGCTACAGGATATCCGAACTGGCCATAGGGCTTACCATTGTGGCCTTTGGCACCTCGGCGCCTGAGCTGGTGGTAAGCGTTATCGGCGCACTGGATGGCCACAATGAGGTAGTGCTGGGCAATGTGATTGGCAGCAACAACTTCAACCTCTTTATCATCCTGGGCTTTGCCGGCCTGCTACAGCCCCTCTGGGTGCAGAACAGCACCGTCTGGAAGGAGATCCCCTACTCGCTGCTTGCGGCTGTGTTGCTCTGGGTTCTGGCCAATGATGCCCTGCTCTGGGGGAGCCCTTCTGCCATTAGCCGGCTCGATAGCCTTCTCCTGCTGCTCCTGTTTGTGCTTTTTCTGTACTATGTATACCGCTCGCTGCGGCAGGACAAGCAACCTTCTGGAGTAGCGCAGGCAGAAGCCCTTCCGCTGCAAAGCAATACTAAAAGCATACTGTTCATTGTGCTGGGGCTGGCCGGCCTGGTCATTGGCGGTCGGCTGGTCATTGATCAGGCCCTGGCCATTGCGCACTACCTGGAGGTAGATGAGCGCATCATTGGCCTTACGGTTGTAGCAGCTGGCACGTCACTGCCAGAGCTGGCCACCTCGGTGGTAGCGGCCCTGCGCAAGCGGGCCGATATTGCCGTGGGCAACATCATTGGCTCAAACGTTTTTAATATTTTCTTTGTGCTGGGCGCCAGTGCTCTGATCAGCCCGGTGAGCTTTGATGCCAGCTTCAATCTGGAGCTGGTGGTGCTGATGGCCGGTACTGTTTTTGTGTTTGTCGCCATGTTTACCGGAGGCCGCCAGCGGCTCGATCGCTGGGAGGCCTTCTTTTTACTGGCCATCTACCTGCTCTATTCGTATTACTTTTATACCGATGGGGCGGGGATGGCCGCTCAAACATTTCACTAAGGGGTGCAGGTTATAGCTGTGCCCACCAATGGGATACTCTTTTTGATCTGCTCATGTTAAAAAAACCTATACTCCCTGTATTGCTGGCCCTGGCAGGCATACTGCTGGTTGCACTCTACTGGTTCTACCCCTTTGCTTCACCTGCAACCGCCTGGGTGGAAGCACCCTCCCCCCTGCCCGATTCGGTTCTGGCCGCTTTTCGCAACCAGAAATCGAGCATCGGCACCAAAGAAAATCCACAGGCACGCCAGCAGTGGGAATGGCTCATGCTGCACAACCCGGCCACCGGCCAGATCCCCTCGGGCATGCGGGAAAAAGAGCTGCAGTTTGCTCGCAAACTGCCCCAGGCCAAGCCCCTGCCCGGCAAGCGCACAAGCCTGGAAACCCCCTGGACCTCTGCCGGTCCCTACAATGTAGGCGGACGCACCCGGGCCCTGCGCCTGGATGTGCAGGATGAGAACACCATTCTGGCCGGTGGCGTCTCCGGCGGCATGTGGCGCTCTACCGATGGGGGTCAGAACTGGACCAAGACCACCCGCCCCGACCAGCTGCACAGTGTAACGGCCCTGGTGCAGGATACTCGCCCCGGCAACGAGAATGTGTGGTACTATGGCACCGGCGAGCAGCTGGGCAACTCGGCCCGTGGAGGCAATGCCCCCTACCGGGGCGATGGTATTTTCAAAAGTACGGATGGCGGCCAGAGCTGGCTGCTGCTCCCCTCTACCAGCACAAACCGCCCCCAGACCTTTGATCCACCCTTTGACTACATTTACAACCTCAAGATCAACACTACCAATCTGCTGGTGCAGGAACTGTATGCAGCCGCCTCGGGAGGCATATACCGCTCCATAGACGGAGGCGCCAGCTGGTCGGCCACTCTGGCAGATAATGCCGCCCAGTATACCGATGTGGAAGTGGCCCCCGATGGTACCCTTTACGCCGTGTTGAGCTCCCAAAAATACAGGAATGTGGTCGGGCAAAGCGGCATTTTCCGCTCCATTAACCGGGGCGTAAGCTGGCAGAACATCACCCCCAACGGCTGGCCGGGAGAGTTTGGGCGCGTGGTGCTGGCCACCAATCCGCAGGATCCCAACGAACTCTATGCCCTGGGGCATACCCCCAGCCGCCCCATTCTATGGCGCCTCAACATCAGCGGCAGCGATGGCATCTGGACCAACCTTAGCGAAAACCTGCCCGAAGAAGAAGAGCCCGTAGCCGGCCTTGACCTGCAGGGGGGCTATAACATGCTGGTAAAAGTACACCCCACCGAATCGCAAACGGTTTTTGTGGGCGGCACCAACCTTTTTCGCTCTACTACTGGCTTTACCGATAAAGAAGCCACCGACTGGATTGGCGGCTATGTGAACACCAACCGCTCTACACCCTATGAAAACCACCACCCCGACCAGCATGAACTGGTCTTTTACCCCTCTGCACCAAACAGATCCATATCGGCCCACGATGGCGGCCTGAGCCGCACCGACAATATCCTGCAGGAAACCGTAGCCTGGACCAGCCTGAACCGCGGCTATGTAACCACCCAGTTTTATACCGTAGGCCTTGACCAGAGCCAGGTTAATGATATTATCATTGGCGGTATGCAGGATAATGGCAGCCACCTGACCCCCTCTGCCGGCGAGCAAGCCAACTGGCTGCGCGTACTGGGGGGCGATGGCGGCTATACCCATGTGGCCAACCGGGGGGCCTACTATTATGTATCGTTCCAGAACAGCCAGATCTACCGCCTTACGCTCAATGATGAGTACCGCCTTACCTCCTTTGCCCGCATAGACCCCATTGGGGCGGGTCAGGTTTCGGGCCAGCCCTATCTGTTCATCAACCCCTATGTGTTTGATCCGCACAACCCCAACCGCATGTACCTGGCGGCAGGCGATGTGGTCTACCGCAACCGCAACGTAAGCCAGATACCGGCCGGCAGCCAGTCGCCCACGGCCCTTAACTGGGAGCGGCTCAGCACTACGGCAGCCGATTCGGGTTCCATCAGCGCCATTGCCATTTCCACTACCCCAGCTGACATACTTTATTACGGTACCTCAAGGGGGCTATTTTACAAAGCAACCGAGGTTAGCAGTGCCACGCCTGTGGTGGAGAACCTTACCCACACAGGCTTTCCATCCGGAGGCTATGTGGCGCACATCAGCATAAACCCTACCAATGCCGATGAGGTACTTGTGGTGTTTTCCAATTATGAAGTGCTGAGCATCTTCCGCAGCACCGATGGGGGCAATTCCTTTGTGAGCATAAGCGGCAATCTGGAGCAGTTTCCCAACGGCAGCGGCAATGGTCCCTCGGTCCGCCATGTGGAGATCATTCCCATGGAAGATGGCAGCACCCTCTACCTGGCCGGCACCAGCACGGGCCTGTACAGCACCCGCCAGCTGGCCGGCAATGCCACCCGCTGGGAGCAGGAAGCACCGGAGCTCATTGGCCGGGTGGTGGTGCCGCAGGTACGCTACCGCTCGCTCGATGGGCGGGTAGCCATTGCCACCCACGGCAATGGGATCTATTTTAAGAATTACGATGGCGTGGAAAACATCTACCAGGACCCGGAGGGTAAGCCCTTTGCCTATGCCAACCCCTACCCCAACCCCTTTAGCGCCAACGCACAAACCATTATTCCCTACGATCTGCCCCGCAACGGCATTGTGCGCATTCGGGTGTATGATCCGCAGGGCAAGCTGGTAAATACCCTGCTGCATGGCACCCAGTTTGCAGGCACCTCCGAAATTACCTGGAATGGCACCGACAGCAAGGGAAACCGCCTGCCGCCGGCTACTTACCTGCTGCGCATGGAGTATGAAGATCAGGTAGAGACCCGGCGCGTGGTACTAATCGAGTAGCCTCTTTTTGTTTTACCAAATGCCCCTCTATCTTTGCAGCATGCAAAAAACCTGCTCCATTATAGTTCTGCTGGGGGCGCTATTGCTTAGCGCCTGCGGCCCTTCTAATGAAGAAAAGTTAAGCCAAAGCCGCCAGCAGCTGCAGGATGGCCAGTACCAGCAAGCCATCCAAACCCTGAATTCCTTTCTGGAAGATAATCCCGAAGAAGCCACGGCCTACAACATGCGGGGAGTAGCCCACCTGGAGAGCAGCCAGCCGCAGGATGCCATCTCCGATTTTTCCCAGGCCATCCGCTACAACAGCGGCGATTACCGCTTCTGGTACAACCGGGCCAATGCCCGCCGGGAAGTGGGCGATCTGCCGGCCGCCCTGCAGGACTACAACGAAGCCATTCGCCTGAAACCCGATGTGGCCGATGCCTACCTGAACCGGGCTGTGGTGCTTTTTGACATGGATAATCTGGCGGCCGCCCTCCAGGACATTAAACTGGCCCTGGAGCAGGCCCCCCTGGATGCCCTGGTGCAGCTCAATGCCGGCAAAATCTACTACGCCCAGGACAGCCTGGAGCAGGCCAGCCGGCACCTGCTGGAAAGCGTGCGGCTTGACAAGCAGCGTGGCGAAGCCTTCTACCTGCTGGGCAACATCGCCCAGCGGCAGAATGACCTTGCCCAGGCCTGCACCCTGTACAAACAGGCTGCCCAACTGGGCCATCAGGAAGGCACCGTAGCGGCCCAAAGCGTATGTTCTTAAACATAAGCGCCGCTTTCCGGATTTCTAGAATATGGCACAAATAGGCACCGACCTGCAGCAGGCTGTTCGCTTCCTGATGGAAGAAGACCTGGTAGCAATCCCCACCGAAACCGTCTACGGACTGGCTGGCAATGCCTATTCTGAAAAAGCGGTGCTGCGCATTTTTGAAGTAAAGCGCCGGCCCAGCTTCGACCCCCTAATTGTGCATACCCCTTCGCTACAGGCAGCCCTGGAGTTTGTGCAGGAAATACCCGATACGGCCTATGCGCTGGCCGAGCGCTTCTGGCCCGGCCCCCTTACGCTTATTCTGCCAAGAAGAATATCCCGGACCTGGTAAGCTCGGGCCTCCCCACCGTAGGGGTTCGCATGCCCCGCCACCCCCTGAGCCAGGCGCTGCTGGAGCAACTGCCCTTTCCGCTGGCAGCCCCAGTGCCAACCCCTTTGGCTATATTTCGCCTACCACGGCCCAGCATGTAGCCGAGCAACTGGGCGAATTCATCCCCTACATTCTGGATGGCGGCCCCTGCGAAGTAGGGGTAGAAAGTACCATCCTGGGCTTTAGGGGGGATACAGTGATCATACACCGCCTGGGCGGGATGGAGCTGGAGGATATTCAGCAGCTGGTGCCAAAACTGGAAGTGATGGCGCACAGCAGCTCCAACCCCGTGGCTCCGGGCCAGCTGGAGGGGCACTATGCTCCCCGCAAGCCCCTGCTGCTGGGCAAGCTGCAGGACCTGATCCGGGAGCATGGCAAAAAGGGGGTGGGAGTGCTCTCTTTTAAAGATTCCTATCCCGAAACCTGCCAGACCACCCTCTCGCCCGCCGGCGATCTGGGCGAAGCCGCGCGCAACCTGTTTAAGGCCCTGCGCCTGCTGGACAGCCTGCCGGTGAGCCTCATCCTGGCCGAAGAAGTGCCTGATTATGGCCTGGGCCGCGCTATCAACGACCGCCTCAGGCGCGCCTCGGCCGGAAGCCGTCAGGCAGACAGCCAGCTGAAACCCGAGACCCGAAAAGAAACTCCTTAAGGGTGATCTTTATCACCTTTTGCCTATACCCCTTTGCGTATCTTGAGCACTACATTCTAACCTATACTTTTACATGAAAACGCTAGATCAATACGATTTTTCAGGAAAGCGGGCCCTGGTACGGGTCGATTTTAATGTACCCCTGAACAAGCAGCATGAAATCACAGACGATACCCGCCTGAAAGCGGCGCTCCCCACCATCAATAAGATCCTGAGCGATGGGGGTTCGGTGATCCTGATGTCCCACCTGGGCCGCCCCAAGGAAGGGCCTGAGGAGAAATTCTCTCTCAAGCACCTACTCCCCTACCTGAAAAAGGAGCTGGGCAGAGACGTACAGTTTGCCTCCGACTGCATTGGCGACGAAGCCCGCCAGAAAGCCCAGGCGCTGCAGCCCGGTCAGGTGCTGCTGCTGGAAAACCTGCGCTTCCACAAACAGGAAGAAAAAGGTGATGAAAGCTTTGCCCGGGAATTGGCCCAGCTGGGCGATGTATGGGTAATGGATGCCTTTGGTACCGCCCATCGGGCTCATGCCTCTACAGCTGTAATGGCTCGCTTTGTGCCCGATAAAGTAGCCGGCTATGTGATGCAGGCCGAGCTGGACAATGCCGAAAAGGTATTTGGTAATCCCGAGCGCCCCTTTACCGCCATCATGGGCGGCGCCAAGATCTCCGACAAGATCGAGATCATCGAAAAGCTGCTGGACAGTGTGGATAACCTCATCATAGGCGGTGGCATGTCCTACACCTTCTTTCGGGCTTTTGGTGGCCAAACGGGCAATTCACTGGTAGAGGAAGACAAAATTGAGCTGGCCAACAGCCTTATTAAAAAGGCCAAGGAGAAGGGGGTAGAGATCAAGCTGCCCATCGACTCTATCATTGCCGACAAGTTTGACAAAGATGCCAATACTCAGGTAGCCAGCAACCACGCCATCCCCGATGGCTGGATGGGCCTTGACATAGGACCTGAGGCACAGGAGATCTTTATGCGTACCATCCGCGAATCCAAAACCATTCTCTGGAACGGACCCATGGGGGTATTTGAGATGGAAAAATTTGCCGAAGGTACCCGCACGGTGGCTAAGGCCGTAGTAGAAGCTACCGAAAAAGGCGCCTTCTCCCTCATAGGCGGGGGCGATTCGGCCGCAGCTGTAAACCAGCTGGGTTTTGGTGAGCGTGTAAGCTATGTATCAACCGGCGGCGGCGCCCTGCTGGAATATTTTGAAGGCAAAGAGCTGCCCGGCGTTACCGCCCTGGGTAAGTAGGGATTGGCTAGTATCTACAGGTGAGGGAGCTGTTCCATAGGGAGCAGCTCCCTTTTTTTGAAGAAGCCATTAAAAAATATTTCTGCTCCTTGCGGAACCTTTCTCCGGTTTGGCCCAAGCTTTGCAGATAGTAGTGATAGGACCTGATGCCTGCACAACTCAGGCCCGTTCCTTTACCAAACCTGCCTTGTTTATGAAACGCTTCCTGCATCCCCTGACCCTTCTGCTGCTGATTTTTCTCACTGCCTCCTGCAGCCGCGATAAAGACCCTGTAGTGCCCGCCTATACCCTTAGCAGCCACCAGGGCCTGATCATACAACTGGAGTGGACTACCGGTGGCAGCGCCAGCCAGGCGCTCTACGAAACCGATCTGGACTTGTACCTGGATCTGGGCTCCACTCCCATTGCCGCTTCCGAAAGCCTGCGCCAGTTTGAGGAGGTACACCTGCGGGATGTATACCGGGATGGCACCTACGATATTTACATTGGCGCCATCGACGTAAGCCGCACCACCGATTATGAGCTCAACATTTTTGCCCCAAACGGCAGCACCATTCACCGCTTTACGGGCTATTTTAATCGGGGTGAGCAGGGGGAGGTACATTACCTGCGCATCCGCAAACAAGGCCCTTATTATACGCTCATCGATCTGTAATAAAAAAAGACAACAGACCCTGATCTGCCGCCCGGAACCTGTACCTCCCTGCAGCTGTACTCATAGCCTATTGTCTTTGGGCGCGGGCTAGCGCAAAATGTCCAAAAACGCTAACCCTGCCTCTAGTATCTATCCGTATACCCTATTGTCTAAAATCTATTGTCTATCGTCCATTGTCTATTGTCCATTGTCCAGTAGTCTACCCCTTACTTTTTAAAGAATCCGCCCAGCATTCCGCCAAGGCCGCCCCCCATCAGGCTGCTGAGGGCGCCCATGCCTCCCCCTTCCTGAAAGCGCTGCGATACAAAACGCACCATCAGCGGTACTACCACCCCCTCTACCTGCTTGGCCACCTCAGGGGTGAGGCCCAGCTGACTTACCAGTTTGCCCACAAAATTGGCCCCGATCTTGGATACCAGCGGGTTGGCATGGGTCTCTCCTCCCTTGTTGCCCACCAGCTGCATCAGGCCCTGTATATTGCCCCGGCTTACTTCCTCCTCGGCCACTTCTTTGGCGCTCTGACCGGCCAGTTCTATGGCCTGGTCTGCTTTATCTTGTTCCAGGCCAGTTTTCTGCTTTACGTCCTGCCGCAGGGCCCCTTTTAATTCCGTTAAGAGATTATCGATCATGGTGGTATTCTTTTACCTAGATAAAGCGTCTGCCTGCCCGGATTGTTTGGTGCAGTACCCCTTCCTGCTTATCTTGTCGCAAAAATTCAACCCACATGAGCGCATACGAGATTTTTCTTTTTCTCCATTCCTGGATCCGCTGGTTCATTCTTATTATCGGACTGGTGGTGATCTTCAAATCCTTTGCCGGCTGGCAGGGCAACAAGCCCTACCTGAAAGGCGATAACGGCCTATCGGCCGGCTTTATGGGCCTGCTGCACCTGAACCTGCTCATTGGTCTGGTGCTCTATGTGTTTCTGAGCCCTTATACCCAGCAGGCTTTTGGAGACTTTGGCGCTGCCATGAAGGATTCTTACCTGCGTTTCTGGGCTGTTGAGCACATTCTGGTGAACATCATAGCCGTGGTTGTGGCCCAGATAGGCCGCAGCAAAGCCAAAAAAGCGGTGAGCGATCTGGCCAAACATAAAACACAGGCCATCTGGTATACCATTGCCCTTATTTTAATGCTAAGCCGCATTCCCTGGGCCGAAAGCGCCCGCCTGTTTCGCGGTCTGTAATCCTGCCGCCCAAAGCTGCGTATAGAAGGATAGTATCAATTTTTTCAGCCATGAAATGGATCATCCTTCCGCTGGCAGCCCTGCTGCTTTCGGCAACGCCGCTTTGGGCACAGAATTACAAAACCGGTGTAGGTCTGCGGGGCGGCTATATTTACGGAATTACCGTAAAGCACTTTGTTAACAGCAATACGGCTATAGAAGGCATCGTATCGCCCCGCTGGGGTGGCATACTCCTTACAGGCCTGTACGAAAAGCATGCTACCGCCTTTCAGATAAAGCAGCTGCAGTACTATGGCGGCTTAGGGGCCCACGTAGGGGTCTGGAACAACCACCGGCACCGTCACTGGCGCAACCACCCCTGGTTTGATGATCATGATGAGGTGAATCATACCGTACTTGGGGCCGACCTGATCCTGGGCCTGGAATACTCCTTCCGGGAAATTCCCTTTAGCCTGGGGGTAGACTGGAAACCGGGCCTAAACCTGATCGGCCACCAGGGGCTCTGGTTTGATGATGTGGCCCTGAGCCTGCGCTTCCTGATCAGCAATCTGTAATTTACGCCAAAAGGCAGCTCTATCCGGAGCTGCCTTTTTTGTGCCGGACCCCTTACACCCTGATAAGCTGTCGAACAGTAGAACTGGTCTGGGCCGCTGTTAGCAGATCAGGCAGGGAGGCAGCCGCATCCGGTGGTAGCTGCAGGTAGTCGGCTACAAGGGCGTAAACGGGCAGCGGCGACCCTCCGGCTTCGCGTCAGGCTTTTAAGGGCTGTGCTGCCCGCCGATTTGGAGAGCTTTTGCCCCTGCTCATCCAGTTGCAGGGGATGATGCAGAAAAGGAATGTTCAAGAATGCAGCGGCCTGCTGGCCTAAAGGGCTAAGTCCAGCTCCATTGGCCAGCAGCCGGGCCAGGTACTGCTGTGCTGCCGTGGAATACAACAGATCTTCTCCTCGCACAATGTAGTTGACACCCCAGTGAAGGTCATCGGCCAGGGACGCAACCTGATAGGCCGGCAGGCCATCCTTTCGGCCTACGGCAAAATCGCCCATTTGCCGGGCCAGGTCCAGGCAGCGCCTGCCCATAGCCGCTTCCTGAAAACAGACTTCTTTTTCGGCTACCCGAATTCGCCAGCTAACACCAACTGCCTTCAGGGAAATGGACTTTTGCCGGCAGCTGCCCCTGTATATGCCATCGGTATACTGTTCGGCAATCTGCTTGCGGCTGCAGCGGCAGGCATAGAGCACCCCCTGCTGCTGCAGGCCCTCCAGCAGCTGGTGGTAGAGGGAGTAGCGCAGGCCCTGTGAGTAGCGCGCCAGAAAGTCATCGGGGCTCTGCGGGCCCAGGTCCCAGTCCAGGCCCAGCCAGTCCAGGCTCCGGAAAATATCGTCCAGAAATTCGGGGCGGGTGCGGCCGGCGTCGGCATCATCAATGCGCAGCAGCAGCTTGCCACCCCCTGCGCGCATCAGCAGCCAGGTGAGAACAAATGAAAACCCATTGCCCTTATGCAAAAATCCGCTGGGGGTAGGCGCCAGGCGGCTGAGCAGTTGTCCGGAAGCTGCCAAAGCAGGTACATGCTCCATTGTGGATAAAGATTTACGGCCTGCCGCTTTTTTGACAGGCCTAAAAGTTGTTATTTTTAAGGGAAGCATGCAAGCATGCCCCTGACTTTCTTTACAGCAATTGGCAGTACCTTCAGCACTGGCAGAATGCTTTCATATGCATTCTAATTAATTGAACATCAGTAATTTAGCTTGAACTGTTGAAAGAATTAATTTAAAATGCAGCAAAAGATTCGGCAGAAGCGTTTCCTGAAGTACCTTTGCAGCTGAACAATAGGATTGTACGATAAGCAAACCAGAGCACCGTGGCGTACAAAGAAAAGAAAATAGAGAAGAAATATTTTTCGATTGGCGAAGTAGCTACCCAGCTGAACGTTACCACCTCGCTGATCCGGTTTTGGGAAAATGAGTTTGACATCATCAAGCCCAAGAAAAACCGCAAGGGGAACCGCCAGTTTACCCGGGAAGATATTGAAAATGTAAAGCTCATTTACCACCTGGTAAAGGAGAAAGGCTTTACACTGCAGGGCGCCAAAGACATGCTCAAAAACAACCAGCCCCATCTGCAGGACCGCCTCAAGTTGATCGATTCCCTCAAAGAGATCCGTGTTTTTCTGGACGAGCTAAAGAACAGCATGCCCTGAGAACGGTTTGTAGGGTATGGACAATGAAAAGCTGTACCAGGTAGCCCTATCGCAGGTTATGGGGGTTGGCCCCCTGCTGGCCAAACAGCTGGTTAGCTACAGTGGAGCCGCCAGCCGGGTCTTCAGCTCACCCAGAAACAAACTCAGCCGCGTGCCGGGCATTGGCAGCAAAACGCTTGAAGCCCTGGCCGATCCCAGCCCGCTGCGGGAAGCCGAACGAATTGTGGAACGGGCCCAAAAAGAAGGTCTCCACATACTGGCCTATACCGATCCCGACTACCCCCACCGCCTTAAGCAGATTCCCGATGCTCCCTATGTGCTCTACTACCGTGGCGCCGGCCTGCTCAACCTTCCCAAAACACTAGCCATTGTTGGCACCCGGCGTTCTACCCCCTATGGCAAGGCCATTACCGAGCAGCTGCTGGAGGGCATTGCCCCGCATAACCCCCTGATTGTAAGCGGACTGGCCTATGGCATTGATATTGTAGCCCACCGTGCTGCGCTGCGGGCAGGCTTGCCTACGGTAGGGGTCATGGCCAGCGGACCGGATATCCTTTACCCCGCTACCCACCGGGCTACGGCGGTTGAGATGCTCAAACAGGGTGGTCTGCTCACCGAATATCCCTATGGCACGCAACCCGATGCCTTTAATTTTCCCGCCCGAAACCGCATCATTGCCGGCCTGGCCGATGCCGTCATTGTGGTAGAGGCCACCAGTAAAGGGGGTGCCCTGATCACTGCCAACCTGGCCCTGGACTACAACCGGGAGGTATTTGCCGTACCCGGCAGCCTGCACAGCGAGGCCTCGGCCGGCTGCCACCAGCTAATTCGGCGCCAGCAGGCCCACCTGTACACCTCCGTAGCCGATGTGGTAGAGGAGCTGCGCTGGAACGAAGCAGCACCCGCAAACCCCAGCCTGCAGGAGTTGCCGCCAGACTTAAGCCCTGCCGAGCGGGCCGTAGTGGAATTGTTGCAGCAGCAGGCCGGCGGCTACCAGATCGATGAGCTTAGCTGGCGCAGCCAGGTACCCCTTTCGCAGCTGGCTGGCCTGCTGCTGGAGCTGGAGCTACGAGGCCTTGTGCGTGCCCTGCCGGGCAAAAAATTTGCGCTGCTGGCCTAGACCTGCACCCTGCAGACAGCACCCCCTTCTGCGTTTTCTGAGACAAAAAAAAGCTCTGACCAACGTCAGAGCACACGTTCACATAACACCTGTTTATCTTAGCTTATCTATTAAACATTAGTAAGCCTCTCGTACAAAACACTTTTGATTACACTTCTCCCGGATCACTTCATAGGCTTTGATATCGCCCAGTTCACCGGCTTTGCTCAGGTCCAGGCAGCCTGCCTCGGTCTGGCCATGCTCCAGGCGCAAAATGCCGCGCAGGAAGTAGGCATCTATATTTTTGGGGTTGATCTCGATCAGTTTTGAGCAGTCGTTGATGGCATCTTCATACGCCTCGATCTGCTGCTTGGCCATACCGCGGGCGTAGTAAGCTTCCTGATGGCTGGGATTAATGGCGATGGCGCGTGTAAAATCCGCAATGGCGCCATAGTAGTCCTGCAGCTCAAACTTCAGGCTACCGCGCATATGGTAGGCATCGGCCAGGTTTCCGTTCAGCTCAAGGGCCTTGTTAAAATCCTTCATGGCACCATGCAGGTCATCAAATCCTTTTTTGGCATTGCCCCGCATAAAGTAGGCTTGAGCAAAAGTAGGATCTGTTTCAATGGCACGGTTAAAACTCTCAAAGGCCTCCTTGTAGTTTTTGGAAGCGTACAATTTTGAGCCGTTTTGCAGATAAGCAATGGCATCGCCCTGCGCACTAGCCCCCAGGCTAAGGAAAAGCAGCAAGCTTGCGGTAAGTAGTAAAGATCTCATAAGCGTAACATCCTGGATAAAACTCCTCCGATACAGCTGCTAAGGTAGCGGGACTTAAAGCCCTAATCTAACCCAAACAGGCCTATTCCTGTACAGTGTAAGGTTTCATCCGGGATTTACCTAAAGTGAACGGTGAGCCTACTTTGCAAATGGCACGGGCAGGCGCCTTTCTACTTCCCTATCTGGCTGAGTACCAGCAGCGAGTGCAGGAATAGCGTTAAAACCGCCGTCCACCGCCTGGCCCGGGAAAGTTGTAACGCCGCCCCCAAATAGATTCCACATAGCGGAAGTACCAGTAAAGTTCGTAGTTCAGTTCCAGACCATAGTCTTCCGAGGGGTCATACTGAATATGGTTCTGGAAGGGGTAATCCGGCCCTGTGCGTGGCCCCTGCCGGTCGGCCAGTTCATTCCAGGCCCGCACATAGCGGTCGTTCCACTGCTTGTAGTGCTGGGGGGAGTAGTAATTGACCGGCCGTGCATTGGTGGCAAACCAGCTGTTAAAACCCGGGTCAATGATGATGAGCTCATATTCTTCGTCATCGCCCTGCTGCGGCACCAGGTTGGGCGCAGCGGGACGGTCGGCCGTGCGAGAGCTGCTGCCGGCACAGGCGCTAAACAGCATCAGCGCCGCTAGTGCATATAAAAGAGGGAAGTGTTTCATGGGGTTCTGTCTCCACTATCCTAACGCTCAGCCCCCCAATTAGTTGTTTGCAGCGCTGGTGTAGACCCTCCGAAGGCACAGCGGCCCTGCCGACTGCGGCTAGTGAGCAGGCGGAAAAATACTGGCCGCCAGCTGCAGGCTTAGTTGCAGCGCTTCCCGGTCCAGCGAAAGGGGTACGCCCAGGGCATCCAGGCTTCGCACAATCTCTTCAGTTGCCATGTTGCCTACCAGCTCATCCTTGGCCATGGGGCAGCCGCCCAAACCTTTAAGCGCCCCATCAATGCGGCGGCATCCGGCCTCCCAGGCAGCCCGGGTCTTTGCGGCCACATCGGCATAGCGGCTATGCAGGTGTACCCCAATTTCTAGCTGGGGAAAAGCCCCGCTGATCTGCCCAAACAGCGCCCGTATCTCCCCCTCTGTGGCTGTGCCTATGGTATCCGACAGGCTTACGATCCCTACTCCCATCTGGTGCAGGCGCTCCACAAAAGCGGCCACCTCATCAAGGCTGTAGGGGTCGCCATAGGGGTTGCCAAAGCCCATGCTGATATAGGTGACCAGCTCCTTGCCGCTCTGCTGGCAGAGCTGCTGGATGGCCTCCAGGCTTTGAAAGGCTTCGGCAATGCTGCGGTTGGTATTGCGCTGCTGAAAGGTTTCCGACAAGCTTAACGGAAAGCCCAGGTAACGGATGGGAGCATGCTGAGCGGCCTCCTGCGCACCGCGCTCATTGGCTACTATGGCCAACAACTGCGTCTGGGTAGTACTCAGGTCCAGCCCTTCCAGCACCTCTGCAGTATCGCGCATCTGGGGGATAGCCTTAGGCGACACAAAGGAGCCAAAATCCAGCGTATCAAAGCCAACCTGCAGCAGCTGGTTAAGATAGTCAATCTTGGTTTGGGTAGGAATAAAATCGTGGAGGCCCTGCATGGCATCGCGGGGGCATTCCACCAGGTGGGGGGTAGCAGAACGTGTCATATCAAAAAAAATAACGGCAGCTTCTTGAGGGTAAAATCTGCCTAAAGATAGGCAAGCCTGCCCCTTCCTGCAACCTTCCTGCAGGTGCCTGCCCTCCCTTTTGACCTAACAAAAAAGCTGGAAAGGGGTTGGCTACTATAATAAGGCAGGGAGGGTTGCGTACCTCCTGCCCTGCCTACAGCCTACCCTATGCGCTACACCTACCGTCTTGGCTTTTTCTGGCTGCTGGTTTACAGCCTGCTCTCCCTGCTGCCCATGGGCATTGCCCTGCTGGGTAAACTGCCCCCTTTTCGCAGCTTTCTGGAAGAATTTGGCGTAGCCCTGGGCCTGATTGGTCTGGGCATGATGGGGATACAGTTTCTCTTTTCGGGCAGGTATCCCAAAATAGCCCCTACCTTTGGCATGGACAATGTGGTGCAGTTTCATCGGGAGGTGGGGCGTCATCTCCTTTTTCTTAGTGCTGGGCCATCCCATCTGCATGCTGCTGGCCAACTCAGGCTACCTGTCATTTTTTGATCCGGCCGTAAACCTGCCCCGCGCCATCTCGCTCAGTCTGGTTACCATTGCCCTTGTCCTCATCGTCATCACCAGCATCTGGCGTACGGCCTTTGGGCTCAGCTATGAAAAGTGGCGCCTGCTGCATGGCTTTCTGGCGCTTTCCATTGTGTTTGTAGGCATAGTGCATTCGGTGCAGGTGGGCCATTACCTGGACCCCCTCTGGAAAAAGATAGTGCTGGCAGCCCTAATGGGTGGCTGCATGTACTTGGTGATCCATACCCGGCTGGTGCGGCCCCGGCAGCTCAAAAAACGCCCCTACCGCCTTGTGGAGGTACGAGCCGAAAAAGACAGTAGCTGGAGCATCAGCCTGCAGCCCGAAGGCCACCCCAACATGGACTTTATAAGCGGGCAGTTTGCCTGGATCACCCTGGGGCCTACTCCTTACTCGCTGCAGCAACACCCCTTTACCATTGCCTCCAGTCCCAAAGAGGAGGTGATCCGCTTTACGGCTAAAGAATCGGGTGATTTTACCGGCCAGTGGGGCTCGTTGAAGGAAGGAACCAAAGCCTATCTGGAAGGGCCCTATGGCTCCTTTACGCCCGAGCCCGATAAGCACCTGTTTCTGGTCATGGGGGGCATAGGCGTAACCCCTGCCATGAGCATGCTGCGCTGGATGCGCGATACCAAGGATCCCCGCAAGGCAATACTGATCTATGGAAGTGAAAAGTATAAAGACATTACGTTCCGGGACGAGCTGGAAGAGCTGCAGCAGCAATTAGACCTGCAGGTGGTGCACCTGCTGAGCGATCCCGAGCCCGACTGGGAAGGCGAAAAGGGCTATGTTACCCATGAGCTGCTGAAAAAATACCTGCCCGAGAATCCGCAGGACTATATGTACTTTATCTGCGGCCCCAGACCCCTGATGGATGTAACCGAGCTGGAGCTGCGCAAGCTGGGCATTGACTGGCGCAGCGTGTATACCGAACGTTTTGAAATTGTTTAACCCCCCCTCTGACTACACCATGGCCCGACAAAACAAGATCCTCTACCTGATGATCCGCCGCATGGCCGATCTGGTAGGCCTGGTACTGCTGCTGGCTGCGCTGCTCTTTGCCCTGCGGGGATAGAACACCTATGGACAGGCGCTCCTTACACCATACAACCCGGCCCCACACCCCCACAGGGAATGCAGAACCGGGCCGTACAGCTGTATATATAGGTATATTCCGTATTTATCGAAGCTGCAAAAGGGCCTCCCTTAAGCGGGGAAGGGCTTCCTGAATGGACTCCAGCGAGGCGCCACCCACCGACATCCGGAACCAGGTAGCCGTATCGGAGGTGCCAAAGGCGCCAAAGGGCACCAGGGCCAGCCTGGCCTGCTGAATGAGGTAGAAGGTAATGTCTTTGTTGGTAGCCAGCAGCTTGCCCTCGGGAGTGGTTTTGCCCAGCACCGAAATCTGCGCCGTCAGGTAAATGGCCCCCATGGGGACTATGGCATCCACCGGCAGGCCCTCGGCCTTCAGTTCCTTTAGTCCTTCGTACAGGGCATTCAGGCTTCGCTGCACCTTTCCCTTAAACTGCTCAACATAGCCCGCTACAGCAGGCTGATGTTGCAGAAAACGGGCAGTAGCCACCTGTTCGGCTTTTGGTGCCCAGGCGCCTATGTGGCCCAGGATGGACTTCATCTTATCGATCACCCCCGAAGGGCCAAAAGCCCAGCCTACCCGCACACCTGTGGCGGCAAAGGCTTTGCTGATGCCGTCAATATAGATCACATAGTCTCGCAGCTCGGGCCTGAGGTTTACCGGATCAAAGTGGCCGGTGTCGCCAAAGGTCAGCATCCAGTAGATCTGGTCATACATGATGTAGAGGGGCTTTTCGCCGGGGCCGCGTCCCTTGTTTTCGGCAATTACCAGCTCGCAGATCGCCTCCAGATCTTCTCGGGAGAAAACGGTGCCGGTTGGGTTCAGGGGAGAGCAAAGGGCCAGCAGCGTAGCCCCCTTCAGGTGCGGGGCCACCTCGGCTGCCGTGGGCATAAAATTGTTGGCGGCGCTGGTTTCTACCGGCACCTGCAGGGCACCGGAGAGGTGGCAATAGTGATTGTTGTTCCAGGAAGGTACCGGAAACACCACCCGATCGCCGGGATCGATCAGCGCCATGTAGGTGGCATAGATGAGCGGACGGGAGCCACCGGCCACCAGAATGTCATTTACCGAATAGTCTAATCCCAGGTGCTCCTGCAAAAAGGCGGCAACCGACTGGCGCAGATCGGCCATGCCATTGGCCGGGGGGTAATTGGTATGCCCTGCCTTGTAGGCGCGGGTGATCTCATCTTCCAGCTCCTGCGGAATGGGGTACAGGGCAGAATCAAAATCGCCGATGGTCAGGTTGCAGATCTGTTCGCCCCGGCGAATCATTTCATTCACCTCATTGCCAATCTTGATGATCTCCGAGCCGATCAGGCCACCGGCCATTTTTGAAACTTGCATGTTTATCTGGATTTACCTGAACAAAGCTAAAGGCCCCGCCCGGTATATCCAAAAGGAAGTACCGGACGGGGCCTAAATATTTATGAAAGCCTCCCTACTCTGCATGATAGGGGGTTATGAACCAGTGAGAGCCGATTAGACCTGCAGGTTCTGCTGCGTTTCTGGCCAGCCCCCCCTGCTTCCTTACCGTTTAGAGGTAGGCGCAGCTGCCGCCAGCCGCTGACGGGCAAACTCTAGTACATTATCGCGGCCTTTCTGCATCTCGGCCAGGCTGCGTTTTATCTCTATGTCCGGATAGATGCCGGTGCCTACAAAATCGGTTCCGTTGTTAAACAGATCGCGCTTGGTGCACACCCAGCCATAGCCTCCGCCCGGCAGCTGGAAGAAATAGGGCTGGCCTGTGCTGCCTCCGGTGGCTTCCCCCACAATCAGGCCCCTGCCGGACTGCTTAAAGGCCAGGGTAAAATCTTCGGCAGCCGAATAGGTAGAGGGACCTACCAGCACAATCACCGGCTTTTCATAGGCCCGCCCCTTATGCGGTTTCCAGTCATAGGCGGTTTGGGCGATCTCAATAGGCTTGCCCCAGGCCCGGCCCATAGGGCTATAGGTGCGGGAAATGGTGGTTGCCTGCATAAAAGGCTGCTCGGTTAGCTGGCCCAGAATCTCAAAGCCCAGCTGGCCATTTCCGCCGCCATTGTTGCGCAGATCAATGATTAAGGCGCTGGTTTTGCTGATATCCTCAAAGCGGGTTTCAAAAAAGGCAGCACGGCCTCATCATTAAAGGTATTTAGGGCCAGGTACCCGATATTGCCGGGCAGCACTTTATACTCGCCCACCGGCAGGCCCGACTGAAAAAAGCCTTTAGGCGCCAGCCGCTGAAGTGTACCCGCATACAGCTTTCCCTTTCTGTTGCGCAGCTGCAGCTGAATGGGCTGGCTGGCATCGCCAAAAAAGAGGTCATAGCGAAGAATGCGGGCTATGCTATCCTGCGGGCTGGAGAAGCTGACATAGGGTGCTGCCCGCTGGCGAATGTACTCCGCCACCGGCAGTCCATCAATGGCTACCACCTCATCGCCCAGGGCCATGGGGGCTGGCAGGCTTACCCCTGCATAGAGCTGGTGAAGCACCACCCGCCCCTCTACCAGGGCTGCTTCTACACCGGGATGGGCATAGGCACGGGCCCAGAGTTCCTGTGGCAGGCCTACGCCGGTATGGCCATCGCGCAGGCGGGCGTAAAAGGAGCGCAGCAGCTGGTAGTAGTCAAAGGTGCTTTGAGCCGCCATAACCTGCGGCAGGTAGGCTTTGTAGAGGCTGTCCAGGTTGATCGGGGCCAGATCAAAGTTGGCAAAATTGAACTTTGCCTCCGACCAGAGCAGGCTAAGCCCGGCCAGGCGATCTTCCGGAGACAGCTGTTCAGCATAGGGGCTAAGCAGATACGGATTATTGAGGACCTGCTGCTGGGCGTTCACATAGGCCTCTTCGTTAAAGGCCGGCTGTTGCTGCTGCGCATAGGCTACACTGGCACAAAAGGCCAGCAGAAGCGGAAAGAAAATGCGTTTCATGGTAGCGAGTGAGAAAAGAAGTGCAAAGGACCGGACAACGCCCGTCCTGGGCAAATTTCAGCAATCGGTAGCATATTTTCTTCCAGGACTACCATTAAATTTATGGAAGTCTCCCCTTTCCGGTCAACTGAACAGCCTACTCCTTAATGCCGAAACTACGCAGCTCGGCATCAATTTTTTCATTCCAGCGCTGCTGGGCTGCCCTGTTCAGACCATGACCGGTCTCGCCATCGTAGGCTTCCTGCACCTTGTTCATCTCTCTGAAAAAATCAATGTACTGCGTGGCTATTAGGCCGTTATAATCGGCCACCGGATAGCGTTGTGCCTGCAGCTGCTGCTTGAAGCGCTCTACCACCAGCTTTACCAGATCAAAATGGCGCTGCTCATGGTTGAGCCCGTAGGCATCCCGGGAGGCCGGTTTTACCCAGGAATTTTCCATCAGCACATAGACCCGCATGCTGAGCGTAAGGTGGATGTACCCCTCTACCACCTCGCTGCTGCCCCTATAGGCAAAGCTGGGAAATACGCTGGCGGCAAAGCGGCTGCTGCGGCTGGGGGCCGCCTTAAAATCGTCCCAGCGCAGGGGGCGCTCGGGTGAGTAGTAGACGGTATCGATCGCCAGGGGATTGCTGTAGTCGGTAAAAAAGATCTTGACCCCCCTGGCCAGCTTTTCGTTGTGGGGCGCCTGCTCGTTCATCCAGTCCTGGAGATACTCCAACGCCCGGCTGAGCGACTGGCGCAGGGCCGGCTCCACGACGGCATGGTGGCGGGCATCCCGGCTATAGCGTACCCCTCCGGTGTAGCTGGTCAGGTGTACAGGCCCGGCTTCGGTCTGCAGATCAAATTCCATGGAAACGGAGATGCGCCCTTCTACCTTTCCGGCTTGGCCCGGCGTTTCGGTAATGCTGCAGCCCTTCAGGCGAATCTGCAGGGGGCGTAGTTTTTTATTGGCTGGCAGGCTTTGCTGCACAAAGCGCCGTATGGCCGCATGCCCCCCTCCCTTCAGGTCTATGGCCTGAGTGGCGGACCCTGTTGGCTCGGGCCCGGCAGGCAGCAGCCAGGCTACGGCCGAGCGTATGTCCCGTTCGTCCTGCACATCGGCAATCCAGAATTCGGAGGGGGTAAACGGCAGCTTCTGGGGCTCCAGCTGCAGGGAAACGGGCAGCCCCTCCCTCGCCTGAGCTACCTGAGCCGAAAGCATGGCCGGCACCCCTACCAGCAGCAATATGCCCAACAGCAGCCTACAGGAAGGGCCGCCGGCACCTGATGGCAACTGGAGTGGGAGGTATTGTAAACAGCTAAGGTTCATAGGATGCAACAGGAATTGCCACCGGGCCATCGTCTATCCTTCTTACTACAGGATGGGCGGAGGCATGCTGACTACTGACAATTGCCTGATAAACACCGGTCTGAGGCTGGCAGTTCGGGCAAGGCTGTTTTTCTGCTTTTCCCCTTAGTTCTGAGCTTTTGCCCTCACTCCTCCATGATATCCTCGTTCCAGAGCTCGGGCTTTTCCCGGATAAAGGCCTGCATCATCTCTACACATTCGGGCAGGTTGAGGTCTATCACTTCCACTCCATGGCTTTCCATAAACTCCCGGGCGCCGGGAAAGGTCTGCGATTCGCCCACAATTACCTTCGGGATCTTGAACTGCACAATGGTACCGGCACACATGTAACAGGGCATAAGGGTGGAATAAATGACCGTATTGCGGTAGCTGCCAAGCCGTCCGGCATTGTTGAGGCAGTCCATTTCGCATGCAGAATGGGGTTATTCTCCTGCACCCGCTTGTTGTGGCCCTGGGCAACAACCATGCCCCCCTGCACCAGCACCGAACCAATGGGAATACCCCCTTCGGAGCGGCTCTTTTTGGCCTGTGCAATGGCCAGTTCCATAAAGTCATCCATACGTTTTGCTTTTTTTCGTTTATACTGTGGCCCTGTCGTAGCCAGAATTTTTCCACCCGGCTGCACTGCTTCTGCAGCAACAGGGGGAAGGCTACCGCTAGTAAACATGCCGGGCTGCGGGATGTTACAGCCATTTTTTGGGCAAAGACTGCTGAAGCCCCAAAACCATCTGCCGCTTTTCAGGCTTTTCGCTATATTGAGGAAGCCGATCCTACATTACTACTTTTTCGCATGATCTGTATCATAATGGGGGTATCGGGAAGCGGAAAAACCACCATCGGCCAACTGCTGGCCCAACGGCTGGGGCTTCCCTTCCATGATGCCGACGATTTTCATCCTCCGGCCAACATTCGCAAAATGCAGCAGGGCCAGCCCCTGACCGACCTGGACCGCAAGGACTGGCTGGAACAACTGGCCGCCCACATCAAACAATGGGAGGCCGGCGGAGGTGCCGTGCTGGCCTGTTCGGCCCTGAAAGAGCAGTACAGGATTACGCTTCAATCCATACCCCGCACCCAGTTGCGCTGGGTGTTTCTGGAGGGGTCCAGGGCGCTCATTCAGCAACGCCTCAAGAACCGCACCGGCCACTTTATGTCGCCCGAGCTGCTGGACTCCCAGCTGGCTACCCTTGAAAAGCCCGACTATGGCATCCATCTGAACATTGCTCTATCACCCCAGGAGCTGGTAGAGCAAGTGGTAACAAATCTGAACGCTATGAATACCTTATCTGAATTTGGCATTATTGGCCTGGGGGTCATGGGCAAAAGCCTGGCCCTGAACCTGGCCGAAAAAGGGGTGCGCCTGGCCCTGTACAACCGGCATGTGACCGGCACCGAAGAGCAGGTGGCCCGCAGGATCCTGGAGGAGCATCCCCACATTCCCGGCATGCAGGGCTTTGATGATCTGGCGGCCTTTGTAGCCTCGCTGGAGCGGCCCCGCAAGATCCTGCTCATGATTGTAGCCGGACCGGTGGTAGACCTGCAGATAGAAGCCCTGCTGCCCCTGCTGGATGCAGAAGATGTGCTCATAGACGGCGGCAATTCCTTTTATAAGGATACCGCCCGCCGCACCCGCCTTCTGGCCGAAAAGGGCATTGAGTTTGTCGGCACCGGCATCTCGGGGGGTGAAGAGGGTGCCCGTAAGGGGCCCAGCATGATGCCCGGAGGCGCCCAGAAGGGCTATCAGCTGGTGCAGCACTACCTGGAACTGATGGCGGCCAAAGACCGGCGCGGCCTGCCCTGCACCGCCTACATTGGGCCGGAGGGCGCCGGCCACTTTATCAAGATGGTGCACAACAGCATTGAGTATGCCGAGATGCAGGCCCTGGCCGAGTGTTACCAGCTGATGCGGGAATATTTGCGGCTGGCACCCCCCGCCATTGCCGATACCTTTGCTGCCTGGCAGCAGGAAGAACTCAACAGCTACCTGCTGGGCATTACGGTGGATATTATGCGCAAGCAGGAAGGCGGTGGACTGCTGCTGGACAAGATCCTGGACCAGGCCGAGCAAAAAGGCACCGGAGGCTGGTCGGTTAGCGCTGCCCTGGAGCATGGGGTGCCCTATGGCCCCCTTACCGAAGCAGTGATGGCGCGGGCAATCTCTTCCCGCAAGGCCCAGCGGGTAAAGGCCGCCACCCTGTACCAGCACACACCTGCCCGCCATAGCGGCAATGCACAGGAATTTCTGGGGCAGCTCCGGGGGGCCTACCAGGCCTGCCGCATCCTCAACCACCACATTGGCTTTGCGCTGATGCGGGCCGTATCGGAGCGGGAGGGCTGGCAGCTGAACTTTAGCGAGATTGCCCGTATCTGGACCAACGGGTGCATTATCCGCTCCGAGCTGATGGAGGAACTGGTAGAGCTTTATAAAACTGAAGAGGAGCTGCTGCTGGCCCCCTCCATCATCCGGCGCATGAAGGGCTTTGCTCCGGGCTTTGCCCGAATTGTTGCCGAAAGTGTAGGGGCGGGAATTGCGCTGCCTGTGTTTACTTCTGCCCTAAATTACTATCTTGGCTACCAGACCGCCCAGTCGCCCGCCAACCTGATCCAGGCCCAGCGGGACTACTTTGGCGCACATACCTACCGGCGGGTAGATAGAGCAGCAGATGAGTACTTTCATACAGAATGGGGCCAGCCGTAGGTATACTTTTGCATACACTTACCCACTACTAACCTCTTTGCGCGCCCCTCTGCATGCTTGATTATTCCCTGCTTCTGGCCGTCCTGGCAGGCATTGGCCTGCTGCTGTTCCTGATCCTGTATGTAAAGATCCAGGCCTTTCTGGCCCTGCTGATTGCCAGCATTGCGGTTGGTCTGATGGCGGGCATGCCTGGCCTGGAGATCATCCGCAGTGTGCAGACGGGCATGGGCAATACTTTGGGTTTTATTGCCATTGTGGTTGGGCTGGGCGCCATGTTTGGGGCCATGCTGGAGCATTCGGGCGGGGTGCAGGCACTGGCGGCCGCCATTCTGGGCAGCCTGGGCGAAAAGCGGGCCTCCTGGGCACTGATGGCAACCGGCTTTCTGGTGGCCATTCCGGTTTTCTTTGATGTGGGCTTTGTGATCCTGGTGCCCATTGCCTATGCCCTGCAGAAGAAAACGGGCAAATCGCTGCTGCTCTATGGCATTCCCCTGCTGGCGGGCCTGGCCATTACGCACGCCTTTATCCCTCCTACGCCCGGGCCGGTAGCGGTGGCCGATATCCTGGGGGCCGACCTGGGCTGGGTGATCATGGTGGGGGCCCTGGTGGGGCTGCCGGCTGCCGTGGTGAGCGGTCCCCTTTTTGGCCGCTACATTGCCCGCCGTATCGTAGCCATTGCCCCAGGCCTTCCAGAATCCGGTCAGCCTCCCCTGCGGCTGCCTTCTGCCGGCCTTATTGGCGGCCTGGTAGGCCTGCCGCTGCTGCTAATCCTGCTCAACACCCTGCTAAACAGCCCGCTCAGCACCAGCTGGCCTTTTGGCTCGGGCCTTAGGAACAGCATGGCCCTGCTGGGGCATCCCTTCATGGCCCTCATTCTGGCGAACCTGCTGGCCTGGTACCTGCTGGGGGTTCGAAAGGGGTATAGCCGCAAAGCGCTACTGGACATCAGCGCCCGTTCGCTGGCACCTGCGGGACTTATCATTCTCATTACCGGGGCGGGTGGGGTGTTTAAAGAGATCCTGACCGCTACCGGCGCCGGCAAAATGCTGGCTGAAGTAATGACTGACTGGGGGCTAAGCGCACTCCTGTTTTCCTTTGTAACGGCTGCGGCCATCCGCATCATGCAGGGTTCTTCTACCGTAGCCATGATCACCGCTGCGGGCATGACGGCCGCCTTTCTGGAAGGCACAGCCTACAGTGAGTTCCACAAAGCGCTGCTGGTGATCTCCATCGCTTCGGGCGCCACCATACTCTCGCATGTAAACGACAGTGGCTTCTGGCTGGTAAGCAAGTATTTTGGCCTGAGCGAACAGCAGACCCTGCGGTCCTGGACGGTGATGACCAGCCTGATTGCCCTTTGTGGCCTGGGGGGTGTACTGTTGCTGAGCCTTTTGTTTACTTAGCCGCTACGTTAAATGCCTGAACCGACCCCCTCCTATCCCTGCTTTTACCCCCTGGGCGATGCCGCCCTGGTGGTACAGTTTGGCGATGCCATCTCCCCGCAGGTGCATGCCCGGGTGCGCAGCCTGGCCACCCATCTGGAGCAGCACCCCCTGGCCGGCCTGCTGGAGATAGTACCGGCCTATACCACCCTTACCCTCTATTACAAGCCGGCAGCAGTAGCCAGCCGTACAGAGATCACCCCCTATGAGCAGTTTCTGAGTCAGGTAGAGGAGATCGTAGCGGAACTGCAGCAGGCTGCACCCCCTCCCGCCCGGCTGGTAGAAATTCCCGTTTGCTATGGCGGGGCCTTTGGGCCTGACCTGGATGAGGTAGCACGCCACTGCCACCTTAGCCCTGAGGAAGTAATTAAACTGCACCAGCAGGGGGAGTACCTGGTATACATGCTGGGCTTTGCCCCTGGCTTTGCCTACCTGGGCGGGCTACCGGAGCAGCTGGCAACACCCCGGAAAGCAGAACCCCGGCAAGCTATTCCCAGCGGCTCGGTGGGCATAGCGGGCCTGCAAACCGGCATTTATCCTCTGGAAACCCCCGGCGGCTGGCAGCTGATCGGCCGTTGTCCGCTGCAGCTCTTTGATCCCCGGCAGGATTCTCCAAGCCAGCTGCAGATGGGTGACCGCCTGCGCTTTGTGGCCATCAGCGAGCCTGAATTCCGCAAACTGGAAAGGAGGCCCCATGGCGCTTAGGGTACTGCAGAGTGGCCTGCAAACAACCGTGCAGGACTGCGGCCGCCGGGGCTTCCAAGCCCTGGGGATGGTGGTGAGCGGCGCTATGGATGCAGTAGCGCTTCGGCTGGGCAATCTGCTGGTGGGCAATTTGCCGGGAGCCGCCGCCCTGGAGCTTACGCTGACGGGTCCCACCCTCCTCCTGGAAAAAGACCAGCTGATGGCCCTCACAGGTGCTCCCCTGCGGGCCAGCCTGGGGGGAACTCCCCTGCCCCTTCACCAGCCTTTTTGGGCAAAAGAGGGAAGCATACTTCGGCTGGGCGCCCTTAGCAGGGGCTGCAGAAGCTACCTGTCGCTGGCCGGGGGGGTAAGCGTTCCGCCACTGCTGGGCAGTGCTTCTACCTATCTGCGAGCCGGCCTGGGAGGATTCAGGGGAAGGGCCCTGCAGGCGGATGACCTTCTGCAGACAGGCCCTGCAGAGGCACAGACGCTCCGGCTTATGGAGCTGCTGAGGGCCAAGGCAGGTCCAGCCCCCTGGGCACCGGCGGGCTGGGGTATTTCTGGCTGGAATAGGGACCTCCCCCTGGCTCCTGCCATGGCCGAGCCCCTTTCTCTCCGCTGCCTGCCTGGCCCGGAATGGGAAGTGTTCACCGCCGAAAGCCAGCAACAATTCTGGCAGACCCCCTTTGTGCTGAGTCCTCAGTCCGACCGCATGGGCTGCCGCCTGCAGGGACCGGCGCTTCACCTGCAGAAGCAGGCAGAGCTGCTCTCCAGTGCCGTAACCTTTGGTACGGTGCAGGTTCCGCCCGGCGGCCAGGCCATTGTGCTGGGCGCCGACCGGCAGACCACCGGCGGCTATCCGCGCATTGCTCAGGTTATTAGCGCCGATTTACCGATCTTGGCCCAGGCCCGCCCAGGCACCCCCCTGCACTTTAGGGAAGTGGGCATGGCAGAGGCACAGCAGGCGCTTATGCAGCAGGAGGCGCAGCTGCAGCAGCTCCAACGGGCCCTTGATCTTAAAATGAACTATCCCGCATGAGTACCCTTTCCATAGACCTGAACTGCGACATGGGCGAAAGTTTTGGCGCTTATCGCATAGGCCAGGACCAGGCCCTGATGCCCTATATCACTTCCGCTAACATTGCCTGCGGCTTTCATGGCGGCGACCCGGCCGTTATGCGCCAAACGGTAGCCCTGGCGCTGCAGCACGGGGTAGCCCTAGGCGCCCATCCGGGCCTGCCCGATCTGCAGGGCTTTGGCCGCCGCCCGCTGCAGATCTCGGCCCGGGAGGCCTATGAGCTGGTGCTGTACCAGACGGGCGCCCTGTCCGCCTTTGCCCGGGCAGCAGGCAGCTCCCTGCGGCATGTAAAGCCCCATGGCGCGCTCTACAACATGGCCGCTGCCGCCCCCTCCCTGGCCAGGGCCATAGCCGAAGCTGTCTACCACTTCGATCCGCAACTGATCCTGTTTGGCCTTGCCGGCAGCGCGCTGGTAAAGGCCGGCCAGCAGCGCGGACTTGCCACGGCACAGGAGGTGTTTGCCGACCGCACGTACCAGCAGAACGGCGCCCTTACCCCCCGCAACCAGACAGGCGCTCTCATTGAGGATGCAGACGTTGCCGTTGGCCAGGTGCTACGCATGCTGCGGGAAGGCCGGGTGCAGTCGGTGCAGGGGTCGGATGTAGCCTTGCAGGCCGATACGGTCTGCCTGCATGGCGATGGACCCCATGCGCTGGACTTTGCCCGGCAACTCCATGCCCGCCTGCAGCAGGAAGGGGTACGTTTGCAACCCTTTACTTCTGTGCAAGCATGAACGCTCGCACTTCCTGGAGTGTACTTCTGGGCGCCGCCTTTCTGATGGCCACCTCTGCGGTGGGGCCGGGATTTCTTACCCAGACCACTGTGTTTACGCAATCGCTGGGGGCCAGCTTTGGCTTTGTGATCCTGATGTCGATTGTGCTGGACATAGGGGTGCAGCTGAATGTGTGGCGCATCATAGCGGTATCGCGCAAGCGGGCGCAGGACATTGCCAACCTTCTGTTGCCGGGGCTGGGCTACTTTGTTGCCCTGCTGATTGTGCTGGGCGGCTTTGCCTTTAACATTGGCAATGTGGCCGGTGCCGGGCTGGGGTTACAAGCCCTGCTGGGGCTGGATCCTAAACTGGGCGCTGTACTGGCTGCGGGCGTTGCCATAGGGGTTTTTCTTATGCGGGAAGCCAAACAGGTTATGGACCGCTTTGCGCAGGTCATGGGCTTTCTGATGATCCTGCTGATCATCTATGTAGCTATCCTCTCGGCGCCTCCCCTGGGTGAAGCTGCGCTGCGCTCAGTACTTCCGCTTGAGGTTGATTTCATAGCCATTATTACCCTGGTGGGGGGTACGGTAGGCGGATACATCACCTTTGCCGGCGGACATCGGCTGCTGGATGCAGGCATCAGCGGGCAGGCCTTGCTGCCGCAGGTAAACCGCAGTGCCGTATCAGGCATAGGGGTCGCTTCCCTGGTCCGGATCTTTCTTTTTCTGGCCGCCCTGGGGGTGGTGAGCAAGGGGTTGGTGCTGGAGGAGAGCAATCCCCCAGCCTCAGTTTTTCAGCTAACCGCCGGTGCGCTGGGCTACCGGTTTTTTGGGCTGGTGATGCTTTCTGCCGCCATTACCTCGGTGATTGGTTCGGCCTATACCTCGGTTTCCTTTCTAAAGTCCTTTCATCCACTTGTAGCCAGGCAGGAAAACTGGTTCATCATTGGTTTCATTGCCATTTCAACACTGGTTTTTGTAGGGATAGGAAGGCCGGTACAGCTGCTGATCCTGGCCGGAGCACTCAATGGCCTTATTTTGCCCATTACACTGGCCACCATGCTGCTGGCGGCCTACAAGCAGCGCATTGTAGGCCAGTACCGGCACCCCCTCTGGCTGAGCATTTTTGGGGGAGTGGTAGTGGTGCTCATGGCCTGGATGGGAGGCTATACGCTGCTGCAGCAAGTACCCTTGCTAGTTGATTGAGAGAGCAAAGGAGACAATTGTAGCTTTGCCCATTTTCATTTCACAACACATACTCCCATACTGTACCAGAAATAGTCAGAGATATTTTTCTACTGAAGCCCACGGCAGCGCTTGTGATATTGCACACTTTCAGTAATTTGATGGTTGGCAGAACACATTTTCCGTTCGGCCAGTTTACACTCTCTATGATACATCCCGATATCGAGCTTCGCTATATCAACGACGCCATAGGCTATGGTGTGTTTGCGAAAAAAAGGATTCCCGAGGGCACTATTACCTACATCCGGGATAGCCTGGAAATAGAGGTGGCGCCAGCAGATTTTCAGAAACATCCGCCTGTGATGCAGCAGGCCATTGATAAATATTCCTATATCGATGAGCGGGGCTACCGCATTGTGAGCTGGGATATTGCCAAGTATGTGAACCACTGCTGCCAGTGCAATACCATCTCCACGGGCTGGGGCTTTGAGTTTGCCATACGGGACATTGAGGCCGGCGAACAGATCACCGATGAATACGGCATTTTTAACCTGGAACGGGAAATGGAGGTGTTTTGCGGAAACAGCCAGTGCCGCAAAGTGATCCGTCCCGATGATTTTGACCGCCTCTATCCTCAATGGGATGCCCGCATTCAGCAATCGATGAAAAAGTTTGAACAGGTAGCCCAACCCCTTCTGCCGCTGATGGACGCACAGATCCGGGAAGAGCTGGAGCAATACCTGGCCGACCCCAGCCACTACAAATCGGTGTATAGCCTGCGGCTTCAGGGACAGACTGCATCACAGCTTTTCAGAAACAATGGTAGCAGATAAATAAGAAACATGAGTCATCCCGAATTTTCTAAATGGCTAAAACAGCCTTAGATTACTGTATTCTAGCCCAAAAACATAAAGAAGGGACGTCATCTCGACCAGCGGGAGAGATCCGGCATAGGACAACTCATTACTTAAAACTTTCCAAGATCTCTCCCGGTGGTCGAGATGACAGCCTACCTTAATAAAAAAGGCCTCAAGATTCATTATGAGGCCTTTTTATTAAGTGTCCCGCTAAAAATTCGGGATGACTCATGTTTTTCATCTGGCTGAGACTGGAATTGTTAGTTCTGGATATCGGATAATTTGGTGATCCTGGCCTCGATGCCATGCTCCCGCACCAGGTCGGTGGCAAATTTATAACTTCCGCGGGGGACAAACAGGTGCAGGCGACCGCCCTTCATACCGGCGATCATTTCCAGGGCCTTCCACTTGCTAACCAGTTTTAGCTGATCTTCCCGCTCTTCATTTTTCACCACCAGCTCAAAGTAGTGCTTGTTGTTGCCACGCTTTGCCGTAAAATCAGGGGTAAGTTTAATTTGCTGCTGAAGCATGTTAAGCGATGCAGGCTTATCGTATCCATCAAAGTCGGCTTTGATCTCTTCAAATCCTCTTTTTTCAGCATACAGGATCACCTGTTCGGCCAGTGAGGTATAATCTTGGGTGTTTTTGCGTGTATAAAGCATAATAGGGCAATTGTTGATCATTATAAAAGCGGCTAACGGCTGTAACCTACAGTAGTTTTATACTATGCCCAGATCCACATTTTCTGCTTCCACTCAGGCAAATAAGATATATAGGGTATTTTATATAGTACCGAAAACTACCCTCCTATAGCCTACTATCAATCAGCAAATTAAGGCTCGATTATGTAGTATTATCAAAGGACTGCAGGAGTATAGAGCACCGAAAAGCCTTTATTTTAGTATACGAAAAAATATCAACAATAGCAAATTAATATTCTCTTTTTATAGAAATAACAACTAAACAGGAACTGATTTTGCAGCAAATTATAAGAATAGGGTACTTATTCAACAGCAATTGAATCATACACCACTACTTTGCTCCATAAAGCTGAATACTCTTCTACAAATTTCAGGTGAATGGGATCTACCTGATAGGCATCCTGAGCTGCTTTATCCTTAAAGACCAACATCCAGGAAATGGCATAAGAGGCATCCACTACATCCCGGGTAGCACCGGCCGGCACCCCTATATGGTACTCCCGGATGGTTTTTACCTTGCTGAGCATGCGCAGGCCCTCCAGCAAACGGGCCTTGTCCTGCTCATTCTCGGGCTTGCGAAGCCAGAAATAAACCTGATGGATAAAGCCTTTCTTAGCAGATCCGGCACTGGCAGGCTGGCCAGGCAGTAGCAGCAGTCCGCCAAGGGCTGCCCCCTTTGCTAATCTCCCAAGAAAGGAGCGGCGCGTTTGTTCGGTCATGGCAGAAATGTTTTTTTCAGTAAGGTATAAAAAAGCAGGTAGGAATCCAGTATTATCGGCCGGAAGACCGCAGCAGACTCCCGTAAAATTTCAGGCTGTCGCTGGCGGACCTCCCTTTTTCAGTGGCTGCAGAGACCCTTTTATAGCGTCCGCCAGCCGTCTATAAAAATTCTCCCTGCAGTTTGGGGAACCACCCAACCCTTTTTGCAGAGCTGCTGTCATAGAGATAAACCGCTCTTCTACCCCCAGCATGAAACGGCCCTTATTTTTTCTGCTCCTACTCCTTGGCCCTGGCTTCTACAGCTGCGATCAGCTGGCAGAAGATGTAGTTCCCCAGCGAGAACTTCTGGCAAACGGCAGCCGGTCTATCTGGGCATCCGGGCATGGGCCCAGCGTTTTTACCCTGGAGAGCCTGTATTCCAGTACCAGCCCCTTTAGCCTGCAGATTACGGCTGCTCCCCGGCGGGGTGAGTTGCAGATCAATCCCCATGGCTTTTTGCTCTACAAGCCCGACCCGGATTTTCGCAGCGGCCGGGACCGCATGGGGTATATGGTGCTGCAAAACGGACAAGTGCTCGCCAGTGATACCCTCTATATCCAGATGCTGACCGAAAGTAGCCAGCCCCCCTGCCAGACGGGTGCCTTTAGTGATAGTCTGGAAATTGTTCCAAATTGCATTGACCAGCGGCTGGACGTGCTAACCAATGACCTCTACTGCCAGGGCGCAGCACCTGCCATAAGCATTGCAGTAGCGCCCGCCCATGGGGCTATTCGTCAGGAGGGCGACCAGCTGTACTATACACCGGCACGCGGCTACAAAGGGTCGGACTATTTTATTTACCAGTTTTGTCAGCAATCCGGCACGGGAGCACCCCCTGCCTGCAGCTATGCCTATGTACAGTTGCAGATTGCGGAAAGCTCCGCAGAAAGCTGTAGTATTGAATTCAAACCCGAAATGTTTATACGTTCTGCCAATACGGAGATTATCACAAAACGTATAGCGCTCGATAGGCTGGACAAGGACAGGAGCTGCACCGGAAGCCCCAGTATGGAAACCAGCATCAACCATCAATCAATGCGCGTAAGCACCTAGCGGGCGACGGGCCCACCTGAGCTGTATGACGAAAAATGAGCTTCTGGCCGGCTGCAGAAACGGCGACAGAAGGGCACAGCGATCTTTGTACGAAGCGTACCGCCATAAGCTTATGGGGGTGTGCCTCCGCTATACGCGCTCTGCTGCCGATGCCGAAGACATTTTTCATGAGGGCTTTGTAAAGATCTTCAAAAGCCTTGACAGCCTGAAGAATCCCGATTCACTGGAGGGATGGATGTGCCGCATCATGATCAACCATGCCATTAATCAGTATAAGGCCTCGGCCAAACTCATGGCCCATCTGGATGTGCAGGGGGTGCAGGTGGTAGATGACAGCTACACCCAGATCATTGACCAGCTGAGCGACCAGACCCTGACCGAGCTCATACAGGCCCTGCCAGAGGGCTACCGGCTGGTTTTTAACCTCTATGTGGTGGATGGCTACACCCATCCCGAAATAGCCGAGATGCTTGGCATTAGCACAGGCACGTCAAAATCGCAGCTGCACGCTGCCCGACACCTACTTCAGAAACGATTAGCAGAAATGGGGGTAAAACGGTATGAAAAAGCAGTATAACTCCTGGGAATCCCATTTAGGCCAGCGCCTTCAGGGGCTGGAAGGCCAGCCTCCGGCAGACGCCTGGGAGCGGCTGGAAGCCGAACTGGACCAGAAGCCCCGCCGCAGCGCCTGGTGGATGGCAGCTGCCATCGGTCTTTTGATCTCTTCCGGCGCGTATATGGCCTGGCAAGCTGGCGACAGCGCCCCTTTGAACCAACTGGCAGGAGATAACAGCCTTGCGCCCGCTCCGGACCAGAATTTCAGCCCGGCAGATGACCCTACTGCTCTGAACCTTCACCAGCAGCAGGCCGTGCCGCAGCCTGCAGTGCCCTCGCCCTCTGCTGCTGCTGCTGCGCCTGATAACGAGCAGGTAGTGTCTGCTGAGTCGCCCACCACCACCCACAGGCCTACAGACGCTACAGCTCCGGTAACCAAAGGATTAAAAATAAACAGAGGGGGAGAAACACCCCTTCCAGCCAGGGCTGCTGTTGCTTCCAGCAGTAGGGAGGCTGCATTGCCAGGCGCAGTTCAGGCACACACGGCTTCTGAGAGGGCCTACGCCCGACAGACTGCACACAGTACCATGCATGACAAACCAGCTACACGCAGCATGACACCTGTTGTAGAGGCAGCTACCTACACTACCCTGCCCCAGCTGGCTGCACGCCGCCCAGAGGGCTTTCCCCTCACCTACCAGCTGGCAGTACCCAGGCTAGAGCGCCCACAGGACGACTGGTATGCCGTGGTGCCAGCGGAGAAGCAAGCAAAAAAAGGGGGTAAGGCACTGCTCTGGTCAGAGCTGATGCCCACCTGGTCGTATCGGCAGGTAGAGCCTAACCCAGCCGATGCTGTAGTGATCACTGCCATGGAATCGCAGCCGGCTTTCTCGGGCTCCCGCTTTGGGGCACAGGCGGCCCTGGGAGTTTCACTGCCGGTGCGGAAAAACCTGGAATGGAAAACAGGTGCTTTTTATGGAATGCAGCAGGAACAATGGTCCTATACCTACCGCAATGCACAGGCCGACTATTACCGGACCAGCATAAGCGAGTCGGGGGCCTACACCGTAGTGCCGGAATATCGCACCCATACCAGTGAGATTAACCACACCCTGCATAACCTGGGGCTTACATCGGGCTTCCGCTACAGCATGCCTACCCGCTTTAGCACCAGCCATGCCGATGCCCGCCTGCTTACCTTCTACAACAGCTATCAGAAAATAAGCAGCTTCGTTACCCTCGCCTACAGCATCGAACTGCCATTCGATACCGGGTTTGGTATCCACATAGGCCCCAGCCTGCAGGTGCAGCTGCACAGCAGTGAGGAGCTGAGCCCTCACTTCCAGGAAAAGCCGCTGGTTTTTGGCCTGCAGCTGGGCGCCAGCATGAACAGGCCTTAGGGATATGGGGCGGCCCTGTTCTGCCGGGTGGAATTAGCCCAGTTGCTCCAGCCTGCGGGCTACCTCGTCGGCTTCGGCCGCCTTCTGATCACTTGCCCGGCGGTTGGTATGGGAAAGCGCATGGGCTTCAGCAAGCAATTTTTTATACTGTTCCTGCAGTTTTTCCCGCTCTGTTTTTTCTTGAATAATCCGAACATGGGTAAAGGGTTTAATGGGGTATAAAGATAATCACAGGAGGATATTTTTGTTTAATTTTTAATACATATAAATAAACATCATCTCCTTCCAATGCCGGCAAACCTCTGCGCCCCCTGCAACCTGCCCGTATCTAACTATACTGATATCCATTGCTAAGCGACTATTTTACCCAGCCGGGAACTCTGGAGGGTTGCCTCAGGTTATACCCTCTGACGCAAGGCAGTAAACAGCCAATAGCATACCATAAGCAGGTAGCCCACCCCCGCCTAACAAGACCTGCTTCGTTTTTCTCTCCCCTGAAAAGCGACACCTATTCTGATACCGCTACAGGCTTCAACATCAGAGTTTTAGTAATCACGCGCTGCAAAGCCAAAAAAAAGACATACCTTTGCGGCTTCAAAAAATCTATTCATTGGAAGAATTTCGTTCATTGGGTGTTTCCGATGCCGTACTGGCGGCCTTGGAGAAAAAAGGTTTTACAACACCCACACCAATCCAGACCCTCACCATCCCGCTTTTGCTGAACGGCAGTACCGACGTAGTAGCACAGGCCCAAACCGGCACCGGTAAAACGGCCGCCTTTGGCATTCCTGTGATCGACCGTGCCGAAGAGAGAGCTGGATTTGTGCAGGCCATTGTTCTTACACCTACCCGCGAACTTTGTATGCAGGTAGCCAGCGAGATCGACAGCCTGAGGGGCGACAAGAAACTATCCATCGTAACGGTTTACGGCGGACAGAGCATCAGCCTGCAGATTAAGGACCTCAAACGGGGTGCCGATATTGTAGTAGGTACACCCGGTCGTGTAATCGACATGCTGGATCGCGGCGTACTGAAGCTGGAAGGCGTAAAGTACGTTGTGCTCGACGAAGCAGATGAAATGCTGAACATGGGCTTTGCCGAAGATGTGGAGCGTATTCTGCAAAGTGTAAATGCCGATCGTCGCATGCTGCTGTTCTCAGCCACCATGCCGCCCCGCATTCTGCAACTGGCTAAGACCTATATGGGCGACTACCAGAACCTGGTAGCCAAGCGCGCCGAGATGACCACCGCCCTGATCGACCAGGTATATTATGAGGTGCGTCCGAGTGACAAGTTCAATGCCCTGGCCCGTCTGATCGATGCGGAAACCGCCTTCTATGGCGTTATCTTCTGCCGCACCAAGATTGAGACCACCGAGCTGGCCCAGATGCTGGACAGCCGTGGCTACCCCTCTGATGCCCTGCACGGCGATGTAGCCCAGGCCCAGCGGGAGAAGATCCTGCAGAAGTTCCGCGATCGTAAGATCCAGATTCTGGTAGCGACCGATGTGGCCGCCCGGGGTATTGATGTAACGGATCTCAGCCATGTGGTGAACTTCCACCTGCCCTATGAGCCCGAAAGCTATGTGCACCGCATTGGCCGTACCGGCCGTGCCGGCAAGCAGGGTACCGCCATTAGCCTGGTAGCTCCCGGCGAGCGCCGCCTGCTGGACATTATCCGCAAGGTAACCAAGGTAGAGCTGCGCAAAGGCCAGCTGCCCAGCAAGCAGGAAGTAATTCAGCGCCGCCTCAATGGCCTGAAAGAGTCTGTGATTGCTGCGCTGAACCAGGGCGGCACCGACGATTTCAAGCAACTGGCTGCCAGCCTGCTGGAGCAGTACTCGGCCGAAGACACCGTAGCCGCACTGCTGATGCAGTCGGTTGGGCCTGATTTTGTGAACATGCCCGATATTCAGGCTGCCGGTGAGCGCAAAAAGATACTGGCGAAAAACCAACAAGTGGGAAAGAAGTGGCGAAAGCCAGCAGACCCGCCTGTTTGTGGCCATGGGCCGCCGGGACGATATGAGCAAGACCGATCTGCTGCAACTGATCCAGGAGGAAACCGGCATCCGCTCGGGCCGTCTTGGCAAGATTGAGCTGTTCGATTCTCATGCCTACCTGAACCTGGGCGAAGCCGAAGCCGAGAAGATCCTACAGGTATTCTCAAAGAAATACGGCCGACAGAACCCCCTGTTCTCTGTAGCGCCCAGCGATAAGAAAAGCTATCCCAGCGCCAAAAAAGCGTATAAGAAAAGTGATAAGAAACGAAGCTGGTAAGCAGCTTTTTTCCTGATAAAAATGGCAGCAGTTCCCCTGGGACTGCTGCTTTTTTTTGCCCTAGTTCCATTCCCGGAAGAATAGTGCCCATGGCAGAAATACCACTTTGAACTTATACGTAATCCTTTTACCTTTCTTTCACAACATGTCCTCCAATGGTCCGCCATAATTTTCCGGAACTGGCCTGGCTGAAAGCACTACTTCACAGCAGAAAGTCTGAGGGCCTGCCCCTATGGCCCACCGTAGTGCTGCATGTGCGGGGGCACCAGGAGCTAAGGCCGGAAATTGAGGGACCCTATTCACTTTTTCTGAACCTGCAGGGCTATAGTCGGGTGATGGCCGGCGGGCAGTGGACCCTCCTGAAGGACGATACCTTTCTACTCACCAACCAGCAGCAGGTCTACAGCCTGGAACTGGATAACCGGAAACAGGGAACCGAAACCTTTAACATTCACTTTGGAGATGCTTTTGCCCGGGAGGCCTTGCATAGCCTGCTCCATACGCAGGGGCAGCTGCTGGATAATCCACATCCTGACAGCACACGCCCCTTTCAGTTCCCCAACCGCACCCATTACCGTAGTCCCACCTTTAACCTCCTGATCCAGCGTCTGCAGCGACACTCTACCAATTTTCACCAGGAGACTTTTGAAGAGGATCTCTATAGCCTGTTTAGCCTACTGTGTGCCGGGCAGCTAAAGGAGCACAGGGCTATGCAGCAGCTGGGCCTTCAGAAAAAAGCTACCCGAACTGAGATTGAGCGCCGCCTGCACCTGGCCGCCAATCTGATCCATGAGGCCTATGCCGAACCCCTCTCCCTGGAGCGGCTGGCAGCGGCTGCCTGTTTATCGAAGTTTCATTTTTTGCGCCTTTTCCGGCAGGTTTTTGGCCAATCGCCAAACCAGTACCTGCAGGAAGTTCGGCTGGCCCGCACCTATACCCTGCTGCAAAACACCGGATATACCCTGAGTGAAATAGCCGATCGGGTTGGGCTGCAAAGCGCTTCCTCCCTGAGCCGCTTGGTCTCTCAGCACAGTGGCCGCGCGCCCTCTCTGCTGCGCGCAAAAAATTAGCAATTTTGGGTATGCGCTGTCTGACACTGCCTGCGGATATTTGATAAAACAACCCCTACCCCCATGGAACTGATCTATATTAAAATCGGCTACCTCCTGCTTACTGCCCTATGCCTGCTTGCCATAGGCTATGGTCTGGCCTACGCGCTTAAACATGCTGAGCCAGAAGTACAGGTTAGAAAAAGACTATTCAGTAGAAGCCTGCTGGTGATACTGGGATGGATTGCAGTCGTAAGCATTCTCTCACTCACCGGCTTTTTGCAGCATTTTGACACGTTTCCGCCGCGCCTTTTTCCTTTTTTACTTTTGCCAGTGATAGCGCTCATCTGGTTGATGAGGCAAGCGCGCACACGCCAGCTCCTATTGGCCATCCCCCCACAGTGGCTGCTGTACCTGCAGGCTTTTCGCATTCCGGTAGAGCTGCTGCTGTGGGCACAGTTTCTCGTAGGCTTTACTCCCGTTCAGATGACCCTGGAAGGCCAGAACTTTGATATTCTGGTTGGCCTGAGCGGTCCGTTGATGGGAATACTGCTGCTTGGTAAAGGCCAGTGGCGTATACATGCAGCCCTGGTTTGGAATGTGCTGGGGCTGGGGTTGCTCCTGAACATTGTTATCATTGCCATTCTTTCTTTTCCCTTTCCGCTGCGGGTGTTTATGAACGAACCCGCCAATACGCTGATCACCCATTTTCCGGTTTCATTTTTGCCGCTGGTGCTGGTACCCCTGGCCTACTACCTGCATGTGTTCTCGATCAGGCAGTTGCTCCTGCTGCGTAAAAAAAAGTCCTGCCGGCAAATCAGTTTCTTCCATCAAAGCCTTTAACTGACCCCCATTCACTAAGGTGTTTCCTGCCTCTCAGGGCTGAGGTGTGGCACAGAGCATGCCTGCAGTACCCCTACGCAGCCTCAGGCCTATAAAGAGCAGGCTTGTGTACACCTACTCCTGCAGGTAATGAAGAGGGCTTAGAACAATTCCCGGGCAATGCGGTACACGCTGTCGCTTTTGCCCATGCTGTAGTAGTGCAGGCAGGGCACTCCCCATTCCATCAGCTCCCGGCTTTGCTGAATGGACCAGTTGATGCCTACCTGCCGAGCTTCGGCATCGGTTTTGCACTTCTCCAGTTCCAGCACCAGCGCATCAGGTATATCAATGTGGAAGATCTTGGGCAGAATGGCCAGCTGCCGGCGTACAGTGATGGGCTTTAGGCCCGGAATGATGGGGGCGGTGATCCCCTCTTCCCGGCACATCTCCACAAAGCGGATGTACTTGCTGTTATCAAAGAACATCTGGGTCACAATGTAGTCGGCGCCGGCCTCCATTTTGGCCTTCAGGTAGCGGATATCGGTGCGCAGGTTGGGGGCCTCTTCATGCTTCTCGGGATAGCCCGCCACGCCGATGCAAAAATTAGAGGGGGCTGCATTTTCCATTTCTTCATGCAGGTAAATGCCCCGGTTCATGTTCCGTACCTGGTGCACCAGGTCTATGGCATAGGGATGGCCGTCTGGCTCAGGGGTGAAGGTAGACTCAGATTTAATGGGATCGCCCCGCAGCACCAGCACATTATCGATGCCCAGATAATCCAGGTCGATGAGGGCATTTTCGGTTTCGCTCTTGGTAAAGCCGCCGCAGATCATGTGCGGCACGGTATCCACATTGTAGCGGTTTTTAATGGCCGCACAAATGCCAACCGTACCGGGCCGCTTGCGCACGCTCACTTTTTCCAGCAGGCCATTTTCCCGTTTCTTATACACATACTCCTCCCGGTGATAGGTAACATCCACAAAGGGGGGCTTGAATTCCATCAGGGGATCCATGTGCTCATACAGGCTGTGGATGCTTTGCCCCCGCAGCGGCGGCAGCACTTCAAAGGAAAAAAGGGTATTACTGGCGCTGGAGAGATGCTCGGTTATTTTCATTTTTGATTAAAAGCTAGAAGAAAGAAGGTAGAAGGTAGACATGAAAAGGTATAGGCTAGAGGCTGGATGCACCCCCTTTGTTGGTGTTTTCACCAACAACTAATTGGAAGCCTGCCGGAAGAATTGTTGGTGAAAACACCAACAACACGTATCAAAGAGAATAGAGGGGTTAGAACGCAGAAGTTAGAAGTGTTTGCCAGCTGTTTCCAGAGCTTCAGTCTACCCTCTAACTTCTCTTACTCATAATTCAAATTAGGTTTTAGCCAGCGTTCCATTTCGGCGAAAGGCACCCCCTTGCGGCGGGCCAGGTCTTCTACCTGATCCCGGCCTATTTTGCCCAGGCCAAAGTAGCGGCTGTCGGGGTGGCTGTAGTAAAGACCGCTGACCGCGGCGGCGGGCAGCATGGCCAGGTTTTCGGTCAGCTGCATGCCAATGGCCTCTGCCCCCAGCAGGCGGAAGAGGGTGATCTTTTCGGTATGATCGGGACAGCCGGGATAGCCCGGCGCCGGACGTACCCCCCTGTATTTTTCCTTGATGAGCCCCTCGGCATCCAGCTGCTCGTCTGGCGCGTACCCCCAGAACTCCCGGCGCACCCGCTCGTGCATGCGCTCGGCAAAGGCTTCGGCCAGGCGGTCGGCCAGGGCTTTGGCCAGGATGGCGCTGTAGTCGTCGTGCTGTGCTTCGTACTCCTTCACCAGCGTATCAAGACCAAGACCGGCCGTTACGGCAAAGCCGCCCACATAATCGGGCAGACCGCTTTCCCTGGGGGCTACAAAGTCGGCGAAGCTCAGGTTAGGGATGCCACTGGCTTTCTGCCCCTGCTGGCGCAGGGTATGGAACTGGTCCAGCGGCTGCTGGCGGCTATCATCAGTAAAGAGCTGAATAGTATCGCTCTCAAGGACGGTAGCCGGCCAGAAGGCAATGACTCCATTGGCCTGCAGCTTGCGGCCGCGGATGATCTCCTGCAGCATCTGCTGCGCATCATCAAAGAGCTTGCGGGCCACTTCGCCCTGGGTTTCATCGTCCAGAATATTGGGGTAGCGCCCCTTAAGCTCCCAGGTCTGGAAAAAGGGAGTCCAGTCAATGTAGGCGGCAATTTCCTCAAGGGGGTAGTTTACAAACTTTTCCTGCCCCAGAAACTTGGGTTTGGGCGGCTGATACCCCTCCCATTGGGGCTGGAAGCGATTCTGCCGGGCCTCTTCGATGCTCAGGTAATTTTTGTCGCGCTGCCGCTGGCCATGCCCGGCACGCATGTGGTCATACTCGGCCCGCACCTCAGCCGTATACGCCTCCCCTTCGGCACCCAGAAGTTTGGAGGCAACGGTTACAGCCCGGCTGGCATCGGCCACATGCACTACCGGACCGGAGTAGGCCGGCGCAATTTTTACGGCCGTATGGATGCGGCTGGTAGTGGCGCCGCCAATGAGCAGGGGTTGTCGCATCTTGCGGGCTTCCATTTCCTGGGCTACATAGATCATTTCATCCAGCGAGGGGGTGATCAGGCCACTCAGGCCTATGATGTCCACCCCGTGGGCCTGTGCCTCATCCAGAATCTTCTGCAGGCTCACCATCACCCCCAGGTCAAATACCTCATAGCCGTTGCAGCCCAGCACCACGCCCACGATGTTTTTGCCAATATCATGCACATCGCCTTTTACAGTGGCCATCAGCACCTTGCCGGCACTGCTGGAGGCGCCGGCTTCTTTTTCGGCTTCCAGATAGGGAAAGAGATAAGCCACGGCCCGCTTCATGACCCGGGCGCTTTTTACTACCTGGGGCAGAAACATCTTACCTTCGCCAAAGAGATCACCCACCACATTCATACCCGCCATCAGGGGGCCTTCAATTACCTGCAGGGGTTTGGCAAACTGCTGACGGGCTTCTTCGGTATCTTCTTCGATAAACTCAACGATCCCCTTTACCAGCGCATGTTTGAGGCGCTCGGCTACAGGCTGCTGGCGCCAGGCCAGTTCCTGAGCGGCGGTCTTCTCCTGGCCCTGCCCCTTTACTTCCTCGGCATAGGCCAGCAGGCGGTCGGTGGCATCGGGGCGGCGGTTGAGCAGCACATCTTCCACCCGCTCCTTCAGCTCGGGTTCAATCTCTTCATACACGGCCAGCTGCCCGGCATTTACAATGCCCATGTCCAGCCCGGCCCGGATGGCGTGGTAGAGAAAAGCGCTGTGAATGGCCTCCCGCACGTGGTCATTGCCGCGGAAGGAGAAGGATACATTGCTGACCCCGCCGCTCACAAGGGCGCCCGGCAGATTTTCTTTGATCCAGCGAGTAGCCCGGATAAAGTCTACGGCATAGCCGTTATGCTCCTCGATGCCGGTGGCAACGGTCAGGATGTTGGGATCGAAGATAATGTCCTGCGGGGCAAATCCAGCTTTTTTGGTCAGCAGCTCGTAGCTGCGCTGGCAGATCTCGATGCGGCGTTCGTAATCAGCCGCCTGGCCTTCTTCATCAAAGGCCATTACCACGGTAGCAGCGCCATACTGGCGAATCTTGCGGGCCCGCTCCAGAAAGGCCTCCTCGCCTTCCTTCAGGCTGATGGAGTTAACAATGCTTTTGCCCTGCACGCACTTAAGGCCGGCTTCCAGCACACTCCACTTGCTGGAGTCGATCATGATGGGTAGGCGGGAAATCTCCGGCTCGGAGGCGATCAGGTTCAGGAAATGCTGCATGGAAGCTTCGGAATCCAGCATGGCCTCATCGAAGTTCACATCCAGGATCTGGGCACCCCCTTCTACCTGCTGCTGGGCCACGCTAAGGGCTTCTTCAAAATTCCCCTCCTTTATAAGCCGTGCAAATTTGCGGGAACCGGTCACATTGGTGCGCTCCCCAATGTTCACAAAATTGGTCTGAGGCGTAATGGTAAAGGCCTCCAGGCCGCTATACAGGGGCTGTATGCCGGGCTGTGGGGCCTGGCGGGGCTGGTGCCGGGCCGCTACGGCTGCAATGGCGCGGATGTGCTCGGGCCCGGTGCCGCAGCAGCCGCCAATGATGTTGACCAGGCCTTCTCTGCAAAATTCGTCGATGATGCCGGCCATTTCGGCGGCCGACTGATCATAGCCGCCAAATTCATTGGGCAGGCCGGCATTGGGGTGCGCGCTGATGCCGCAGGAGGCCAGGCGGCTCAGCTCCTGCAGGTAGGGCTTCAGCTGGCGGGCGCCCAGGGCACAGTTAAAGCCTACGCTTAACAGGGGGGCATGGCTGATGGAGGCCCAGAAAGCCCCGGGGGTCTGCCCGCTGAGGGTTCGGCCGCTGGCATCGGTAATGGTGCCGCTGATCATGATGGGCAGCTCAATGCGGGTATGCTGCTGCCATTCCATAATGGCATAAATAGCGGCCTTGCAGTTGAGGGTATCAAAAACGGTCTCGATCAGCAGGATGTCGGCGCCCCCATCGGCCAGGCCCTGCACCTGCTCGGTGTAGGCCTCCACCAGCTGATCAAAGGTAATGGCCCGGTAGCCGGGATTGTTCACATCCGGCGACATGGAAGCAGTACGGTTGGTAGGCCCGATGGACCCGGCCACAAAGCGGGGCTTGTCTGGGTTCTGTCGGGTAAATTCATCGCAGGCCTCCCGGGCCAGGCGGGCGCTTTCCTTGTTGATGTCGTATACCGCTGCCTGCAGGCCATAATCGGCCTGGGCAATGGAGGTGCCGCTAAAGGTATTGGTTTCCAGGATATCGGCCCCGGCCTCCAGGTAGGCCCGGTGAATGGCGCTGATAATGTCGGGCCGGGTAAGGCTCAGCAGGTCGTTGTTGCCCTTGAGGTCATGGGGATGATCCCGAAAGCGCTCGCCCCTGAAATCGGCTTCGGTGAGGGTATATTTCTGAATTTGTGTACCCATAGCGCCATCAAGTACAAGAATGCGCTTTTTTAGCTGCTGATGGAGAAGGGTGGTACGCTGGGCAGGTTGTGGTGTCATGAATATCCGCTCTTATAATAAGGCTTACCCACAAAGGGGAGCGAGCGGATGCACCGGAATGAATTCGGATGCGCTCATCTTCTGCCAACATGCAGTTGGCAAGGGAGTTAGCACCACCAAGCACGTTGCTCAGGTTGCTAAGACATCATCGGGCCCGATCCCTCCGTCTTTCTGGATAAGCAGAGCAAAGGTGCTAAATTAAAGCCTCTTCTGCAAGTCCCTTGCCTAATCGTTCGCGGCCTGATTGCGCTGGCGCAGGGCAAACTGCAGATTCATGCCCAGGCGCAGGCGGGGCTCCAGCACAAACTGCTTACTCTCAGCAAATACAGCCCCCCTGCCAAAAAAATCATCATTTTTCTGGCCCGAAAAACGGGTACCCTGCAGGCCAATACCGCCGTGGAAGTTGAACATAAAGACGGGTGTAGCCCGCACAACCCAGCCCAGCGTAAAGCCAACATTGCCGGTATGGTGGCGTACAGGCACCTGGCTTTGCTTAAAATAGGCACAATCGCCCTGCTCATTGCACTCAAAGCCTTCTACCACCCGATCGGGATACTGGGAGTACATATAGGCCAGCATGGCGCCGTAGTAGAAAAAACTATTGCGGCTGCCGGGATCATACCAGCGGTGCTCGCCCCGCAGTTGCCCCCCTTCCAGCACGGTGGAATTGTTCTGGAAAAGAAAATCCCGTTCAATGGCATTTACATAGGCCCCTTCCAGCACCCAATGCTTATTGGGCATATGCTCCCAGCTATAGCCCAGGCGCAGGCGCTCTTTTGCCACCGGCCAGATACTAAATCCCGCTGTTATGCTTTTGGTCCAGGGAATGGCTGCAGGCAGGGGCTCAGGGCTTACAGTGGCCTGCTGCGTGCGGCCGGCTAAAGGGAGCAGCAGCAAGAGTGCCGCCAGGCTATAGAGGAGTTTCATCAGTTCGTTTGTCAGGAAATATTAAAGCGTAGGCTGCACCGGAATTACACTCACCTGACGCAGGTTGGCCGGGTCTGCCGGATCATACTGTACCAGGCCATCACTTCCTACCATCATCAGGCTGCGCCAGGTGTAGATCACATCCCAGCCATTAAAATCGGGATATTCCTTTAGCTCTACAGGATTGTAAGGATTGCTCACATCCAGCACCAGTAGTCCCCTATCGCCATTGGATACGTAAAGGATGCCATTGTTTACGGCAAGCCCCTTGGGGTTGTGCATTACCCGCTGGTAGATGAGCTGGGGGTTTTGCGGATTGCTGATGTCCAGGATCTCCAGCTGATCTACGCCCCAGCGGCATTCCGATTCGGTGCGCAGGGTAAGGTAGGCATAGTTGCCTTCTACCACCACCGGATCGCAGCTGGTAATGTGCTGATAGGTAGACAGGTACTGGGGCTGGCGGGGATTCTGGAGCGACAGGATGTGCATGCCGCTTTGAGTACCGATATAGAGCTTGCCGGCATAGGGAAATACGGTTTCGGCATCCTGCCCCACGGTAAGGCTGTTGCTTTTGGCGGGAGTGGCCGGATCCTGCAGATCGTAGGTGTGTAGCTTATCGGCCTGCAGCAGGTAGAGCTGCCCATTGTAGACGGTAAACTGGGCCATGGAACCACCAATTCCGGCGCCAATACCCACTTCGGCCGTGGCGGCGGAGTCTTCACAGCTGCTTAGGTTTAGCAGCAGGGCTGCCGCCAAAAGGGTATAAAAGGATTTTTTAAACATGAGGATCGAGATTAGGCGTTAAAAAAATATCAGCGGAAGCATTCATATCCCTTGCCGGGCATATCGGCTTTTTCCCAGCCCACCACCACGCCCCGCTTGGGGTCTACACATTCAAAGGCTACATTGCGCATGGGCGGGTAGTTCTGGCGTCCGTCAAACACCCCCTTCTGGCGGTTTACCTCCCGGATATCCTGCAGGTTGCTCAAATCCAGCGTAAGCAGGTCGGTCATGTTATCTACGTACATAAAGCTTCCCTGCATGGCCATGTTGCCAGCGCCGGGCACTTCCAGAAAGAGCAGGGGCTGCGGATTGGCCGGATCGCTATTGTCAATCAGGTGGAAGCCCTTAAAGCGTTCATTGATGATCAGCAGATGATCTTTTACATAGATCCTGCCCGGATTCTGGAGGGTGCGGGCGGGCTGCACCTGGATGCGGTAAGCTAGCTGCTCTGCGGCATACACAGGTCGGTAGTACTCTCTGAAGGGTTGTTCATCCTCATCAGGACCCATACAGCCGGTCAGAAAGGTTCCGACTAGCAGGAGGGCCAGCAAAAAATTAGTTGGACGGTTCACAGCTTTTTTTGTTTACTTTTACCAAAGGTATAAAATGATTTTGCTTTTGCAACATCGTTACAAATTAAATTAACATTAACTACTTGAAATTTGCAGCCATAGACATTGGGTCTAATGCCGTTCGGCTCCAGATCAGCGCCCTGCTGAACGGACATCTGGTTCCGGTCTATAAAAAGGTAGAGTATGTGCGCTTTCCGCTTCGCCTGGGCCAGGATGTGTTTGACAGGGGGGTTATAGGGCCGGAGGCCTATGCCAAATTCCTGAAGCTCATGGAGGCCTACAAGTTGCTGATGGATCTTTTTGAGGTGGAGGATTATGTAGCCTGCGCTACCTCGGCCATGCGCAGTTCCGACAACGGGCAGGCGCTGGTAGCGGAGGTGGCCCGAACCACCGGCATTCGCATTCAGATCATCGATGGCGACCAGGAAGCCGCCTTTATCAGCCTGGCGCTGATGGATTCGCTGCCCGAGGGGTACTGTCTGCACATTGATGTTGGGGGTGGCAGCACCGAGCTTAACCTGTACCTGAACCGTGCCAAGATTGCCGCCCGCTCATTTGCCCTCGGTTCGGTGCGGAATCTAAATAAAAAAGACAGCGCACAGGAGTGGGATCTGCTGGAAGACTGGGTGGATGCGCACACCGGTGAGATCGACGATAAGATTGTAGCCCTGGGTACCGGTGGTAACATCTCAAAGCTCTTTAGCATGTCGGGTAAAAAGCCGGGCCAGCGCCTGAGCCTGCGCAAGCTGCAGGAGCTTCGCTCCTTTATTGGCCGGCACAGCCTGGATGAGCGTATTCAAAAGCTGCAGCTGAACCCCGACCGGGCCGATGTGATCCTGCCGGCCAGCGATCTCTACCTGACCATCATGCGCTGGGCGGGCTGCACCAGCATACTGGTACCCAATGTGGGCTTAAAAGACGGCCTGCTGCGGCACCTCTACCGCCAGCGCCAGGACCAGGCAGCAATAGATAAAAAATGAGCGCCGCACATCTGGCGGCGCTATCTTAACGTGAATTTTGGATTAAGCTCTTAACCCACAGTAGGATTACGTACGAAATCCCCCTTCGCCAAGGGGGATTTGTTTGGCATAGTAACTTTCCAAGAAAAGGAAGCCATAATTTGCGTTAACTTACTTTTTCACTTCCTGTACGGCTTCATCTTCAAGTTCCTGCTGCGGCTCTGCCTTTTGCGCCTTTTTTACGGCTGCCTGGGCCTTTTTATCTTCAGCCGCCTTGGTCTTAAGGAGTCGCTGCACTACTCCCTTTAGGTGGTCTTCATAAAGGTTTACGGCCTCCAGATCTTCCTGTGTCAGGCGAAAGAATTCTTTGTGGATGTTGAAAGGCAGGTCATCCTCAGCAGGCACGATCTTGCGGTAGCTGCCATCTTCCTGCAGGGTATAGCTGTTGGTATTGTCGCGCAGGTTAAAATCCAGCATCAGCATGCACTCTTTTAGCACGGCCGGATCCAGTACCTGAAAGAGCGATTCCAGCCGACGGTCAAAACTACGCACCATAATGTCGGCACTGCCCCCATACACCAGCGGTTTGCCCTGGTTGTGAAAATAGTAGATGCGGGCATGCTCCAGGTACTCGCCCACAATGGAGCGTACCTGTATGTTTTCGCTCAGGTCTTCCCGCACCGGCCGCAGGCAGCAGATACCCCGAACGATCAGCTTAATGGGCACCCCAGCCTGTGAGGCCTGATAAAGCTCATGAATGGTTTCGCGGTCTTCCAGCGAGTTTACCTTTATGATAATGCCTGCCTCCTTACCTTCTCGGGCATTCCGGGCTTCGCTTCGGATAAGCTCAATCAGTTGCTGGCGCATATCGCGCGGGGCTGTGATCAGGTAGCGGTAAGTCTCAGGATTGCTATGGCCGGTAATTACATTGAAGAATTCCGATACGTCATCGGCGTATTTGTCATTGGCCGTCAGCAGGCTCAGGTCGGTATACAGGCGGGCAGTCTTTTCGTTGTAGTTGCCGCTGCTCATGTGCACATAGCGGCGCACCTTGTTTCCCTCCTTGCGCACGATCATCAGCAGCTTGGTGTGGGTTTTAAAACTGCCAACCCCATAGATCACAAAACAGCCGGCCTGCTGCAGGCGCTTGGCCTCGCGCATGTTATTCTCTTCATCAAAGCGGGCCTTCACCTCAAAGAGAACCGATACGTGCTTGCCATTCTCGGCTGCTTTGAGCAGAGCCGAGATGATGCGGGAGTCATCTGCCAGGCGGTAAATGGTGATCTTGATGGCCAGTACATCGGGATCTTCAGCAGCCTGGCTCAGCAGGGTAAGCAGCGGACTAATGCTATTATAGGGGTGGTGCAGCAGCACATCTTTGGCCTTCAGGATATCAAAAATATTATCCCCCCTGTCGGCATTGGAATAGGTAAGCGGGGGCACCGGCGGATGCTGAGGCGGCATTACATCCACAAACTCCTGATGGCCAATGATCTGCCACAGGCCGGTAAAGTCCATCAGGCTGTTTTTGGATACTTCAAAGACATTGTCGGTATCTATGGCCCAGCGTTTTTTCAGCAGGCGCATCATCCAGGGGTCGTATTTTTCTTCTACCTCTATGCGCACTACCCGGCCCGTTTTGCGGGTTTTGAGCTTTTGTTTTATCTCTTCCAGAAAGTTGGTATCAATATCTTCGCTCTCCTCCAGGGTAAAATCGCCATTACGCGTAATGCGAAACAGGTTTATGGCCAGGATCTCCACATTGCGAAAAAACTTGGCAATGTATTCCCGGATAATGTTCTCAATGGGTACAAAAAGGATCTCTTCTTCCCGCTCGATCTCAAAAGCGGGGCAGGTTTTGCGGGATCTGAATAAAGGACAGCTTGCGATGATCTTTTTTATCTGTAGGGTTGTTGGTGATTACCCCAAAGATCAGCAGCCGGTTCATCAGAATGGGAAAGGTATGGTAGCTATCATACACCATGGGGGTGATCATGGGGTAGACCGTTTTCTTGAAATAGCGCTTTACCTGCTTCACTTCATGTTCCTCCAGGGCCTCCAGGCCCACCAGGCGAAAGCCCCATTCCGGAAACTGCGGCACCAGGTTTTTAAGAAAATGGGCATGCTGGTCGGTATGCAGGGACTGCAGATCGGCAAACAGCTTGCGCTTAAAGGGGATCTCCCGCAGGCCCGAGTAGTCGATCCGCTCCCGGCCATAGTCGATATAGTTATACAAGCTGCCCACCCGGATCATAAAGAACTCATCCTGATTGGAAGAGCAGATGGCCAGAAATTTCAGTTTTTCAAAAATGTTCCGTTCCGGATGACGAGCCTGGTCCAGCACCCGTTCATTGAATTTGATCCAGCTTAAATCGCGGCTGATAAAGGGGCTACTTTCAATGTAGGAAGAAATGCGATCTGGTCTGAGCATAGTAAAAAATAATCTCCAGCCCTATATACGAAAAAAACCAACGCATCGCCATGCTCCTGGCAAGAAAGCAACAGCCGCTTTCACCCCCCTCTACCCCTATCCAGCAACTTTACAAAATTCGCCTGTTTTATCCGCTCATCCCGGCCAATGCCCCTTTACATAAAAGCCCGAAAAGTGCTTTACCGGCAAATGACAGTTTTGTACCTTTATGGGAAATAGTCAATTAAATAGTTTTTTTGTGCTGAAATGAAATTTTTTTCCAGCCTTCTTTTTTTTGGGCTGCTCCTGCTCCCCCTGCTGGGAATCAACTATTTCCCTGATGGTGCAAGCCCTGATGCAGCCTTAGTCTCTGCACCCGACAGCACTACCCCTCTGGCTACGGAGCGGCTTGCTTACCGCCCAGTGGATGAACCTACTCAGCTGGAGACCGCCGGAACAGCGCTGCTTGCCGCTACACCCGCTGTGTCTCAGGAGGCTGAGCCTGAAGCAGAAGGAATTTTCTTAAAGATTGGCAAAGGTCCCTGGATCAGGATGGAGGGCCTGGCGTACACCCCCATGGAGGGCATTTTCATTATTGCCGGAGGCGATGAGGAAAGCGGCTCCCTGAGCCTGAGCTGGACCGGCGGACAGGGACGCTTTCCCTGGCGGCTGGATAGGGAGGGTGATCAGGACATCGCGTTTAGCTACTACCCCCCTTCGCTAGACTGGGTATTTACCGGCCTGGTTCCGGACAGCACCCAAACCTTTACCGATACCCGCGGGGCGCTGGTGGTCACAGAATTTGGCCAGGAGACCGATGAGCTGGTTTCCGGCACCTTTTTTCTCTATCCGGCCACCCGCCTTCGTGTAGCAGATGAAAAAGCCACTGGCAGCAGCCCCATTGAAGGCCGCTTTCGGGTACGTCGGGCGAACTGATGCAGGTGTACCTGAATGCAAATGAAAGAATCTGACAGGCCTACGCGGCTCGGTTTCCAAAACCGGTTAGGTTTGAAAAGACTATCTCCGAAACCTTCCTATCAAAAAAGGCCTGCTTTTTAAAGCAGGCCTTCGTTCTATCATTAGCTCGTACACTTCTTATACATCAAGCTTGGCATACTTGGCATTGCGCTCGATGAAATCGCGGCGCGGGGCCACTTCATCACCCATCAGCATGGAGAAAAGGTGATCGGCCTCGGCAGCTGACTCTACGGATACGCGCTTCAGGCTGCGCATTTCAGGATCCATGGTGGTAGTCCAGAGCTGCTCGGGGTTCATTTCACCCAGACCTTTGTAACGCTGAATGCCCACACTGTCTTCCTTGCCTTCGGGCGCCATTTCTTTCACCAGACGGATACGCTCTTCTTCGCTCCAGGCATAACGTTCGTCTTTGCCGCGCTTCACCAGGTAAAGGGGTGGCAGGGCAATGTAGAGATAGCCTTTATCGATCAGATCGCGCATGTAGCGGAAGAAGAAGGTAAGGATAAGCGTACGGATGTGGCTACCGTCAATATCAGCATCCGTCATGATAATGATCTTGTGGTAGCGCAGCTTGTCCATGTTCAGCGCCTTATCATCCTCAGGGGTGCCAAAGCTTACGCCCATGGCGGTGATCATGTTTTTGATCTCCTCATTGTCATAAATGCGGTGTTCCTGCGCTTTTTCTACGTTCAGGATCTTCCCCCGCAGGGGTAGAATGGCCTGAAACCCTCTGTCGCGGCCCTGCTTGGCCGATCCACCGGCCGAGTCACCCTCCACCAGGTACAGCTCGCATACGGCCGGATCACTATCGGAGCAGTCGGCCAGTTTGCCGGGCAGAGAGTTGCTGCCCAGTACATTTTTGCGCTGCACCATTTCCCGGGCTTTGCGGGCAGCATGGCGGGCCTGCGCAGCCAGAATTACTTTCTGCACAATTTGCTTGGCCTCACGCGGATGCTCCTCCAGCCAGTAGCCCAGGGCCTCGGCCACGGCGGTATCAACTGCGCCCATGGCATCGGAGTTGCCCAGCTTGGTCTTGGTCTGGCCCTCAAACTGCGGCTCGGCCACCTTTACCGAAATCACAGAGGTGAGGCCTTCACGGAAGTCGTCGCCGCTGATCTCCAGCTTTACTTTTTCCAGCATGCCCGATTTATCGGCATAGCTCTTGAGGGTGCGGGTAAGGGCGCGGCGGAAACCGGCTACGTGCGTACCCCCTTCTATGGTGTTGATGTTATTCACATAGCTCACCACGTTTTCGGAATAGGAGGTATTGTAGCTCATGGCCACTTCTACCGGTATATCGCCCTTATCGTTGGTGATGTGGATGGGGCTGGGGATCAGTTTTTCGCGGGTACTGTCCAGGTACTCCACAAACTCCTTCAGGCCGCCCTGCGAGTGAAACTTCTGGTGGATCGCCTTGCCGTCATCGTCTTTCTCCCGGTGGTCAAACAGCTCAAGCGTAATGCCGGCATTCAGGAAGGAAAGCTCCCGCAGGCGCGAAGCCACCGTTTCAAAATTGTAAACCGTGGTGGTGAAGATCTCGGCATCGGGCTTAAAGTGCACGATGGTACCGGTTTTTTCGGTAGTACCGATCTCGCGCACACTGTATTGCGGAATACCCTTGGCATACTCCTGCTCAAAGATCTTGCCTTTGCGGTGCACCTCTACCCGCATGGGTATGGAGAGGGCATTTACGCAGGATACCCCTACCCCGTGCAAGCCACCGGATACTTTGTAGGTATCTTTATCAAATTTGCCACCGGCATGCAGCACCGTCATTACTACCTCCAGGGCAGAGCGGTTTTCTTTTACGTGCAGGTCGGTGGGGATGCCCCGGCCATTGTCGGTTACCCTTACGGAATTGTCTTCAAAAATTTCTACGATGATGTGGTCGCAGTAGCCTGCCAGCGCCTCGTCGATGGAGTTATCCACCACTTCCCAGATCAGGTGGTGGAGGCCTTTTACCCCTACATCACCAATGTACATGGCCGGGCGTTTGCGCACCGCTTCCAGACCTTCCAGCACCTGTATATTGCTGGCGCCGTATTCACTTGAATTCGCTTTCTCCTGAGGACTCATATGTACGTTTTCGAAAAGATCAAAGTTAGCAATTAATTCCCAATATAGCACAGAAAAACCGCCTGCAGATGCCCCTTTTTAGGATTTGAAAAATACAAAAAAGGCACTGTCTGCAAAAGCAGTGTTGGCAAATTCTGATGCTACTTTGAAAACAATTCCGCAACGAAAAACATTCATTTTCAGCCTCTTATCTTAAAGGCTAAATAAATGGAGCTTCTTCAAAAAATTCAAGTATGTAAGAAAAGTTGCTGTAGGTCTCTTAATAGGTTCCGGCCCGCAGCATCACCAGGGTGCAGCCATAAACGGTCTCAATACCCTTTTCCCTGGCTTTCTGTACCAGCTCGGGGTTTTCGGTGCCGGGATTAAAGATGATGCGCTTGGGGTTGAGGCCCAGGATATACTCATACCATTCGGCCTGGTTATGGGTGCCAATGTAGAGGGTAACGGTATCGACCTCAGTGAACTGGGGCTTGTCCCGCATGTCGTGGATCTGCTCGCCGGCCACTTCGCCGGTTTTAATGCCTACGGGCACAATCTCATGATCATACTCCCTAAGCATGTGGGACGCTATGTAGGCATAGCGGGAGGGATTGGGGGTAGCGCCGATTACAACCGTTTTCTTGTTCATAACATCTATATAAACTGCTTCCGGACCGGCCAGGTTACATACCCGCCCCTTTGGGCGCCCACTTTCGGGCCAGGGCCTCGGCACAGCGCTCCCCATCCATGGCCGCCGATACGATGCCGCCGGCAAAACCCGCCCCCTCGCCACAGGGGTACAGGCGGCTGATCTGCACATGCTCCAGCCCATCGGCCTGGCGCGGAATTTTTACCGGAGAGGAGGTGCGGCTCTCCACCCCCACAATCTGCGCTTCGTTGGTCAGGTAGCCGCGCATTTTCTGCCCAAACACCTTAAAGCCCTCCCGAAGCCGCTCCCCGATGGCCGGGGGCAGCACCTCCTGCATCATGACCGATTGCAGGCCGGGTTGGTAGCTGGTATCGGGCAGGCTGCTGCTTGGCTGCCGGTTTACAAAATCGGCCAGTCGCTGGGCCGGGGCCACCTGCGTACCCCCTCCAGCCTGGCAGGCAGCCTGCTCTACTGCCTGCTGGTACATAAGGCCGGCCAGCGGACCCCATTGAGCATAGGGCTTTACATCATCGGCCTCCACGGCCACTACTATGCCCGAGTTGGCAAAGCGCGAATCGCGGCGGCTTGGGCTCATGCCATTGACCACCACCTCACCGGGCGCCGTAGCGGCGGGCACAATAAAACCTCCGGGGCACATGCAGAAGGAGAACACCCCGCGCTCTACCCCCTTAAAGGGCACCTGCGCCACCAGCGAATAGGCTGCAGCCGGCAGCCATGCGCTGCGCGAGGTGCAATGG
>NZ_AODQ01000002.1 GCF_000348925.1 Cesiribacter andamanensis AMV16 | reverse complement strand
AGTTTTACAAAAACCTTACATAGCGCACATATTATTTTGAAATCACAGAAAAAGCTAAGCGCTTAATGGTCTTGGCTTTTGCCCTTTTCTTCTTTTTGGCCCTGAATGGGGAAGGGCGCACCCCCATAAAATTTGATTTCCCGGATGTCGGCCGGCAGCCCATAGCCCTCTTCCAGCAACCGCTTTTTCACCTGCCGCATTACACGGCCCTTGGTTTCCAGGGAACCCTTGCGGTAATCATCAGTATTCACCCAGAAATAGACCTTTAGGTTTACGGTGCTGGCTGCCAGCTCTTCGGTTACCACAAAGGGTTCATGAGGGGCCTCCGCTACCACTTCCCCGTCCTGGCGGATGGTGGAGAGAATACGTGCACTGGCTCCTTCCACATCATCATCATAATCGATGCCTACAATAAAATCCATTCGGAAATAGCCATCGCGGGTGTAATTTTCTACCGGTTCCTGCAGCAGTGTACCGTTGGGCACAAACACATCCCGCCCGTCAAAGGACTTGATATGGGTATAGCGGAAGTCCAGGGCCTTTACCTTGCCGAAGATATCACCCACTTTTATGGCGTCATTAATCTGAAAGGGGCGGTTAAAGGCCAGGATAATGCCGGCCAGAAAATTCTCGCCAATGTCTTTAAAGGCAAAGCCCAGCACTACGGTAGTAGCTCCGGCAGCCGCCAGCAGGCCACCGGCCACCCCACTGAGCCCGGCTGCCTGCAGCCCCAGCATCAATACTACTATAATAAGGGCGGTCTTTAGCAGGTTGGCAATAAAGCGGCCCATCAGGGGGTCATCCATGCGCCCCTCCAGCCGGCGGCGCAGAAAGCGGCTGATGAATCCTGCAATGAGAATGCCAATCACAATCACCAGCACCGCCATGGCCAGACGGGGCAGTACCTCTAAAAATCCCTGCCAGTAGCTTCCCAGTATGTCGCCCAGATTTCTGCTTTCTTCCATAAAGATGTTTCACCTTTAAGAATAAGTGCTAAACATTTCAAAATGTTTAGGGGCCTTCCCCCTGCTGAAGAAGTAAAGGATGCTAGTCTTCCCTATACGCTACTCATAGGAAGCACAAAGAGAGACCCGTTAAGGGGGTAATCCTATAAACAAAAACCCCCTGCCAACGCTGGCAGGGGGTTTCTATACAGATACATGGTGTGTGATGGATCAGAAGGGATAGTCGTTCTTCTCGATCAGGATATCGGCAATGCGGCGGCGGGCTTCTTTCAGGTTGAAGGGCTCGATCTTCGTATAGCGCTTCAGGCCCATGAGCATCAGGCGCTGCTCATCTCCTTCGGCAAAGGAGTAGATGGCTTCCCGACCGGCACGGGCCACTTCTTCTACCGCATGGTGCAGGTAAATGCGCGTAAGGTCGATCTGGGCGGCTACGGCTTCTTCGCCGCGCATGCCCGCCAGCTTCTCGGTCCGCAGCAGGGCCGATTCGGCTGCATAGCCGTGGATGAGCATATCAGCCAGGTTCATCAGGATCTCCTGCTCGTGGCCCAGCTTCTGCATGAATTTCTGTGCGGCGGCACCGGCTATCATCAGGCCTGCTTTTTTCAGGTTTTGCAGCACCTTTTTCTCTTTTACAAAAAGGCCTTCTTCTTCCTGTGCCCCAAAGTCGGGGATGGACGTAAGGTCTTTCTGCACGGCCATGGCAGCACTCATCAGGTCGATCTCGCCCTTCATGGCGCGCTTCATGATCATGTCGATGGTGAGCATGCGGTTGATCTCGTTGGTGCCCTCAAAAATGCGGTTGATGCGGGCATCGCGGTAGGCACGGTCCATGGGTGCATCGGCCGAGTAGCCCATGCCGCCATAGATCTGCACCCCTTCGTCTACCACATAATCCAGCACCTCGGAGCCATGCACTTTCAGGATAGCGCACTCAATGGCAAACTGCTCTACGGATTTCAGCTTGGCCTGGGCCTCATCCATACCCCCGGCGCGCAGGGCTGCGTAGGTATCGTCAATGTTCTGGCCGGCCCGGTAGCCTGCCGATTCGGAGGCATAGGTACGGGCGGCCATTTCGCCCAGCTTGTACTTGATGGCGCCAAAATTGGAGATGGCCTTGCCAAATTGACGGCGCTCATTGGCATAGCGCACGGCATTGCCAATAACGGCCTTGGAGGCGCCAAAGGCAGCGGCGGCCAGCTTAATACGGCCAATGTTGAGGATATTTACGGCAATCTTAAAGCCATTCTGCCGCTCGGATAGCATGTTCTCTTTGGGCACCGGGCAGTCGTTGAAGAAGATCTGGCGGGTAGAGGACCCTTTGATGCCCATTTTCTTCTCTTCCTCATTCATGGTAATGCCGCCAAAGCTCTTTTCTACAATAAAGGCACTCAGGTTCTCATCATCATCTACCTTGGCAAATACAATGTAGACATCGGCAAAGCCGCCGTTGGTGATCCACATTTTCTGGCCGTTGATGATGTAATGCGTGCCTTCGGCATTCAGCACGGCCTTGGTTTTGCCGCTGTTGGCATCTGAGCCGCTGTCGGGCTCGGTAAGGCAGTAGGCCGCCTTGTACTCGCCGGTGGCCAGCTTGGGCAGGTATTTGGCCTTTTGCTCTTCATTGCCATAGTACAGAATGGGCAGGGTGCCAATGCCGGTATGGGCCGAGAGGGCCACGGCAAAGGAGTGGCCGGCGCCGGTTACCTCGGCTACCAGCATGGAGGTGTTAAAATCCATGCCAAAGCCGCCGTACTGCTCGGGTACGGAGGTGCCCAGCAGGCCCAGCTCACCGGCTTTGTCCAGCAGGCTGGGCATCAGCTCGGGATGCTTCATGGAGTCGATCTCCTCCAGGCGGGGGTAGATCTCGGTTTCCAGAAAATCCTTACAGGTCTGGGCGATCATGCGCTGCTCTTCGCTCCATTCCTCGGGAATGAATACACGCTCGGCAGGCGTTTCCTTAATGAGGAACTCGCCGCCCTTGATCGCGTCTTTTTGTTGTGTGGCTTCCATATAAGTAGTATTGAGTATTTAGAGATAAGAAGTAAGAGGTAAGAAGAAAGAAGTAAGAGGGATGGTAAGAGGCAGGTAATTAAAGTATGCCTTCTTGCTTCTTACTTCTAATTTCTTGCCTCTCTTACAAAAATTCAAAGATCCCCGCTACGCCCTGGCCGCCGCCTACGCAGGCAGTGACCATTCCCCATTTGGCATTGCCGCGGCGCTTGGCTTCGTTGATCATGCTGATGCTAAGCTTGGCGCCGGTACAGCCAAGGGGGTGACCCAGGGCTACGGCCCCGCCATTTACATTCAGGCGGCTGAAGTCCAGGTCAAGCTCCCGGGCTACGGCCAGGGCCTGGGCGGCAAAGGCTTCGTTGAGCTCGATCAGGTCCAGATCACTTTGCTTCAGGCCGGCCAGCTTCAGCGCTTTGGGGATGGCGGCTACCGGGCCTATGCCCATGATGCGCGGGTCTACCCCGGCGGCGGCATAGTTCACAAAGCGGGCGCTGGGGGTCAGGTTGTTTTCTTTCAGAAAGCGCTCGCTCACCACCATTACAAAGGCGGCGCCATCGTTGGTGGGCGAAGAGTTGCCGGCCGTAACCGAGCCACCCATCTTAAAGACGGGTTTCAGGCTGGCCAGTACTTCCATGCTGGTATCGGGGCGCGGGCCTTCGTCTTCAGAGACCGTATAGGAGCGGGTCTTTTTCTTCATGTTCTCGTCCAGGTAGGTCTCTTCTACCGTAATGGGCAGGATCTCGTCCCTGAACTTGCCTTCCTGCTGGGCCTTTACCGCCCGCTGGTGGCTTTCCAGGGCGTATTTGTCCTGGTCTTCCCGCGTAATGTTAAAGTCGGTGGCAATGTGCTCGGCCGTAAGGCCCATGCTGGTGTAGTAGTCGGGGAAGTCCTTGGCAATTTTGTAGTTGAGCGCCGTGCGGTAGCCCATGATGGGTACCATGGACATGCTTTCGGTACCGCCGGCAATGATGCAGTCGGCGCCTCCGGCATGGATGCGGGCAGCGGCAATATTGATGGCCTCGATGCCCGATCCGCAGTAGCGGTTAATGATCATGCCAGGTACTTCCATGGGCAGCGCCAGCAGGGCAATCATGCGGCCCATCTGCATGCCCTGCTCGGCTTCGGGCACGGCATTGCCCACAATGAGGTCGTCTACCTGCTTGGGATCGATGCCGGTCTGCTGCACCAGGTGCTTGATCACATCAGCGGCCAGATCGTCGGGACGCGTAAAGCGGAACCCGCCCTTCTTGGCCCGAGTCACCGCTGTTCTATATCCTGTAACTATATATGCGTTCATTCTTTTTAGATGTTAGATGTGTTAAATAAGAAGTAAGAGGTTAGAAGTTAGAAGAAAGACTTTTGGACAAACCAGCGATCATTCTTTGGACCTCATGGATATCATCGATCATTTGATCAAATTCCTTTGAGGGGAGCATGGATAGTCTGTTGGCAATGATCAGCTGCGTTTCTACTTCATAGCTTGATCCCATACTGATTTCCAGATAACGCGCAAAATCCTTTTCTGAACTTTTAGCGGAGCCTTCGGCAATGTTAGAAGGAACAGATACGGCGCTACGACGTATTTGAGAAGTTAGACCAAACATTTCTTCTTTAGGAAAGTGTTTGGAGTGTTTGTAAACATCCACAACCAATTCTATTGATTGTTGCCAAACTTTCAAGTTTCTAAAATTGTGATTCTTCATAGCTGTCAATCTTACTTCTTGCTTCTAACTTCTTACTTCTAATTGCGAAGTGGTTTCCCCCCCTGAATAATGCTCTGGATCCGCTCCAGCGTTTTACGCTCGCCGCAGAGGCTGACGAAGGCTTCGCGCTCCAGGTCCAGCAGGTATTGCTCGCTTACTTCCTGGGGGTAGCTGAGGTCGCCGCCGCACATTACATTGGCAATCTTCATGGCAATCTTCATATCGTGGTCGGAGATGTAGTTGCCTACCCGCATGCCGTGGATACCGGCCAGGAAGAGGGCCATGCCGCCCTTGCCCTGCACCTTGATGTTGGTGCGCTGGATAGGCTGCACATAGCCGGCTTCGGCCAGGGCCAGGGCTGCCGCCTTGGCGGAGGCAATCTGCAGGTCCTTGTTAACTACAATGCGGTCTTTCTTGCGCAGGATGTTCATGTCCATAGCCTCATAGGCAGAGGTGGCTACCTTGGCCGTGGCAATGTTCATGAAGGCATTTTGCAGGGCATTGTACTCCACATCGCCACTCTCCAGCTTGTCGCTTACGCGCAGGGTCATTTCTTTGGTGCCGCCGCCGCCCGGCAGCAGGCCTACGCCTACCTCAACCAGGCCAATGTAGGTTTCGGCAGCGGCCACGATCTGGTCGGCATGCATGGTAAGCTCACAACCACCGCCCAGGGTCATGCCATGGGGGGCTACCACCACGGGAATGCTGCTGTAGCGGGCGCGCATCATGGTTTGCTGAAACTGGCGCACCATAAAGTCGATCTCATCAAACTCCTGCTCGATGGCGTACATGAAGACCATGCCCAGGTTGGCGCCGGCCGAGAAGTTGGCGCCCTCGTTGGCGATTACCAGCCCGCGGTAGCTTTCTTCGGCCATGCTGATGGCGCGGTTGATGCCTTCGATCACCCCGGCGCCCATGGTGTTCATCTTGGAATGGAACTCCAGGTTCAGGATGCCATCGCCCAGGTCAAATACGGTGGCGTCGCTGTTGCCCCATAGTTTTTGGGTGCTGCGCAGCGTATCCAGCAGAATAAAGTCTTCGGTGCCGGGAATGCCTTTGTAGCTCTTGCTTGGGATATCATAGTACAGCTTGCGGCCGCCCTCGGTCTTGTAGAAGGTGGTATTTCCCCCCTGCAGCATTTCGCGCACCCAGGGGTTGGGGCTGTAGCCCATCTCCTCCATTTTGGCAACGGTCTTTTCTACCCCCAGCGAATCCCAAACCTCAAAGGGGCCCAGCTGCCAGCCAAAGCCGGTACGCAGGGCATCGTCTATTTTATAGAGCTCGTCGGCAATTTCGGGTATGCGGTTACTTACGTACTGGAAAAGGCCGTAGAAGCTGTGGCGGTAGAATTCGCCGGCTTTGTCCTTGCCGCTCAGCAGCACGGGCATGCGCTCCTTCAGGTTCTCAATGGGTTTGGTTTGCTCCAGGGTGGCGAACGAAGCCTTCTTCTTTTCGCCATACTCCATGGTTTTCAGGTCCAGGGTCAGGATCTCGGTCTGGCCCTTGGCGCCTTTGGTCTTTTTGTAGAAGCCCTGGCCGGTTTTGTCGCCCAGCCACTTGCGCTCTACCAGTGCATTTACTTCGGCAGGCAGCTTAAAAATATCGCGCTGCTCGTCCTGGGGAAGGCCTTCGTAGAGGCCGTTGGCTACTTTTACCAGCGTATCCAGGCCTACCACATCAGAGGTGCGGAAGGTGGCCGATTTGGGGCGGCCAATCACCGGGCCGGTCAGCTTATCCACCTCATCCACGTTCAGGTCCAGCTTCTGCATGGTTTCCACCACCTTCATGATGGAGTAGATGCCTACGCGGTTGGCAATAAAGGCAGGGGTGTCTTTGGCCAGTACGGTGGTTTTGCCCAGGTAGTGAGCGCCGTAGCGCATCAGAAAGTCGGTTACTTCAGGGTCGGTCTTGGGGGTGGGAATGATCTCCAGCAGCTTCAGGTAGCGGGGTGGGTTAAAAAAGTGCGTGCCGCAGAAGTAGCGCGCAAAATCATCGGAGCGGCCTTCCAGCATAAAATGGATGGGGATGCCAGAGGTGTTGGAGGTGATGAGGGTGCCCTTTTTGCGGTACTTTTCTACCTCTTCGAACACCTGCTTCTTGATCTTGAGGTTTTCTACCACCACCTCAATGATCCAATCGCTGTCGCCGATGTCCTTCATATTGTCCTTGAAGTTGCCCAGCGTTACGCGCCCGGCAAAGCTTTCGTGGTAGAGCGAGGCGGGTTTGCTTTTAAGGTGTTTTGCCAGCTTTGGGTCACAATGCGTCCCTTAACGCGTGGATCGTCCAGGCTCAGTCCCTTTTTCTGTTCCTCTTCTGTGAGCTCAAAGGGGGCAATATCCAGCAGGCGTACTTTTACGCCGATGTTGGCAAAATGCGCCGCAATCCTGGAGCCCATGATCCCGGAACCCAATACGGTGACTTTGTTGATGGTTCGTTTCATATAGATTTTGGTAGTTATTTTTAGGAAGTAAGAAGTAAGAAGATAGAAGTAAGATGAGAGCAGCAAACCGGCTTTGTTTCTTGCATATTGCTTCTTGCCTCTTACCTCTAACTAAACTTATGTTCGTCTACAATGCGGTTTATCTGGTTGATGACGTCGTAAAAGCATTTGAGCTTATCGGCGGGAATGGTGTCCTGTACTGCCTGGTTAAAAGATTTTACCGTACGGCGGGATACTTCCTTTTTGCGCTTGCCTTCTTCGGTCAGAAAAATGCGCACCAGCCGCCGGTCTACCGGATCGGCCTGCCGAAAAATAAGCCCCTTTTCTTCCATGCTCTTGAGCATGCGGGTAAGGCTACGTGCCTCCAGACCCAGCAGGGGAGCTATTTTTGTGGCCGGGGTGCCCTGCTCGGCATCTATGTTGAGCAGCACAAAGCCAATGGAAGTGGTAATGTCGTGCTTTACCGCTTCCTGATTATACATGCGCGCAATGGCATGCCAGGCTGCTTTGATATTATAGTCTACGGTTTCTTCTCGCTTCATAGGCTGTTGGGGTGGCAACTGCTGCAACCGTTTGAAATGGAGTGCATTGGGCCGCCTGCCTGTCAAAGATAAAAAAATATGTTATGCATGCATAACATATTTACGAAAAATTCAGCCAAAAGAAGAAATGGAAATCCCGAAAAGTACAGCAGATCTGCTGCCTGATATATAAAGTAGTAAGAAGATAATTTGTTTTGATCCCTATGGGGCCAAAATTGCTTCTTTTGACGAGGGTTGCCTGAGCAGGCGCGCATCCAGTGACAGGCGGCCGGGGCCTGTCAGCAGCAGGCAGCACGAAACGGCCAGCAGGTTGATGGCCAGGATATTCTGCTCATAGGGCAGGCCCACATGCACCAGCAGCAGGGCCACTATAAAGTTAATGACCATGACCAGGGCCGCCCAGCGGGTAAACAGGCCCAGCACCCATAAAATGCCGGCACCAAACTGAGCATATACCGAAACATGCGCCGCCAGCAGGGGGTAGGGCATGCCCTGCGCCTCCAGAAAATCCCGAAACTCCAGCATGCGCTCCCAGCTAAATACATTATCCTGTGTGCCCATGATCAGCTGGAAGCCAAAGGCCAGCCGAATGAGCAAAAGGCCCCAGCTACTGTAGGCCGAGAGCGTGTTAAGGGGGTTGGCTACCTTCATGCAGGTTGGAGGACTTGGTGGCACAGGGGAAAGCACATGGGGTAGCCCCCATGCGTGCTAGTAATATAGGCAAAAGATGAATCAAATAAAACAGGCTCTGCCTCTGTGTGCAGGCGGCTGGTTCTTAGGAGTGATCTGCCTTCCAGCCGCCGCCCAGGGCCCGGTAAAGCTCTATGACGGACAGAAAGATCTCTTTGCGGATGTTGGCCAGCTCCAGCTCGGCTTCCAGCACCCCGCGCTGGGCCGTAATTACCTCCAGGTAGGAGGCATAGCCAGTCGTATACAGGTCATTGGCTGTAGCTACGGCGTTTTGCAGCACCGCTACTTCCTTTTCTTTTAGCCCATACATGCGCTCATAATTCTGGATACGGGCCAGGCCGGTGTGCACCTCCAGGTAGCTTTCCAGAATTGCCCGCTGGTAGTTATAGACCGCTTCTATGCCCCGGGCCTGGTTACGGCTGTAGTTGGCCTTGATCTCCCGCCGGTTCAGGATGGGGGCAATCAGGCTGCCCAGGCGCCAATGGCAATGGATTGCGGGGTTTGAAGGAGCAGGGAAGCGCTGGTGGCATTGAGACCGGCATAAGGCGAGATGATAAGCGAGGGTAAAAAAGCTGCCCGGGCGGCTGCAATATCGGCCCGGGCGGCGGCCAGCTGCAGCTCAGCTTCCATAATGTCGGGCCGGCGCAGCAGCAGGCCGGAGGGCACCCCCGCCCGGATGTTGGGCGGCAGGGGTTGGTCCAGTATGGAAGCCCCGCGGCTGATGGGGCCGGTATAGCGCCCCAGCAGCCCATTCAGCCCGTTTTCGCGCTCGGTGATGCGCTGCCGGATGTTGGCCTCCAGGGCGCGGGTGCTCAGCAGCTGGGCTGTAAACTGCTGCACGGCCAGCTCGGTGGCCCGGCCGGCGGCTTTCTGGATCTTGATCACTCCAGGGCGGTTTCCTGCAGTTCAATGTTCTTCTGCACAATGCTAAGCTCATTATCCAGCGTCAGCAGCTCATAGTAGTGGCGCGATACTTCGGCAATCAGCGAGGTGCGCACCAGTTGCCGGCCCATGTCGCTGGCCAGGTAGCGCAGGTAGGCCGCCCGGCGCAGCTTGCGCAGGCGTCCCCAGATATCGGCCTCCCAGCTGCTCTGAAGCCCCACAAAATAGTTGTGATTCAGGTTCTGGATGGTGCGGTCGGGGGTGGGGTTGCCGTTCATCTGGTTGTTGAGGTTGCCCACATTGGCTGTTATGCGTGCCTGCACGGCAGGAAGCAGGGCGCCGCGCTGCCGCTGAAACTCGGCCTGGGCCACCTCTACCCGTTGCAAGGCCATGAGCAGATCCAGGTTGTTGGTAAGGGCTGTATCCAGGAGGGCCAGCAGATGGGGGTCGGCAAAAAAATCATTCCAGGGAATAGTGGCCATGCTGCTGGTATCAGCGCTGCCACTATAGGTAGAGGGTGGCTGCTGCAGCGGAGGCATGGGAGGTGCCTCTGCCGGCTTGCAACTTTGCAGCAGCAGGGGGAGGAGCAGCAGGGAAGACAAGAAATAGAGGCAACGTTTTATCAGCATAAGAAAATGGGGGCTTAATTGTTGGAGAAGGGAATTTCCGGAGCGTTAATGGCCTTCTCCTGTTTATCTTTTCGTGTCTGCTCTGCGCGGCTGCCCATCTGGGCGAAGATCACATAGAGGCCGGGAATAAGAATAAGGCCAAAAATGGTCCCGATGAGCATGCCGCCTGCCGCCGCCGTACCAATGGAGCGGTTGCCCATGGCGCCTGCCCCCGTAGCAATGCAAAGGGGTATCAGGCCGGCAATAAAGGCAAAAGACGTCATGAGAATGGGCCGCAGCCGGGCCACCGAGCCCTCCAGGGCCGCCTGCATCACCGACAGCCCTTCCTGCCGGCGCTGTATGGCAAATTCTATAATGAGGATGGCATTCTTGCCCAGTATGCCAATGAGCATGATCAGGGCAACCTGAGCATAGATGTTATTCTGCAGCCCAAACAGCTGCAGGGCCAGAAAAGCACCGAAAATACCGGTAGGCAGTGAGAGAATGACCGGCAGGGGAAGCAGAAAGCTCTCGTACTGGGCGGCCAGCAGCAGGTACACAAACAGCAGGCAGATCAGGAAGATCCACAGGGCCTGGTCGCCCGATTTTACTTCTTCCCGCGTCATGCCGGCCCAGTCGAAGCCAAAGCCACGGGGCAGGGTCTGGCTGGCTACCCGCTGTACGGCTTCTATGGCATCACCCGTACTGTAGCCGGGCGCTACGGTACCCCCTATGCGGGCAGCGGTGTACATATTGTAGCGGGTTAGCTGCTCGGGGCCGTACATCCGCTCCAGGCGCACAAAGGTAGAGAGGGGGACCATTTCCCCTTTATTGTTCTTTACATGCAGGTGCAGCAGGTCTTCGGGCTTGGCGCGGTAGTCGGGATGGGCCTGCACCATTACATCATACATCTGGCCAAAGCGCAGAAAATCAGAGGTAAGCCGGCCGCCCATCAGAGTCTCAAGCGTACCCATGGCATTCTGGATGGTGACCCCTTTTTTGGCAGCCATCTCCTGGTCTACATGAATCAGGTATTGCGGAAAGTTGGCGTCGTAATTGGTATAGGCGCTTCGGATCTCGGGTGCTTCTTCCAGCGCCTGAATAAATTCCTGGCTTAATTGGCCCAGCCGCTGCAGATCATCCCCGCCGGTGCGGTCCAGGATGCGCAGGTCAAAGCCGCTGGCATTGCCAAAGCCCGGCACGGTGGGTGGGGTAGAAAATTCGATCCGGGCATCGGTAATGCCGCTGGTCTTTTCCTGCAGCTGGCGTATGATCTCGTCTACCCCTTCATCGCGCTTGTGCCAGGGTTTGAGGCTAATCATGCCCATGCCGTAGGAGGCGCCCGATACGCCATTGACCATGCTATAGCCGGCCAGGGTAGAGATGGCTTCCACCACCTCCAGCTCCCTGGTCTGCTGCTGTATGGCATCCAGCACCTGCTCGGTACGCTCTACGGTAGCACCGGCAGGGGTGGTCACATCAATGTAGATCACCCCCTGATCTTCGGCGGGAATAAAGCCGCTGGGCAGAATGGCCTGTATGCCCCAGGTACCCACAAAAAATAAGAGCAGCAGGCCCAGGGTAATGAGCTTGCGGCCGGCTACGTAACCAATCAGACCCTGGTAGCGGTTGGCCAGCCCATCATATCCCTTGTTGAATTTGGCATAAAAACGCTGCATCAGCCCCTTTTTCTTTTTTTGCCGTGCTCATTGCGCAGCAGCAGGGCACAGAGCGCAGGGGTGAGTGTAAGCGCATTTACCCCGGAAATAACGATGGCCACCGCCAGCGTAAGCGAAAACTGCCGGTAGAAAATTCCCACCGGGCCCGACAGAAAGGCCACCGGCACAAATACGGCCGACATCACCAGGGTTATGGCAATGATGGCCCCGCCAATTTCCCGCATGGCCTCAAAAGTGGCCTCCCGGGGCGAGAGGTTTTTGTGCTCCATTTTGGCATGCACCGCCTCTACCACCACAATGGCATTATCCACCACAATGCCAATGGCCAGTACCAGGGCAAACAGGGTAAGCAGGTTAATGGAAAAGCCCATCAGCTGCATAAAAAAGAGCGCGCCAATAAGGGCTACGGGCACGGCCAGGGCAGGAATAAGGGTAGAGCGCCAGTCCTGCAGAAAGAGAAACACCACCAGAAACACCAGCACATAGGCCTCGGCCAGGGTTTTAAGCACTTCTTCGATAGAGGCATCCAGAAAACGGGAAACATCATAGGTGATGTTGTAGCTCATGCCGGGCGGAAAGGCCGATTGCTCAATGTCGGCAATCTTTTCTTTTACCTTGCGGATCACCTCCCGGGCATTGGAGCCGGGCTGCTGGTTGATCATGATGGAGGCTGCAGGGGTGCCGTTATTCTTGGAGATGCGGCCAAAATTGCTGGAGCTGAATTCCACCGTGGCTACATCGCGCAGCCGCAGCATGGATCCCCCACTATCGGCCCGCAGCACCAGATTTTCGAACTGCTGCGGCTGGTTAAACTTGCCGGTATAGCGCAGCACATACTGCAGCATCTGGGGGTTTTTGTTGGAGCTTTCACCGGCCTTGCCGGGGGCTGCCTCAATGTTCTGGCTGCGGATGGCCTCCACCACTTCCTGGGCCGAAATGTTGTAGGCCGTCATGCGGTCGGGCCGCAGCCACACCCGGATGGTATAATCTTTTTCGCTTACGATCTCGGCAAAACCCACCCCCTCAATGCGGCGCAGCTCCTGCAGGATGTTGATGTCGGCAAAGTTGAAGATGAACTTCTCATCCAGGGTGGTATCGGTGCTGACAATGTTGAGGTAGAGCAGCAGGCTGTTTACTTCTTTTTCGGTGGTGACCCCATTCTCCACCACCACCTGTGGCAGGTCGTTGAGCACGGTGGCTACGCGGTTTTGCACGCTTACGGCAGCCAGATCAGGGTCGGTGCCTACCTCAAAGTTTACTTCTATCTGGATGCGCCCGTTGTTGCTGGTGACGGTAGACATGTGCGTCATGCCCGGCACGCCGTTGATGGCTTTTTCCAGCGGCACGGCCACGGTTTTGGCGCCCACCTCGGCATTGGCCCCGCGGTACTTGGCCCGCACTTTTACCGAAGGGGGGGCAATATCGGGATACTGGGCTATGGGTAGCTGCATAAAGGCCAGCCCGCCCAGAAATACAATGATCAGCGAAATAACCAGCGAAAGCACCGGCCTGCGTATAAATATATCAAACATGCGTTTTGTCTAAATCAAGCACTTCATTCCATTTTCTGTTCTGCAGCGGGCACGCCCCCTACAGGGCTACCACACTATCCTTTCCCACTGGTTTGGGCACAATTTTCATCCCGTCCTGTATCTCCTGTATGCCTTCAAACACAATCCTGTCACCCGCCTGCAGGCCTGATGCCACAATGTAGTAGTGCGACAGGCGGGTCTGGGGTACAAAATTTTTCATGTGCACCAGGTTGGCGGAGTCCACCGTAAATACATAGTACTTATCCTGGATCTCAAAGACAGATTTCTGCGGCACCAGCAGGGCCCCCTCAATGCGGCTGGCCATGCGTACCTTGCCGGTGGCGCCATGTTTTAGCAGGGCATTGGGGTTAGGAAAGCGGGCCCTGAAGGCAATGGATCCTGTACTTGCCTGAAACTCGCCCTGCATGGTTTCAATGCTGCCCGCATGTGCATAGAGGGTGCCATCGGCCAGCACCAGGTTTACGCTGGTAGACTGCTGCTCCTCTTCAGTGAGCCTGGATTTTACATGCTCCAGGTATTCGCCCTCCGATACATTAAAGTATACATATACCCCGCTTACATCCGACACTGTAGTGAGCAGCGTACCATGGTTAATAAGGCTGCCCATTTTAAAGGGGATGCGGTCGATGATGCCATCAAAGGGCGCCCGTATGCTGGTGTAGGAAAGCCGCTGCTGTGCGTTGGTTTGGGCCGAACGGGCTTCCTCTATTCTGGCATGGGTGGCTTTGAGACGGGCCTGGGCCACTTTCAATTCCGATTCGGCGATCACCTTTTTTTCGACAAGCGTTTTTAGCCGCTCTACTTCCAGCTCCCGGGCTTTGGATTCGGCAACGGCGCTTTCCAGATTGGCAGTTGCTTTGGCTACTTCTGCGCGGTATTCTTCATCATTGAGCCGAAACAGGAGCTGGCCTTTTTTTACCGGCTGGCCCTCATCTACATAGATCTTTTCCAGAAATCCTTCTACCCGGGCCCGGAGCTCCACATTGCGCAGGGCTTGTATGTCCGCCACATATTCGCGGTGAAGCACGGTATCGGTTGCCATCACCCGGGTTACGGGCAGAGCTTTCTGAGGAGCTGCTTTGCTGTCGGTCTTTCCATCAGCAGTACAGGCGGCCATTAGCAGCAACAGAACAAGTGTCTGCAGAAGAGAAAGGGACGTATAGGGGGTATAGTTCATGCTGTAGGTGGAGTAGATCGCTATTTTTATGGTTTCACAAGGGTACATGCGCCGCAGCAGGGGCCGGTTGCCCGCCGCTGTTGGCAGGCCGCAGGGGGGTGCTGCTGCAGCACTTCGTTGCCTGCAGCCAGGGTGCGAATGCCCCGTAACGGAATCCTTTGAAAGGTTTCTGCCCAAAAAATCAGGCGTTGGTGCCTGGCCGGAAGTAGCGCTCCCGCCGGGCCAGGGCTGAGGGGAGAAAGTACAGGGTGTAGCAGCGGACCCCTGCCAACAGTACAGTGCGCTGGCTGTACGGACATACAAAGGCCAGCGATTTCGCCTGACCCCTGCACAGGAAGCAGATGGCTGCTCCAAAAAGCTGATTAGAGGGGTTTGCTACTAAAAAGTACGGGACTTAGGCGCTAAAAGTCGAAGCGAATGGGGAAAATTTCCACATTTATTAAAAAATCATTAAAAACCCCCTTGCAACTCCGTCCTTCGAGCCTGCTGCCTCAACTGGCAAGGGTAGCCAGCGGGAGGGTGAAGCCATGTAGCCAGGGCCTGTCGGAGAGATGCCCGGGGCAGTTGATTGCTGCCGGAATTTTCTACTATTTTGGACTATTGTGCTGTACCAAAAAGACATCTGTATAGTAGGGGCCGGTCCGGGCGGCTGCGCCACGGCCCTGTTTCTGGCCAAAGCCGGCATCCCCTCCCTGCTGGTTGACAAGGCCGTTTTTCCAAGAGACAAGATCTGTGGCGACGGGCTCAGCGGCTGGTCGGTAGCCATGCTCAACCGCCTGAACCCTGCGCTTAAAGAGCAGCTGGCCGGCAGCCGGGAGGCCCTGCCCAGCTGGGGTGCCCGTTTTGTAGCCCCTAACCGGCAGGTGCTGGATGTACCCTTTGTAGACCGTCACCAGCCCGATGCCCGTCCGCCCGGCTATGTGGCTACCCGCCTCTGGTTTGATAATTTTCTGATGGAGCAATGCAAGGCGCACCCCCTCATTGAGGTGCTGGAGGGGGTAGAGCTGGAGCAGTGGGAACGGCAGTCCGCCGATCAGGTAATTCTGAAGGATAAGGCCGGGCAGGTTATCGTGCAGGCCAGGCTGGCAATTTTTGCCAATGGGGCGCACTCCCGCCAGGCCAAAGCACTGGCCGGCCTGCAGCCCGACAAAAAGCATTATGTAGCCGGCATTCGCTGCTATTACCAGGGGGTTGAAGGCCTGCATGCCGATGGGCACATCGAGCTGCATTTTCTGAAAGAATTTCTGCCAGGCTATTTCTGGATCTTTCCCCTGCCGGGAGGCAGGGCCAATGTGGGCGTAGGCATGCGCAGCGATGTAGTGGCCAAAAAGGGAGTAAACCTGCGCAGGGCCATGCTGCAGCTGATTGCCGAAGACCCGCAGCTGCGGGAGCGCTTTAGAGGGGCCCGTCCGCTGGAGGAGGTTAAAGGATTTGGCCTGCCGTTGGGCTCCAAAAAACGCAGCATCAGCGGCGACTGCTTTCTGCTGGTGGGGGATGCCGCCTCCCTGATCGACCCCTTTACGGGCGAGGGCATCGGCAATGCCCTGGCCAGTGGTGAGCTGGCAGCCCAATGGGCCCAAAAAGCGCTGGAAGCCGGCCGCTGGGATGCCGCATTTCTGCGGGGCTATGATGCGGCCATCTACAACCGTCTCTGGAAAGAGCTGCGCCTAAGCAAAACCTTGCAGGACCTGCTGAACTACCCCTGGCTTTTCAGTCTGGTGGTCAACAAAGCTACCGCCAACGAAACCCTGCGCCAGACCATCAGCTGCATGCTCACCGATCTGGACGTGCGCCAGCAGTTAAAGGATCCCCGTTTTTATTTTAAAGTGTTGTTTGGATAGCGTAAGCGCTCTTTTTTGCTGAACTTGTCTGTGTATGCATAACGTTCTTATTTCTTTTCTTCTGCTTCTGGCCTACAGCTTTTCTGCTCAGGCCCAAACCTTTCAACCCGAGCTGGAGGTACAGCCGCACAGCAAGGGGGTATTTGTCCACATCTCTTACCAGCTCTATGGGGGCACGCCGTTTCCCTCCAACGGCCTTATTGTGGTGGGCGATACCAGCGTGCTGCTGATTGATACCCCTTGGGACAGCCTGCAGAGCGAGCAACTGGTACAATGGGTAGCCAATGAGATAAAAAAGCCCATTGGCTACTGTGTGGTGACCCATTCACATGCCGATCGTACGGCGGGGTATCAGGTAATGCAGCGGCATGGCATTCCGCTGGTCTTTTCACAGGAGACTGCAGCTCTCAGTCAGGCGCAGGGCCGCCGCCTGCAGGGCATTGCCCATGAACGGGATACTACCCTGGCCATGGCAGGGCTAAACGCCGAGATTTTCTTTCCCGGAAGGGGGCACACGGCCGATAACCAGGTAGTGTGGCTGCCGGCTCAGCAACTGCTCTTTGGTGGCTGCCTGGTCAAGAGCAAAGAGGCCACCAGCATGGGCAATGTAGCGGATGCCGATCTGGCCGCCTGGCCTACCACCATCCGGCAGCTTTACACAAAGTACCCCAGGCTTCGTTATGTAGTTCCGGGCCACCAGCAGTGGGGCGACATCCAGCTGCTGATGCACACCCTTGAATTATTGAAAAAGCACACCCCTTAAGCCCATGATGCACGAACAAGCGGACAGCCCGCCCGCCCCGACTACTGACATGCCCGCCCGCATGCAGCAGGTATTTGAGCAACAGCGCCAAACCGCCCAGGCCTGGCGCAGCAGCACCCTGGCCGAGCGGCAGGACCGGCTCAGGAACATGCTCAGCTGGATGGAACAAAACCGCAACGCCATCCATGAGGCCTTGTACAATGATTTTCAAAAGCCTCATCCCGAAACTGATATTTCTGAGATCTACCCGGTGCAGGCAGAAATAAAGCATGCCCTGCGCAACCTGCGCAACTGGATGAAGCCCAGGAAGGTGAGCACCCCTCTTTCACATGTAGGCACCAGTTCCTACATCCAGTATGAGCCCAAGGGGGTCTGCCTGATCATTGCCCCCTGGAATTATCCCTTTAACCTGCAGCTGGTACCCCTGGTGAGTTGCCTGGCCGCAGGCTGTACGGCTATTTTAAAACCCGCTGAAGAAACACCCCATACCGCTCAGCTGCTGGAGCGCATGGTTGGCGAATTGTTTTCGCCCCGGGAGGTAGCAGTGTTCACAGGCGGAAAAGAGGTAGCACAGGAACTGCTAAAATTACCCTTCGATCATATTTTCTTTACTGGCAGTCCGCAGGTGGGCAAGCTGGTGATGAAAGCGGCGGCCGAACACCTAAGCTCGGTTACCCTGGAGCTTGGCGGGAAATCTCCGGCTATTGTGGATTACACGGCCAACCTGAAGGAAGCTGCCGAGCGCATAGCCTTTGGCAAATGGCTCAATGCCGGCCAGACCTGTATTGCCCCGGACTATGTGCTGGTACACGAGCGGGTAAGTGAGCCACTGGTACAGGAGCTTAAAAAGGCCATTGCTAAAATGTATGGCGGCGAAGGTCCGGAAAGCAAGGCCAGTCATGACTTGGCCCGCATCATTAACCAGCGGCATTTTGAACGCCTGCAGCGGGCGCTGCAGCAAGCCCTGGCCGCCGGCGCCGAGCTGGCAAGTGGCGGCACCCTGGCGGCAGACGAACGCTTTATTGCCCCTACCGTCTTACGCAGTGTGCCTGAAGACAGCCAGCTGATGCAGGAAGAAATATTTGGGCCAATTCTACCTATTAGAAGCTACAGAGATCTGGCCGAAGCAGTCGAGTATGTAAATGCCAGGCCCAAACCCCTGGCCCTCTATCTTTTTACTGACCGCCCCGAACTAAAGCAGGAAATGCTGCAGCGCACTTCGGCCGGCGGGGTGTGCGTAAATGATACTGCCCTGCACTACCTGCAACCCAACCTGCCGTTTGGGGGTGTAAACTGGAGCGGTATGGGCAAGGCCCATGGCCACTGGGGCTTTTTAAGCTTCAGTAATGAGAAATCGGTGCTGCAGCAGCGTAGCGGGCTTACCTCTACCAGCATGCTCAAACCCCCTTACAGCCCGGCAGTGCAGAAAATGATCAACCTGCTGCTCAGGTATCTGTAAGCGCCTTCCATATCGGCTATAGTCCCTCCGGAAACCGGAGGGATTTTTTTTGGCGGAACATCCCAGTAAATTTTGATGCAAGGTGTTACTGATCAGTACGTTATCAGGTTGTATTAAATTTTTTAGTAGATTTAGAGTATCAGCAGCAGGCTGATCCCTGCCGGGCTGCGAAAGGGGGTATACCCGGCAACATGTTGATGGACAACACATTTTTTTAGCCTGTAACTATGTAGTACCATGCTTACTGAACCCCTAAACCAGGAAAAAGCAGAGGCCTTCTCCGAACGCCTGATACGCATGTTCAATGAAGCTTCTGCCGGATTTTTGCTCTCAATTGGCCACCGGACCGGCCTGCTCGATGTACTTGCTACCCTGCCCCCCTCTACCAGCCAGGCGATTGCCAACAAAACCAGTTTAAACGAACGCTACGTACGCGAATGGCTGAATGGCTTGGTAACGGCCCATATTGTGCTGTACCACCCCCATGATGCGTCTTACTGGCTCCCCCCCGAACATGCCGCTTTTCTCACCAGAAAGGCCTCTCCCAACAACATGGCGGCCTTTATGCAATACCTTTCCATGATGGGTGAGGTAGAAGACAAGGTAATAGCGGCCTTCTCGCATGGTAAAGGAGTTCCTTATAGTGCTTTTACCCATTTTCATGAACTGATGGCAGAAGAAAGTGCCCAGACGGTGCTGCCTGCGCTGGAAGACCATATTCTGCCCCTTATACCCGGCATGCCGAAAAAACTTGAAACAGGAGCCCGGGTAATGGATGTAGGCTGCGGCCGGGGTTTGGCCATGCTGAAACTGGCCAGGCGCTTTCCCAACAGCCGCTTTTTAGGGCGCGATATCGCCGAGAGGCCCATTGCCGATGCCAATGAAGATGCCCGCCGGCAACAGCTCCCCAATGTAAGCTTTGAGCAGATGGATGCGGCCGCCTTACAGGATGAGGCACAATTTGATCTCATTACCGCCTTTGATGCCATCCATGACCAGCCACGCCCGGCGCAGGTACTGGCAGGTATTCACAGGGCATTAAAGCCGGATGGCTACTTTCTCATGCAGGATATTTCAGGCTCCAGTCATGTGGAAGAAGACATGAACCACCCTATTGGCACTGCCCTGTACACCATCTCGCTTATGCACTGCATGTCGGTATCGCTGGCGGCAGACGGGCCCGGCCTGGGGGCCATGTGGGGAAAAGAAACTGCCCTGAAGATGCTGTCTGAAGCGGGATTTGGCGAGGTAGTGGTCCATGAGCTGCCCCATGATTTTCAGAATTTCTTTTATGTAGCCCAAAAATAAGCCGCCAGACCTGCCGTACTACTGCATCCTTGCCTATGGCCAGGCCTGTAGCATACGGCTTATGAGCCATTTAAGCCCTCTTTGCAGGGGTGGCCGCTGCATGTGTGCACTTTTTTATGCAACTTTAGTGTTGGGTATACGAAATGCCACTCCCTATGGGTTATTTTATGATGAGACACCTATTTCTCCTGCTGCTTGTAGTAGGTTTTTATGGACCGCTTGGCGCCCAGTCATCTCCTGTAGCGCAGCTTAGCCTTAACCAGCAACTGCCTGCCGAGCTGCTCAAAAGCCGCTCGGTAGTGATTGTAGACCTGCCAGCCACCTCCAAAAAAGTGAGCTGGGAAGCTACAGCCAAAGAGCTGCACCAGGGCCTGCGCAACATGGGCGTAGATCCTGTGGCCTATTATGAGCTGGGCAATGTGCGCTCGGGTCCCGATGCCATCAAGGGCTTTTCCGGGATTTTCAACAGCGCGAAATCCAGAATGTGATCCTGCTGGAGAAAAAGGGGAGCAACCTGAGCCTTACCGTAGCCCCCCTGGGTAAAAAAGAACTGCTGGATGCCGGCACTCCGGCCTGGCAGGCCACCGCTACAAGCACCCATGCGCTGGTAGAAGCCCTCTACCAGGCCGCTACGGATGCAAAGCTGCACATGAGCAACTTCCTGATTCCCGAAACGCCTGAGTATTTCTATACCACTGACCTGAGCATTAAAAAGCGCTTCTTCTCCTACCCCCTGGACCTGAAGTTTTGATAAAATGGCTGTGCCCTCCTACCCCTTCTTTGGGGGCTCGGGTACTGAGGCCCCGGCAGCCCTGGAATCGGCCATGGGTCTTTATCCCTACCAGTGGGGCCTTACCGAAGCCGGCACGGCCGAAGAAACCCTGCGAATGAAGCAGGGCTATCAGTATGTGCTGCTCTACCTGCATACCGGGCAGGAAAACATTCGGCGCCTGCTCAACTATGCCCCCAATAAGGAAGCTCCCCTGGAGCTGCAGGCCGGGGAAGATACCGGCGAGCCGGTCTACAAATTCTACATCCGCCACATTGCCACCGGCGATGTGTATGCCGGCTCCAGCTGGGATGCCTCGCCCGACTGGCGCACGGCCCTCAGCAACTTTCTGCAGGGGCTGCGCAAAGATCAGGCCTCCAGCATCAAGTAATCAGGGCAGCGCACCAGGCCTGCACACTAGATGCCCAAACGAAAGAAGCACCTCCGCATGCGGAGGTGCTTCTTTCGTTTGGGTTCGCTTTTTGGTTATACCATCAGCTCCTTTACCCCTTTGGGCAGGTGGTCCATGATGTGGATGGCCTCGCCGGTAGAGATGTACTGGCGCAGGCACTGCAGCGTTTTCTGAGTGATCACATCGGTGCTCATCTCCCAGTCGAAGTTCTGCTCGCCGTATTTGCGCTGATAGGATTTTACCAGCTCTTCAAACGCCTCTACATCCCGGGGCCGGTGAGGGCTGTCCATATGCTGCCACTGGTCTACATATACCCCCTTAAGCGCCAGGGGCAGCTGGGCCAGCACATGAAAATTCTCCCGATACTCCAGGCAGTCCCGCAGGGCATGCATCACGGCTTTCAGGATGCGGCCTACCTGGCCCCGGTCCTCCGGGCTGGTGTGGCCCAGGGCTTGGGCCAGCTCATTCATAAAGGTATTTCCTTCTTGTGCTATCTGATTAAAATCAAGTGTCATGTCGCTCATTGTTAAAGGGTTAACAAAATAGTCCTCTATGAGAAACTACGATGACACCTGCCTACTGTTGCCCGTTTGTATAAGTTATTGATAGTCTTTAGCTAAGAAATTCCCACAGAAAATCAGCCATTATTCGACCTGGCGATTTGCCGTCCGGAATAAGCCTGGGCTCACTTACAGCAACAGGCCAAAGGCCAGGTAGAGCAACAGCGCCCCGCCGGCCGCCAGCAGTGCATAGGGCAGCTGGGTGCGCACATGGTCAATGTGGTCGCTGGCCGAGGCCATGGACGAAAGGATGGTGGTATCGGAAATGGGTGAGCAGTGGTCGCCAAAGATGCCCCCGCCCAGGGCCGCCGCCAGGGTAAGCGAAAGGGGTGCGTCCAGCACCTGCGCCATGGGAATGGCAATGGAGATCATGATGGCAAAAGTACCCCAGGAGGTACCGGTTGAAAAAGCCACAAAGCCACTCACCACAAACACTACAGCCGGCACCAGCCCCGGCGAGAGCCAGCCCTGCACCGCCTCGGCCGCAAAGTGACCGGTGCCCAGCGCCCCGCAAATGTTGCCAATGGCAAAGGCCAGCAGCATGAGCAGCGCCAGGGGCATCAGGTCTGAAATCCCCCGAAGTGTAAGGTCTACCAGTTCGCCCCCTGTTAGAATACCCTGCGCCATATACAGGGCTGCCGACACCAGCAGGCTAATGCTCACCGAATAGAGTACGGCCGAAGAGCCCGACCCCTGCCCAATGGCCCTGAAGAAATGACCTACCGGCCCTATTCCCTCCTGCGTTACCCCCTCCCAGCCGGTATAGGCCAGCATCAGGGGCATCAGCAGCACCATCAGACCAATGGGCAGCAGCATGTTGCGCATGCGCAAGGGTGCTCCGGGCTTGGCTTCCAGCGCCGTTACCTCGGCCGACAGCAGGGGCTTGGCCCCTGGCCGCAGCACTTGCCCGGTGGTGTGGGCCCGCACTTCGGCCGCCCGCATGGGGCCCCAGTCTTTTCTGGTAAAAATCACCACAAGCACCAGCAGCACCGCCAGCAGGGGGTAAAAGTTATAGGGAATGGACGAAATAAGCGTAGCAAAAGGCCGCTCAAAGCCCTGCAGCACCAGCAGGCTCATGATGTAGGCTCCCCAGGCATTAAAGGGAATGAGGATGCAAGAGGGAGCCGAAGAGCTGTCGGCCAGGTAGGCCAGCTTTTCCCGCGGAATTTTCAGCCGGTCAAAAACGGGCCGGAACAGCGCCCCTACCGTCAGCACCGAGATGCTGGATTCCACAAATACCAGCATGCCCGTCAGAAAGGCCAGCCCCTCTACCTTGCGACGCACACCGGTTGGATTCTTACCGGCCTGCCGGGCTTCCGACTGCCGCAGCCAGGCATCCAGCCGCTGCACAAATCCCCCCACCCCACCGGAGCGTTGCACAAAGGCAATCAGGGCCCCCACCAGCGCACTAAACAGAATGGTCCGGGTGTTGGAGGGTTCTTTAAACACATCCACCAGGCCCTGCAGGGTGGCAAAAAAGCCGGTAAGGGGGTTGCCACCGCTCAGGATTACCCAGCCCAGAAAAATGCCCACCAGCAGCGATACATACACCTGCCGGGTGCGGATGGCCAGTACAATGGCAACAAGCGGGGGTACCAGCGACCAAAGGCCGTAATGCTCCATAGAAGTACGTAGATGAGCAGCCGCCCGACCAGCGGCAGAAGGTTGCCGGCAGCCTGGGGTGCATTGCTTTCAGGTTAGAAATTCAGTCCAATGGGCAGAATATTACGTATTTTATAGGGAATAGCCTAACTTGCCAAAAATGCAGAGTATGATTGTCCACCTGATCATCTCCCTTGTTACTGCCTTCATGATACTGACCAACCCCCCGGCCGAACCCACCGGCACGCTGCACCAGCGCCTGTACAAACAGCATGGGACGTTTAAAGAAAGCCGTATTCAGGACAGACGATTTAAGCACAGTGTGCTGGAAGGGATCCTCAAAGATCTTGATAAGCACCCCCTTTTTGCTGTAGAGCAGGTGGGCCAGTCGGTGCAGAAAAAACCCATTTACCTGGTGCGCTTTGGCCAGGGGCCTACCACCGTGCTGCTCTGGTCGCAAATGCATGGCGATGAGCCTACCGCCACGGCTGCGCTGGCCGATGTATTCAACTTTTTTCAGCAATCGGGCGATGGCTACGACTCGCTGCGGCAGGCCGTGCTGCAACATACAACGGTGTATGTGCTGCCCATGCTCAACCCCGATGGGGCCGAGCGCTACCAGCGCTACAATGCCCAGGGCATTGACCTGAACCGGGATGCCCTGCGCCTGCAGGCGCCCGAAAGCCAGCTGCTGAAGCGGATGCGCGACAGCCTGCAGGCCGACTGGGGCTTTAACCTGCACGACCAGAACATCCGCTACGCTGCCGGGCCGGAAGGGCCACCGGCCAGCATCTCGCTGCTGGCACCCCCCATCGATGCCGCCGGCACTGCCGATAGCATTCGCCTGCCGGCCATGCAGCTGGTGGTGGAGCTCAATAGGGTGCTGCAGGAGTTTATCCCCAAGGGGGTAGGCAAGTGGAAAGACGAGTTTGAGCCGCGGGCCTTTGGCGAGAACATGCAGCGCTGGGGCACGCGCACTGTACTGATCGAATCGGGCGGCTACCACAATGATCCGGAGCGCCAGCAGGTGCGCCGGCTCAACTTTCTGGCTATCCTGGCCGGCCTGCAAAGCATAGCCACCGGCCAGTACCAGCAGGAAGACATTGCGTACTATGAGCAGATCCCTGAAAACGCCCAGTATCTCTATGATGTGGTGATTCGCAATGCCGAACTAGCCCTGGGGGAGTTTTCCTACACGGCCGATATTGCCATTAACCAGCAGGAAAAAGAGCTGCCCTCCGGCAAAGAGCCCTTTTATTTTGAATCAAGCATAGAAGGCATTGGTGATATGTCGCCCTACCGGGGCTATGTGGAGCTGGACGCCAAGGGCATGCAACTGCGGCAGGGCCGGATCTATGAGCCCTCCTTTGCCAACCTCAAAGCTCTGGAGAAAGCCAACATCCAGAACCTGCTGAAGCAGGGCTACACCAGTGTGGTGGTGGAGGCGCTGCCCGAGAACCTGGACCATACTTCTCTGCCCATTAACATCCGCAGCAAGCCAGCCACTACCCCTCTGGCTGTAGGCGAGCCTGCCGATTTTGTATTGGAAAAGGGGGGCAAAGTGCGCTATGCGGTGATCAATGGCTTTCTCTATGATCTGGAGAAGGGCAAGAACACCGTCAAAAATGCCCGCATACGGCGGTAGGCCAAAATCCCCTATTTGTCATATACAAATTGCCCCTGAATGCTGTAGGCTACGCTATCGCGGAAGATCATTTTCTGGATGCCGACAATGGAATAGCTAAGGGGAAGCTCCTCTTCGGTGAGGGTCATGGTGAGCGTGCGGGTGCTGTTGTAGAGCAGGTTGCGATCGCTGAAAAGGGCCTCCAGCCGGCGCACCTCATCCCCCTGCCGGTATACTTCCAGATAGTTTACCTGTAGTTCTTCGGGTTCATCGGCCTGATAGCGGGTTACTTCATAGCCTCCCTCCTGGCTGGTGCTGATGCTGTAGCGCCCGCTGAGCACTGCCCGGTTGATGTCCATTTCGGTAAACATGCGCAGCTCCTGCCGGATCTGGGGGCCCACCAGATGCAGCGTATCCCGCTCATCCTGATCGATGTAGCTTACATCTTTGATCAGCTGGGCATCGGTTTTGGCCAATTCCCGCATCTGGCGGCGCAGCAGGCCGCTTACATCATAATATTCAGTGATGCGTGCTTTCGGATCGGCCTCCCGCTCGGCGCGGGAGCAGGCAGTCCCGGTCAGCAGGGCCAGAATACAGAGCAGGTACTTCATGCCTGTAGCAATACATCGCCGGTCATATCGGCGGGTTTTGGAATGCCCATCAGCTGCAGTATGGTAGGCGCCACATCGCCCAGTTTGCCATCGGATAGCCGGGCGCCCGCAGGCCCTCCCAGCATTACAAAAGGTACCAGGTTGGTGGTATGGGCTGTATTGGGGCTGCCATCCTCATTGATCATAAAATCGGCATTGCCATGATCGGCCAGGATGAGCACCACATAGCCGCTTTGCAGAGCAGCATCGGCTACGGCCCGGGCACATTCGTCCACCACTTCGCAGGCCTTAACGGCCGCCTCAAACACGCCTGTATGGCCTACCATATCGGGGTTGGCAAAATTAAGGCAGATAAAATCAACTTCTCCTTTTTGCAGTACCGGCACAATGCTGTCGCGGATATCGTAGGCGCTCATTTCGGGCTGCAGGTCGTAGGTAGGCACCTTGGGCGAGGGGCACATAATACGCTCTTCACCCTCGAACTGCACCTCGCGGCCACCACTGAAAAAGAAGGTTACGTGGGGGTATTTTTCGGTTTCGGCAATGCGGATCTGGGTTTTACCGGCCTGGCTTACTACTTCGCCCAGAGTATTTTGCAGCTTGTCCTTCTCAAATACAATGCGCACCTTTTGGAAGCTGTCGTCGTAGTTGGTAAGGGTTACATAGTGCAGGTCCAGGCGGCTCATGTTGTGGTCGGGGAAGTCCTGCTGGCTGAGGGCCTGGGTGATCTGGCGGCCGCGGTCGGTGCGGAAGTTAAAGCAGATCACCGCATCCTCGCTCTGGATCTTTGCCAGCGGTTCGCCTGCTGCATCTACTGCCACTAAGGGCAGTACAAATTCGTCGGTTACCCCTTCGGCATAGGAGTTTTGCAGGGCCTGCAGCACATCGGCAGTGGGTTTGCCTTCGCCCCGCACCAGGGCATTATAGGCCAGGGCAGTGCGCTCCCAGCGGCGGTCCCGGTCCATGGCATAGTAGCGGCCAATTACTGTGGCTATGCGGGCGCCTGTCTGGCGGCAGTGCTGCTGCAGGTCCTGCAGGTAGGCCAGGCCTCCCCTGGGGTCGGTATCGCGGCCATCGGTAAAGGCATGTACATAGACCTCCTGCACGCCGGCTTCATGGGTCAGGCTCAGCAGGCCTTTAAGGTGCTCAATGTGCGAGTGCACTCCCCCATCCGACACCAGGCCGATCAGGTGCAGCTTGCGACCCGCTTTTTCCTGAACATGCGTAAAAGCCTGTTGCAAAACGGCATTTTCCCGCAGCTCGCCATCCTCCAGGGCTTTGCTCACCTTTACCAGGTCCTGGTAGCAGACCCGGCCGGCGCCCAGGTTCATGTGGCCTACCTCAGAATTGCCCATTTGCCCCGAGGGCAGGCCAACGGCACGCCCGCTGGCTTCCAACCTACTGTGCGGATACTTCGTATATACACTATCCATAAAGGGGGTATGGGCCTTATCGATAGCAGAAACATCTTTATTTTGAGCAAGGCCCCAGCCATCCAGGACCATGAGGATTACTTTACGATTCATAACATCCGGTTTTGCACAACAATACTAGCTAATTTTGGGCTAACCTGCCGAATAAAGAGCTGGTTTTTAGCGCCCCATAGCAGTACAAGCCGGTATTGGTTCATTTGTTGATCTATAGTTTAGCAGCAAAGCAAAATTATGCCTACTTTGGCATAGTTTTAGCAGCATAAACTGCGGATTGAGTAGGAGAAGAGAGCAATGTATAAGAAAATAAGTTTGATGGTGGTGCTGGTAAGTCTGGCCGGCCTGCTGGCCGCTGCACATACCACGCAAACAAGTCCCAGCGTCATGAATGGCGTTCGGGATGCCATACGCGCCGGTAATTCCCGGGAGCTTACCCGCCATTTTAATGATATGGTGGAGCTTACCATTATGGACAAGTCCGGCAACTACACCAAGGAACAGGCTACCTTTGTGCTGAAGGAGTTTTTTGACAAGAACCCCCCCAGCAGTTTTAGCTTTATTCACCAGGGTGCCTCTGGCGATGGCACCCAATATGCCATAGGCCGCTATGCCTGGGGTACGGGTGGCTCTTACCGCATTTTTATGCTGGTAAAAAAGGGCGAGGGCAATACCTATAAGGTAAAGTTGCTCAACATAGCCGAAGAATAAGTAAAGTATTGAAAACAAAGCCAAAGGCGCTGCGGTATATTGCGGCGCCTTTTTTATTTTTGCGCCGTGAATCTGAGTTATCTAAGCGAAAAAAGCCTCTCCGACTTTATCTCGGCCGCTCTGCTGGAAGATGTAGGGCCGGGCGATTATTCTACCCTGGCCTCGGTGCCGGCCGGTGCCCAAAACCGGGCCCGTCTGCTTATTAAAGATGATGGGATCCTGGCAGGGGTGGACATGGGCCTGCACATATTCCGGCAGGTAGATCCACAGCTGCAGGTACAGGTGAAGATCCAGGACGGCAGCCCTGTACAGAAAGGCGATATCGGCCTGGAGGTAAGCGGCAGTGCCCGCAGCATCCTTACGGCTGAGCGGCTGGTGCTCAACTGCATGCAGCGCATGAGTGGCATTGCCACCATTACCCGTCGCATGGCTGGCCTGATTGAGGGCACCGGCGCCAAACTGCTGGACACCCGCAAAACAACCCCCAACTTTCGCATTGCCGAAAAATGGGCCGTAGCCATCGGCGGCGGCCACAACCACCGCTACGGGCTCTATGATATGGTAATGCTCAAAGACAACCACATTGATTTTGCAGGGGGTATCCCGCAGGCCATTGACGCAACGCGTCGTTTTCTGGCCGAAAAAGGCCTATCGCTGAAGATTGAAGTGGAAACCCGCAGCCTGCAGGAGGTGGAAGAAGTGCTGAGGGTGGGCGGCATCGACCGCATTATGCTCGATAATATGTCTCCGGAAGTGATGCGCCAGGCCGTAGCGCTTATCGACAGCCGCTTTGAAACGGAAGCCTCCGGCGGCATCACCGAGGCCACCATCCGCCCCATAGCCGAAACCGGGGTCGATTACATCTCGGTAGGCGCCCTTACCCACTCAGCCAGATCACTGGATATAAGTCTGAAGGCCTTTTAAATGGACGATAGACATTAGACATTAGACAATGGACAATAGACCGGGCGGCTAGGCGCCCCCGGCGATCCGCAATAGACATTTACCTTACCGTTTGCCTTTGTCCATTTACCAAATACTCAATACCCACTACCTACTACTCAATACCAACCCATGATCGTTAAGACGAAGAAATACAAGCTGGAGACAAAGACCTATATTGGTCTGGGCATGAAAAACATTCTGCGGGAGCAGTGGTGGGTGTTTTTGATTGCAGCCGCCATTATGGCCATGTACTTTGTGCTGCCCAGCATCTGGTGGATCATCGGGGCGGTGATTGCCCTGATCCTCTACATTCTCTTCTGGCTCATCCAGTTTACGGGTGTTACCCAGATGGAGCAAAACAAAATTCTCTTTGACAAGCTCAGTTATGAGATCAGCAGCCAGCAGGTGCTCATCAAGGTTAATCCCCGCCAGGGCATGCCCCTTGCCTGGAACATGATCAAGAAGGCGACCATAGAAGGAGAGGCCATTAACCTGTTTGTGTCCAAGGCCCAGATCATTCACCTGCCCTTTCGCATCTTCAATACCGATAATGAGCGCCGCTTTGTAGAGACCATCCTGAAGCGCAAAGGCCTAATCAAGGATAAAGAGGCCGCTGTGCAGGCCAAATAGTAGCGGCTGCCTTTCTTCTGCCGGGGCAGGAACCCTTCTGCTGCTGCTTTTGTAAGGTAGTATGCAGTTTTGGAAAGTGACATTGATAGGTGGGCTGCTGCTGCTTCTGGCCCCTGTGCCGAGCTTTGGCCAGCGCCTGCCCCAGCAACGCTATACCCATTTTCCCTGGACGTATGACCGTACCGTTTCTGCCGGCATAGGCGCAGAGGGTACGGCTTTTACGTTTTTGGGTCGCAGCCGGCCTGATACCCTTAGCGGCTATGCCGCTCTGGCCATTCCCCTGCCCCCTATCCGGGGCGCCATAGGAGGTTACTACCACCAGCAGCTTGGTACTACCCAACAGCTAAGCGAGTGGGGCCTGGGCTACACCCTCTTTTTGCCCTTTACTGAAGAGACCAACCTGCGCCTGGGGGTGCAGCAAAACTGGCACAGCCTCCGGCATACCGGCCAGCCCGAAGGGGGTACCCCAAAGCCAGACCAACAGCTGACCAGCACCGATTTTTCGGGCCTGCTCCGGCGGGATAACCTTCTGCTGGGCCTTTCCATGGAAAATGCCCTGAATAAGGGGCAGCGGCAGTACAATGCCCTGCTGGGCTTTCGGGAGCTGCAAAGCTACTCCTGGCTGCGCTCCTCCTCCTTTTTGCTGGTGCAGATTCAGGATGGGCGGGAGCTGCCCGAGTTTCGCTTCAACTATACCGGCACAGTGCTAAATACACTGCTGCTGGGCGGCAGCTACTATAAGAATGGCCTTTACCAATGGGGTGCCAATGCGGGCTTTAAGTTCTTCCGCTCGCTCTGGCTGGTGGCCGGGGCCGATTTTAAAGGCTTCACTACTCAGCCCGATGCCCTGGAGCTGGGCCTGCGCCTGAATGTAGGCCGGGGCCGCATTCGCCCGGCGGCCGATGAGGACAGACGCTCTTCCCGCTTGTGGGAGGAGGGCCCGTAATGCGTAAACAGCAGTCCTAGCAGTGCCAGTAGCACAAACAGGGCCATGATGGCATAGGCGTAAGCACTATTGGAGTCGCGGTTAAAGTAGGCGTTGCTGAAGAGCAGGATAAAACTTACCCGACACAAAATATTGGCGACGCTAAATACCGAATTGGTGCGGCCAATGATGTTATTGGGCACATGCTCAAAGAGGTAGGCCACCCGCAGAATCCGTACACCTGAATTAGAGAAACCGATCAGCAGGCCGGCGCCCAGGAAGATGATGACCGATTGGGTAACCGCCAGAATGCCCAGTGAAAACACGGCCAGCCCCATCAGCAGCATAATGCCCTGCACCGCCTGCCGGTTGCGGAACAGCCAGCGCAGCCCGATGCCCGCCGACAGTGCCCCCAGCGCATAGAGTACTTCCATGCTGCCAAATACATGCCCCCCTTCCCGCAAATGATTGGTGATGTAAAGAGGGGCCACGGCATGCAGCTCTACCAGCACCACCACAAACACCGAATAGGTTAGCAAGCCAAAGAGCAGGATGTAGCGGTTCTGTTGCAGAAAGTGAAGACCGGTGCGCACCCGCTTAAGGATGCTGCCCAGCTCTACCTCCAGCTGGCTGGTAGGCACGTAGCGGATCAGGGCAATCAGGGCCGAGGAGATAAAGTAAGTGGCCCCATCCAGGGCAAATATTTCCCAGATGGTCCAGCGGGGAATCTGGATGGATAGCGGAATGTCCAGGCTGCCCAGGGTGAGGGTCTGTTGCCAGCTGACCCCTTCCAGCAGCAGGGCTGCCAGAAAGCCGGCCCCTACATTGGTGCTCTGGCCCACAATTTCCAGCAGAGAAGTTACTTTCTGGTAGTTTTTGGCCAGGGTGATCTCCTGCGCAAAGGCATAGAGGTTGGGATAATGGATCTGGTAGCCAAACAGGGTAATGGCAAAGACCCCCATCACCAGAAACCACTGCAGCTCACCCTGCCAGAAGCCAAGGGCGGCAATGCCCAGCACCAGACTGCCTTCCAGCAGGTTGGTGCCCAGAAAAACCCCCTTGCGCGGAAAGCGGTCTACCAGGGTGCCGGCATACAGGCCCCAGAAAAGCGTAAGAAAGGTAACGGCGGCGTACAGCAGGTTAAAGCGGCTGGAGAGCCCCTGCTGGGCAAAATACCAGGGAATGGCCAGCATGGACACTCCCTGGGCGAAGCCCGAAATGGCATTTGCCGTAAAAAGTAATGCGAGTGCTTGTTTATTTTTCAACTTAGCCTACCTTCAATGCCTATGCGTAAACGTTCTGCCGATCCGCCCAAACCCCTTCACTATGCCGATGCCAAGGCCAAAGGCATGGCCTATTGTGTCTACCAGGAGCGCTCCCGCCAGCAGCTGCGGGACAAGCTGGCCGAATGGGGGCAGGAGCCGGATGCGATCGAGCGCCTGCTGGCCGAGCTTGAAGAAGAGAACTACCTGAACGAAGAACGGTTTGCCCGGGCCTATGCCGGCGGCAAATTTAGGCAAAAACGCTGGGGCCGCTACAAAATTCTGCAGGGCCTCAAGCAGCACCGCGTGGCAGCCCCCCTGCAGCAGCAGGCGCTGCAGCAGGAGATTGATCCGGACGTTTACTGGCAAACCCTGCTGGAGCTGCTGGAAAAAAAAGCGGCCACCGAATCCGAGCGCAACCCCGCCCTGCGTAGGAGCAAGCTGGCCCGCTATGCCATCAGCAAGGGCTATGAGCAGGATTTGGTCTGGGACGCGCTCAAGGAGCTGGGGGAGTAGCTATCTTATGCAGTACGGCGAGGAAATTAATTCCCTCGCTCTGAAGCTCACTGCCTGCGCTCAAGCTTCTGTGGCGGCGGTTGCTGGTCCAGAAAGAGGATGCGCTTGCCGGATACTTTTTCCAGCAGCGGGCGCAGTACCTGTTCGGCGTTCTGGCGGGTTTCGTTCAGGATACCCCCCTGCAGGGCCGACCGGCGCATCTGCTGCTCGGCCTGCCGGTACGCTTTTTCCAGCAGCTGGCTTTCGCTTTTGAAATACACCTGCTTATCGACCGAATACACGCGGGAGTTGGCCAGATCGAGCTTGTAATAGCAGAGCTCGGCTGCGGGCAGGTGCACCAGAATGGTATCGCCCCGGATCAGAATATCCTCAGCAGTTATTTTGGTAAGGTCCATGCAGCCCACCGCCTCGCCGGTGGTGATGAGGGCCACCTTACTGTCGGGCACCTCAAAGATGCCCAGGTAGCGGGCATTTTTTTCGGTAAGCTCCACAATGTCTTTATAGCGGTAACGCACCAGCTCCAATCGGCCCAGGCTTTCAATTTCCTGCAACACCACATCGTGGTTAATGATGGTAACAGGCTCCTCGGATTTTCCAAACCAGTTAAAGGGGTTTCGCAACAGCCAGATGGCTGCCACTATAAAGATGAGCAGGGGTGACCAGCGAAGCAGAAAGCGTACAAATCGAATTAAGAGCATGTATTTGTTCTAAATATGAATAAGCAGGTGGCAGCAGACGGATAATAGTCGACACTAGGTCCTTACCTCCCCATTGTCCACTGTCTGTAGTCTATAGTCCATTGTCCAACGTCCCTTGTCCAGTAAACCCATTCCCGCACAAATCCTCCCGCTACTTTGGCAAAGCAGGCGCAAGCCCGTAGCTTTACCTACGCGATGAATGCCCTGCAGGATGCCCTTACCTTTGCCCGAACGCTTACGCCCCGTAAGCTGCGAAATGCCGCGCAGGTGCTGGGCAGCTACTACTATAGCCGGGCAAGCGGCAAGGCATCCCATAGCGGGCTGCCCCTGAGCCTTTCCTTTGAGCCTACCACCAGCTGCAACCTGCGCTGTCCGGAATGCCCCAGCGGCCTGCGCTCGTTTAGCCGGCCTACCGGCATGCTGCAGCAGGAGGTGTACCAAAAGGTGATCGATGAGCTGCAGCACAGCCTGCTCTACCTGCTGCTCTACTTTCAGGGCGAGCCCTACCTGCACCCCCAGTTTCTGGACATGGTGCAGTACGCCCATCAGCGGGGCCTTTATACCGCTACCTCTACCAACGCCCATTACCTGAGCGATGCGCGCGCCCGCCAGACGGTAGAGAGCGGCCTGAGCCGGCTGATCATCTCCCTGGATGGCACCACGCAGGAGGTATACCAGCAGTACCGCATCGGGGGCAAGCTGGAGAAGGTACTGGAAGGCACCCGGCGGCTGCTGCACTGGCGCAGAGAACTAAAGAGCAAAACGCCCTATGTAGTCTTTCAGTTTCTGGTGGTAAAGCCCAATGAGCACCAGATCGGCGAGGCCCGGACGCTGGCCCGGCAGCTGGGGGTGGATGGTGTGTGGTTCAAGACCGCCCAGATCTATGATTACGAAAAAGGGTCGGATCTAATCCCGACCCTGGACCGCTACAGCCGTTACCGGCAGGAGGCCGATGGGCGCTGGAGCATCAAGAACAAGCTGCTGGACCATTGCTGGAAAATGTGGCACAGCTGTGTGCTTACCTGGGATGGTAAAGTAGTGCCCTGCTGTTTTGATAAAGATGCCCGCTACCGCCTGGGCGATACGCAGCAGGCCCCCTTTAAGGAAATCTGGCAGAGCCGGGAGTACCAGGAGTTTCGCTCCCTGATCCTGAAGGGCCGGGACCAGATTGAGATGTGCCGTAACTGCACCGAGGGCACGCAGGTGTGGGGATAAAAAAACCTCCAGGAATTTCAAATACCCGGAGGTTTGCAATTAGGTGGCCTGTTAAACCCCCGAGATCTCGGCTTCGCGCTGCTTTTTCTTTTCTTCCTTATCAAAGGGGCGGATGATGAGGCGAATGCCCCGATCGTAGGTGAAGTAGTTCCAGATCCAGTTATTGAACACCACCAGCTTGTTGCGGAAACCGATCAGGTACATCAGGTGAATGAACATCCAGGCCAGCCAGGCCATAAAACCGCCAAAGCTCCAGCCATTGGGCATGTCTACCACGGCCCGGTTGCGGCCTACAGTGGCCATATACCCCTTGTTGGTATAGCGGAAGGGTTTCTGCGGTTTGCCAAGGGCCATCCGGTTGAGGTTTTTGGCCAGTAAAGTGCCCTGCTGAATGGCTACCGGCGCCAGCATGGGGTGTCCTTTGGGGTGCTTTTCGGTGCTCATCTGGGCAATATCGCCCACGGCAAATACCTCCTGAAAACCCCGCACCCGGTTGTGCTCGTCTACCAGAATGCGGTCCCGCTCCAGCACCTCCTCGGGCAGGCCGGGTATCACATTGCCCTTTACGCCAGCGGCCCAGATAAGGGTCTGGGAGGGGATCATCTCCCCATTGCTTAGCTGCACCTGCTTGCCGTTGTAGGACTCCAGCATGGTGTTGAGCATGATGTTGATATCGAAATCCTTCAGGTACTTAATGGCTTTTTTGCCGGCTTTATCACTCATGCCGCCCAGCAGTCGGGGCATGCCTTCTACCAGGTAGATCTGCATCTGCCGGAAGTTGAGCTCGGGATAATCCTTGGGCAGCACATGGCTGCGCAGCTCGCCCAGGGCGCCGGCCACCTCAACCCCTGTAGGGCCACCCCCTACGATCACAATATTCAGCAGGCTGCGGAGCTCGTAGCTGTCGGTGGTATTGACCGCCTTTTCAAAATTCTGGAGAATGTGCGAGCGCAGGTTTAGCGCCTGCGGGATCTGTTTCAGGGGCAAGGCCTCCTTAAACTGCTCATCTTTGCCAAAGTAGTTGGTGCGGGAGCCACAGGCTATGATCAGGTAATCATAGCGCAGTTCGCCCACGGGGGTAGTTACCGTTTTGCGCTCCAGGTTAAGCTGCGTTACCTTGGCCATGCGGAAGAAGATCTCTTCATTATCTTCGATCAGGTGGCGGATGGGGCCGGCAATAGAGCCGGGCTCCAGGCCGGCGGTGGCTACCTGGTAGAGCAGGGGCTGAAAGGTGTGGTAGTTGTGCCGGTCCAGCACCACAATCTGGTAGTGGCGCGTATCCAGCTCCTTCATGATGTTGAGGCCGGCAAAGCCACCCCCGATGATCACCACACGGGGCTTATCGGTGCGGGGGATCTGTATATTGATCTCCTGAAATTCGGTAGTCATGGCGGGTAGGGGTAGGGGATTTTCAGGGAGTATAGTTACAAAAGATTCTCCTTATAGGACTGCTCCGAATCCTTTTTTGTTCCCAAAAACACCCAAAATACCCCTGTTATCGGCGCCACCAGCTGCCTGCAGGAGGGGGGCTGCTGCAGGGCTCCCTCAGCAGCGGGGCAATCCCGTTCTTCCCAGCTCAGGAGAGCTGTTGCTGCTGGCGCAGCAGGCGGGCATCCAGCACAAAAGTGCCAAAGGGGATCAGCGAGGAGAGAAAAGCAAGACCGGCCTTTACGACCGACCAGCGCAGGCGCAGGCTTACCTCCAGCAGGGAGGCAATAAAGAGCACAAAGAGCAGTCCATGCAGCCAGCCGGTGTACTTCACGGCCAGGGGCATATCGGCCCAGTACTTCAGCGGCATGGCTATAAAGAGCAGCAGCAGGTAGGAAACGCCCTCGGCAAAGGCAATGGCCCGGAAGCGTCCCAGGGCAGTAGTGAAGTATGGATTCATCAGGTCTGGATAAGTAAAGGAATACAGGCATATAAGCATTTTAAACGGCCCTGAGTTCCTGCCTGCAAAGGTAGGGGTTAGCCGGCGCATTTTTCTGATTTTTCAGACCCGATTTGACCTGAATGCATGGCCAGCCGTTTGTGAGCAGGGGTGTACCAAATCCCTTAAGATTGCCCGGTATTTTTGCCGCAAACCCTGTTTCTTGTAGCTGCTGCATTTTAACCAACCTCAGCCTGTTATGAAGAAATCAGATTCTGTAGTAGAAAAGGATATTGCTCTCCAGATTGGGGAGGTAGCTTTTTCATATTACCAGGTGCAACGCGCTGCTCCGGACCAGGAGGATTTTCTGGAATGGATCGGAAGCCTGCCTGAACCAGCCAGAAGCCGGTATTTGGCCAAGGGATTTGCAGCCTCTCGTAACGATCTAGCCTTTCTCGACTTTTTCCGGCAGATTCGTGACAGAGAGATGAAGATGTACATGCAGGAGCGTCTCAGCAAGGAGGACTACCTGCTTTGGCTTACCCACCGGCACCGGCCCAGCGAAGAATAGGCCGGGAGCACCACTCAGAGGGGTGTAAGATTTGTTTTATTTTAGGCGCTATGGCCTTTATATATGCAGCGTCCGGTACAGGCGCCTGGTATCAGTCGGCCGCCTATGCTCCAGGGAAGGAACATAGGATACAGAGGGGGGCTGTCCGTGGGAGGCTCATACTGATTTAACTAATCATGTTCCAGGTCTGTGGCTCACAGACCTGCCTCCAGAGGGTCTGTGAGCCTGGCCGGCCGCACCATAAACCCTGGAAATACAGGTGATTTTAAGGGTTAATTTGGTATCAGTTGCTCGTAAAGGGGTGCAATAAAGAATACTCCGGCCCGGGTACCATCCAGGATAATAGGTAAGCGTTACTACAGCAAAACGCCGCTCCGGATCAGGAAGCGGCGTTTTGTGTGGAAGGGGCTACCAGAAAGGGACAGCTTATTGCTTCATCAGTTTAAAATGCCGGACCACGCCCCCCATTTGGGTAGTGATAAAGTACATGCCTCTGGGCAGGGAGGGGTCCAGGGAGATCTCCCGCAGGCTGGTCCCTTTTTCGATGGTCAGGGTACGTTCCAGCACGTTTACACCGGCGGCATTGGAGATACGGATCTGAAGCGGGCCTCTTTCTTCGGCCTGTACATCAAGCTGAATCTCATTTTGGAAGGGGTTCGGGTAGAAGGTCAGCCCATCCCGGGTTTCAAACTGCACCAGCTGCGGGCCAAAGTACTCCGTAGTGCCGTCGATGTCGATCTGCATCAGGCGGTAGTATCGGTTGCCGGCTTTGCCCTTTTCCCGGTCGGTGTATTTGTAGGTCTGGGTGCCGGTGGTGTTTCCATCAGCTGTGGGCACAAAGGCCAGCTTGCGGTACTCCGTGCCGTTGGTGGATACCTGTACCTCAAAGCCGGTATTATTCTCCTCCTTGGCGGTAGCCCACTCCAGCACGGCATCTGCCCCCTGCTTGGTAGCGCGGAAGTAGAGCATGTCTACGGGGAGGGGGTTGTTAGGGATAATCAATTCAATGATGGTACAATCCTCACTATTGACAACTTGTACAATGATCTCGACATCTGCGCCGTAATCAAAATCAAGGTAAACATTTGGGAAACGTGAATCTTGCGGATACACTTCTTCCCAATCGCTTATACCAGTTCTCCTTAACCATCTATATGTTGGATTATCTCCAAAATCAAGATCCTCAGATTCTTCTGCTGTAAACGTCCAATACTGACCATCCGGAGATTCTTCATATAATAGTTCTCCTTCAAGTTCAATAGTTTCTTCTACGGTAATTGTAGCCGTTTCTGTCGCTAAACAGCCATTTGTAGTTTCAAATGTATAGGTGTAGGTATAGGTTCCTGGACCAACTTCTGATGGATCAAATACCCCATTGGTAATGCCCGGACCGCTGTACGTGCCGCTACCCGCGGTTATATTCGATGAGCCTGTAGTAAGTGTAATAGGCGCGTTTAGTACACACACAGATAAATTGCCCAGGGTCACTTCTGGTAATGGATTTACCGTTAGCGTACCGATGGCCAATGCACTAATAGTTTGGCAGCCATTCGTCAAGGTAACCTCGATCTCATAAGTACCAGGAGTGGCTGAGCTTGGCGTAAAATCAAAGGTAGGGCCAGTGGCTTGCGTATACAGCTGCCCATTGATATACCACTGATAGCTTACTTCATTTGTACCGGTAAGGGTGGTGATTTCCAGATTTTGAACTGTAATGGTTTCACCCAGGCATATTTCCTCTTCAAATGGTTCAGCTTCTGCCTCCAGGTTATTTACAATAACAGTAACAACCTGACTGGCATTAACTTGCCCGCCCTGGCTACATCTACTCCTGATCTCCCGGTCTAGATCGGAGATATATTCCATATAAACCTCATCTCCGTCAATAAGCTCACCAGGCACTAGCTGCGGATACCTATCTGAAAGGGCTTGGTTTAGTTCATCAGCAGTGAGGGTGAAATATCCTGCCAGCTGATCTTGAGTAGCATTGGAGAGGTCTATGGTATACAGTGGGTAAACAATACCGTCTCGTCTGAGAAACCAGGTAATTTCAGTATTGGTATTGATCCACTGATAGGTACCCACGGGGAAGGAGACCTGTACGCCTTCTGTATCACCCTGGCAGATTGCCAGAGGAGGGGTATTGTCTGGAAGGATGAGCACATAATCCCTGGGTTCAGAGAAGAACAGATAATTAGATGGTGCCCATTTCTCTCCCTTAGGCCCTGTAATGAGAGGTTGAGTGGACGTAATACAGCTGGATTGGTTCCGGAGTTCTACCTTAACCCGAATATAATCGGTTGCAGAGAGAGCGGCGATGGATCTGGATTGATTGTCTTGCCCCTGATCGCTTCCATTACGCTCCCACTGGTAGCTAAACAGGGCTGGATCCATCAAAAACTGTGCTACGTCTACCTGATCTTCCAAATCATCACCAGCATCGGGATTATAGGGGATCGGCTGTAGTAAGCGCTGGGGATAAGCTCTTTCTATATCAGAGGGCTCCCAATCAGGATCTTTAATCAGGGCGCGGTAATAGTCGGTATAGGCTTCGTTATAGGTGGCGGCATCCCGTATGCCCACATCAGTAATTGGTGTATTCGTATAGGGATACATAACCTCAACTTCGCGGTATATATAGGCGGTAAAGGTAATATTTTGTCCACGGCAGATGGTAAAGGGTTCCCCTCGGTTGATAACAGTGTAGGTAGAACGCTTCACCAGCACATTTTTGGTAATTGTGCTGGTACAGCCTCCTTCGGTAACGGTATAGGTGATGGGAACTTCCAGTTCATCAGCACTCCCAAGTGCAGTACAGGCATTGAAGCGCCAGATACCTTGTGCTAGGCTTACCCCTGGTCCTGAGAAGGTACCCCCGGCTGGGGAACCGGTAAGTACTTTGGAGGATTCGCCGGAATAGGTAATTCCACCATCTGTAATACCGCTAAATTCAGCTACCGGATAGGGGTTAACCCGCACAACAAGGTTCTGTGGAGTGCCTGGACACCCATTAGCGGTAGTGGTAATTTGATAGGTAACATCAATGGGTGAAGTTGTAGTATTGACCAGCTGCTCACTAATAGGTCCAGTGCCGTTGGCTGCAGGATTGCTGATGCCTGTTACTGCTACTCTACTCCAGCTGAAGGAAGCACCGCCAGTAGCACTGGTGGGCGAGTAGGTAAAGGAATTGCCGGTGCAGATGGCCGGTGGGGTAAGTGTACTGCTAAGGATTGGATTTGGGTTCACTACTACTGCAACATCTTGTGTAGAGGTACCTGTACAGGTATTAGCTGTAGTTGTATACCTATAAATTGCCGTAAGGGGGTTAGGGGTATTATTAGTTAATGTCTGAGAGATCGCACCAGAGCCCGAAGAGGGGTTAGGACCACTTAATCCTGTGGGAAGAATACGGGTCCAGGTAAAGGTAGCGCCAGGCGTTTCGCTGGTAGGCGTATATGCAAAGGTAGTGCCGCTACAAATCGCTGCAGGGCTAAGGGTGATGCTGAGCTGCGGCCGGGGGTTTACCCGAATTACTACATTTTGCTCTGGGCCCTGACAGCCATTGGCTGTGACTCTATATTTATAAGTAACATCTATGGGTGCTGTAGTGGTGTTAACTAAATTCTGGGTGCCTGTGCCAGCGCTTGTACCACTAGCGGGAGATGATGAGGTTATACCTGCGACTGCTGGTCTGGTCCAGGTAAACGTAGCGCCGGCTGTAGCACTAGTAGCTGTATAACTAAAATTAGTACCGCTACATACAGCATTTGGTGATAGGCTACTGCTTAAGACAGGGCTTGGATTTACCCGAACCACAACGTTTTGGGGGGCACCTGTACAGCCATTGGCTGTAGTGGTGTATACATAGGTAACATTGATAGGTGCGGTGGTAGTATTTACCAGGGTTTCGGTGACCGAACCAGTGCCGTTGGCCGCAGGATTGCTAATTCCTGTTACTGCTGCTCTACTCCAGCTAAAGGTAGCACCGGCGGTAGCACTGGCGGGTGTGTAGGTAAAAGGGGTGCCGCTGCAGACTGCTGGCGGTGTAAGTGTGCTGTTGAGAGCGGGGTTGGGGTTTACTACTACTGTTACATCTTGCGTTGTTGTACCTGTACATCCATTTGCGCTGGTTGTATACCTGTAAATAGCGGTAAGAGGGTCGGCCGTAGTATTGGTTAGTACCTGAGAGATACCTCCTGAGCCTGAACTAGTAGTAGGGCCACTTAACCCTGAAGGAAGAATGCGAGTCCAGGTAAAGGCCGCGCCGGCTGTTGCACTGGTGGGAGTGTAGCTAAACGTAGTGCTACTACAGATGGCTGCAGGGGTAAGCGTGCTGTTAAGCTGAGGTCTGGGGTTTACGGTTATGATTACCTCATCGGTATTCTGGCAGCCCGTGCTGGTATTTCTTGACGTCAGCGTATATGCCTGGGTAATCGGGGCTGTGCCTGTATTGCTAAGTGTAACAGTGGGATTGGATATATTTGGGTTCGATAAGCCAGTAGATGGAGACCAACTGTAGGTAACCCCGGTTACAGGACTAACCCCTAAAGCGGTGGATGTAGCTCCGGAACAGATTGCTCGATCCGCTCCGGCATTTGCAACAGGCAGAGCGTATGTGACTACGTCTAATCTTGCCCTTGGCCCTTCACACCCATTCACAGTCTGGGATACATAATAGGACACTGTTCCTGCTGTGGCAGTAGAAGGGGTTGGTGCTCCCGGCAATGCCGCTCCTCCTGTAGCAGCAGTATACCATTTTAGGTTACTGCCTGTAGCCGTTAAGGCGGTTGCCGGATCATTGAGGCAGTAATTAACCGGAGAAGAAACACCCGGCGCCGGAGGGGTAGTATTTACAGTGACATTTACAGTTGTTCTGGCACTTTCGCAGTTCTGAGCTGAAGTCTGGCTCACATAGTAGTTGCCAGTAACAAGGGCAGCGCCGGAAGTTAAGGCTGTTCCGCCAGTGGCTACATTGTACCACTTTAGGTTGGTACCTGTAGCTGTCAAATTAGCAACTGTTGGGTTAGTAGCTGAGCAAAAATTTGAGGAGATGCTGCAGTGGGCGCTGCAGGTGTGGTATTTACAGTAACAGACACTAGCGTTCTGGCACTCTCACATCCCTCTGCGGAGGTCTGGCTTACATAGTAGTTGCCAGTAACAAGGGCAGTGCCGGAAGCTAAGGCTGTTCCGCCAGTGGCTACATTGTACCACTTTAGATTATTGCCTGTGGCTACCAGGTTAGCGACCGTTGGGTTAGTAGCCGAACAGAAAATTTGAGGCGATTGGGCTACAGGCGCAGCTGGCGTAAGCGGCTGCGGATTAACAGTTAGTTGCGTTGGTTCAGAAATACAGCCATCAGCATTCCTTACCCTTATATTATAGATGTTGGGCTCCAGACCACTGAAGGTTGTAGATGATTGATACGCCCCTCCATTGACGTTGTACTCCAGCCCTGCGCCGGTAGGCGCACTAATGGTAATAGTGCCGGTTGCCAGTGTACAGGTAGGTTGTTGAGAGACTGTGGCAGTAGGCGCAGGGGGTGTCTGGGGCTGGGCATTTACAGTTGCAGTAGTTGCTCCAGAGGTGCAGCCGTCGCTGTTTCTGGCCGTAACACTGTAGGTACCGGGAGCTACCCCGGTGAAAACACCATTGGTATTTGTATAATCTGTTCCATTAATGCTATAAGCAACGCCTGTTGGGGTAGAAACAGTAAGCGTAGCTGTAGCTATTAAACAAGTTGGCTGTAATATGTCCACAGTCGGTGGCGCAGGGGTAAGCGGCTGCGGATTAACAGTTAGTTGCGTTGGTTCAGAAATACAGCCATCAGCATTCCTTACCCTTACATTATAGTTGTCTGGGTCCAGGCCGCTAAATGTAGTGGAAGTCTGAAAGGGTCCATCATTCACATTAAATTCCAGTCCTGTGCCGGTAGGCGCACTAATGGTAATAGTGCCGGTTGCCAGTGTACAGGTAGGTTGTTGAGAGACTGTGGCAGTAGGCGCAGGGGGTGTCTGGGGCTGGGCGTTTATAACTGCAGTGTATATTCCAGAGGTGCAGCCGTTGCTGTTTCTGGCCGTAACACTATAGCTGCCTTCAGTAAGCCCTGTGAAAACACCAGTAGTATTTGTGTAATCAGTGCCATCAATACTGTAAGCAACACCTGTTGGAGCCGTAACTTGCAGCGTTCCTGTAGCCAGCTGACAGGTGGGCTGTGTAATTACAACCGTAGGAGTAGCGGGCGTTGGTGGCGGCAGGTTTATAGTAACTACCTGTGGAGCCGAAGTACAGACCAGATCGCCATTTGTATCTATAACGCCATAGGTAACATTGTAGGTAGCAGGTTCTACATCAGTAAAAGCGCCTGTTGTATTGGCATAATTTACGCCATCAATGCTATACCTGACACTACTGCCCGCAGGGCCCGTAATGGTAATGGAGCCCGCTTCTTGCCCACATCCCGGATCCTGTTTTGTATATGTAAGTGGTGTGTCACACTGGGCCCAAGCCTCCTGAGGCAGGAATAGAAACCCGGCAAAGCACAAAAGCATGACAACCAGTTCGTGCTGGAACCCTCTTCTAGTAGCTAAAAATCCTTGATGCGTAGAGGTCTGTTTCATAGAGGTCGGGAGAAAAAAATGATCAAGTGGTCCTATCTGCTGTAGCGATTCGTTGCTTTAAAAATCCTCCCCTTGAAAAGAAGAGGCTCCTGCTCAGTACAAAAATTTGGTAAGTAACGGCTTACCCAAATCATGCCACCGGCGGAAGGTCCTAAGGGCAGCATGGCGCAATAAAAAGTATGGAGATAGCAATTCACTATCTACACGTATAAAAAGGCTCCTGGTTTTGCTGCTGGTAAAGCGCTTTTAGAGCTGATTTACCTAAAAAACCTGGTTTACCCACTGATAGTCAATGGGTAATCTAATTTACTAAAAATGTAAGGTTAATGTAATGAAATCAGAATAATTTATTGATTATTTGATTTATCTAACAAAATATCAAAATACTTTCAAAGTTTATGATATTTTATTACTCCCTCAGATGTAGCTCTTTAACTAACGATCATGGGCTTTGTTTGCTGCTTTCTAAAAACCAGAAAGAATAGTAGCCCGCAGCCTACCGTCCACTACCTGCCAGAACAGGCTGCCCCAAGCAGAAGAAGGTATTCTATCCTCCCTCTTGAAAAAATGATATGGTATCTGACTGGCCCTATAGCCTGATCTCCCGCACCAGCTTAGGCAGGAAGGGGGTGCCCGGCATGCAGGGAAATCAAAACAAAAAGGCCGCTCCGGAAGAAGCGGCCTTTCTTATCTAATGAAAAAACTAGTAAGGACTACTGCCTCACCAGCTTGAAGTGTTGCCGCTCGCCATCCAGTTCGGTGATTACCAGGTAAACGCCTCTTGGCAGGGAAGGATCAAGGGCGATCTCTTCCAGTTTGCCTCCCCTGGGGATGTCAAAGCTGCGCTCCAGCACTTTCATGCCAGCTGCATCGGCTATCTGAAGGGTAAGGATACCCCCCTTCTCAGTTTGAACGCTGATCTTCAGCTGGTGCTGGAAGGGATTGGGGTATAGGGCAATCGACTCCCGGCTGGAGAAGCGCACCAGTTCAGGGCCATAATAGTCAATTGACCCATCACTATCGGTTTGCATCAGACGGTAATAGCGGTTTCCCGTCTTGCCAGGCTCCCGGTCGGTGTAGCGATAGAGCTGCCTGCTAGTGGAATTTCCCCCTTGGGTGGGCACAAAGGCCAGCTTGCGGTACTGACTCCCATCTTCTGATACCTGTATCTCAAAGCCGGTATTGTTCTCCTCCTTGGCCGTAGCCCATTCCAGCACAGCATCTCCTCCAAGCTGCTCGGCCGTAAAGTAGAGCATTACCACCGGAAGCGGCTTTGGATCTATTCCTTCCAGAATAAGTTCCTTTATACAGGTGCCAGCAGGGGGAATCACCACCACCTTAAGGTTGATGTAGGCCGCTACCGTAAAGGAGTTTGTCTCGGTGATGGCGATCGTATTCTTGCTCCACTCTCCGGCATAATCGTCCCAGGGATACCAGGCATAACGCAGGCCTTCAATAGCCGGATCATAGTCCTTTACAATATATTCCCACTGGGCACTTTCGTTTCGCCACCATACTTCCAGCTCAGCATCGGGCTCCGTGGCAGCGCGTACCTCAATGGTGTTGCTTACGGTATTGGCACAGCCCAGGGCATTGGTATATGTATAGCTATAGGTGTGGGTGCCCGGGCCGGCAGCCGCCGGATCGAATTGGTTATTGCTGATGCCCGTTCCGCTGTAGCTCCACGAGCCGCCAGTGCTGTTGGATGAGCCGCCATCGAGCGTAAAGGGTGCATCCAGTATGCAGACGCTTATTGCCTTCAGGGCTACCTCCGGAAGGGGGTTTACCTTTAGGGCAACAGGGGCATATACGCTACAGCCGGTAACCCCATTGGTGAGTTTGGCATATACGGTGGCGTTGCCACTGGTATAGGGACTGCTGATGGGGCTAGTGCCGTTGGCGCTGGTATACCAACCTGTAACCGATACACCGCTGGCCGAACCCATAAGGGTGCTGCTGGCGGTGGACAGATCAAAGCTGGCCGTACCTGATCCGGCACTGCTTTCGCACAACTGCAGGGAGGCAGGATTCACTGGCGGTACGGGATTTACGGTAATGGTAAAGGTTCTGGCAGCTCCCTTGCACCCATTGGCTGTAGGGGTTACTGTAATGGTGGCATTGATAGGGGCAGTAGTGGTGTTACTAGCCGTATAGGTCGGAATAGTGCCTGTGCCGCTAGTGCCAAAGCCAATATTATGAGAAGACTGCCAGCTATAGGTAGTTCCTGTTAGTGTGCTGGCAAAGGGTATGGCTGCTCCGGCATCGCCATGGCAGTGTGTTCTAGCTTGTATCGCAGATAGCACGGGCAGTGGTTTTACCACCAAGGTGCCGGCCGAAAGTGTTTTGGTCAAGGCAGTGCAGCCGTTAGAAACCCTTACCTTAACGTCGTAGGTGCCGGCCTGTGGGCTAATGGTGATTGAGGAAGTGGTATAGTTGGTTACTGCATTGGTGGCGGTATTCTTTACTTCCCATGCATAGGTGATTGGGTTAGGGCCGGTTTTGGTGGAGAAGGTTACTCCAAAGGTAGCCGATTCGCCTTCGCAGATGGTCTGGCTACTGCCAGCTGTGGCGGCGAAGTCATTTACCCGTATTGTAACAGTTTGGGAAGTGGCGCCCCCGGAGCACTTTGTACCGTCCTGGAAGACCTCATCAATGGCAGAAGTAAAGCCAATTGATACCACATCTCCATCAACAAAGCCGCCTGCCGGGCCGGCAGATGTGAAAGTAAGCGCCCCAACGCCATTAGCACCATAGTCGGTTGTACCCAGGCTGTAGGTGGTTCCGCCCCTGTTAACATTCCAGGCCAGTTTCAGCTTGAAATCTGCATCATCCCAGTGGGTAAAATTCTGATCAAGGCTTGCTTTAAACGTAACTTCGTCTCCTTTGCAGATGGGGTTGGGGTTAGCAACCAGAGCGATGTTATATTCTGCGATCTGGCCGGTATAGGTGCGGCTTGATTCACCGCTTTTGATGGTTTTTCCACACAGGAGAGGGCCGGACACCTCCACTGTATAATAATCCATGGAAGAAAGGCCCGCGTTTTCAAAAAACACACCATCACTGCCAACGCGTTGTTTGTTGTTTTTGAGCCACTGGTATTCAAATTTTTCAGGATTCATTTCCTGGCCGCTTCCTACCACCACATGGGGGTTAAAGAAGCGGTACGAATACTCGATCATCCACTGAGGGGCATCGGCCGGAAACGGATAGGCGGGGTTGGAAACGGGTATCTCTCCAGGCTGAAGTAGGGTAACGCCATCTGCCCTAACGGCCTGGCCGCTGGCATTTACCAGCCAGGGATAAATAATGGTTTGGGGGTCCCGGTATACTTTCGCCGTATGGCGTACATTATCTCCCCGGCAAAAGGGCTTCGGCAGCGACTCTACCACAACGTAGTAGGTAGACTCTTTGATGGTTATTTTTTTAGTAGCCGTACTGGTACAGCCCTTTTCGTTGGTATAGGTGTAGGTAATGGTATGGGTTCCCAGGGGCTGGCCACACATATTGGCCAAGGACAGTTTATCCCCATTCACCGTCAGCTTTGTGTTATTCGCATAGAGAATTTCAAACACCCCTTTGGTAGGAGCGGTACCAGGAACAGGCGAGCCTGTCAGCAGATAATCCGGATCTCCGCTGTACAAGGTTTGGCCGTCGGCAACTCCGCTTATGCTAACGGTTGGCAGCGGATGCACCTTTATTGTATGGCTGGCACTTTTACTGGTATTGTTGCATCCCAGGGCAGTTACGGTAATGGTAGCATCTCCGCTGAAATCCTTATTCCAGCTTACCGTGCCGTTGGCAATGGTTCCCGCAGTAGATGGTGCAATGCTCCAGCTGTAGCCGGTAGCATTGGTAGCGGAGGCGCTAAAAGAGGTAGTGCCAGTTCCCTGACAGCGCTCGGCTAGAGGAGAAGTAAATACCGGCGCCCCCAGGCTGTAGGTAACCGTTACGGTAAAGCTGGCAGAGGTAGTGATGCCTGCAGCATCGGTGGCGGTATAGGTGATGCTGGTAGTGCCTATGGGGAAGCTGGATCCACTGCTGGGGCCTGCTGTCTGGGCAATGGTACTGCCGGAGCAGTTATCGGTTGCTGTTGGGGCAGTCCAAGAAGCCTTAGCCACGCAGCTGGCATCGGCAACCAGGGTGATATTGGCAGGAAGGTTAGCGATAGCCGGAGCCAGTTTATCTTTGGCTGTCAGCAATACCGTCTTTACGTCGGTATTGCCGGCAGCGTCGGTAGCAGTTACAGTAACAGCGATGGTTCCATTATGAGAGGCAGCCACAACTGTACCAGCAGCAGGGCTTTGGGTAATGGTTGTTCCGGCGCAGTTATCCGTGGCGGTTCCTCTTACATCCGGTATGGTTACCAAGCAGGTGGCATTCAGGTTCACTTCCTGGTTGGCGGCTGGTGAGAGTGCGGGCTTTTCCTTATCGGTAATGGTAATTGTCTGAGTCACCGAAGTAGCTGTATTGCCGGCGGCGTCTGCGGCATTCCAGGTGATGGTGGTAGTGCCTGCAGGATAGGCAGCAGATAAGGCCAGCCCATCACTTCTGCTGCCTATGGGGGTTACGGAGCTGCAATTGTCTGTAGCAGCGGGAGTAGGGATGCTTAGTGCAGCGCTGCACTGGCCAGCATCCGTATTGGCAGTGATAGCGGAAACAGCGGCAATTACTGGCTTTTCATCATCAGCAACGGTTACGGCCTGGGTGGCTGAGGCAGTATTACCGGCTGCATCGGTTGCGGTCCAGGTTACGGTAGTGGTGCCTACCGGGAAAGCATAAGTAGTGGGATTGATCTCGTTCCCGCCCACATAGGCTTTTACAGAAGCCACACTGCAGTTATCTGCCGTAGTGGGCGTACCCAGCGCAACCTTTGTGCTGCAGTTGCCGGTGCCATCAGCAGAGGTTTTGGCGCTTGTGATAGCGGGAGGTGCCGTAATGGTAGGGTTTTTATCATCTGTAACCGTTACGGTGATCTGCTCAGTGGCTTTGTTGCCGCCGGCATCGGTTACCGTATAGGTAAGGGTACTTACCCCCAGGTTAAAGGTTCTGGTGCCTACCTGTCCTGAACCGTTACCAGTGGTAGTCCCTGTAAGGGTCCAGCTCAATGCACTGCCCGAACAATTGTCGGTATAGGTGAGTGTAGGGATGTTGATCGAAGCTGTACAGACACCGGCATCGGTTCCCTTGGCCACATCTGCAGCTGCGGTGATAACAGGGGCTTGGGTATCCTTAATAATCACCTTCTGATCAGCAGTAGAGCTATTTCCACTTCCATCATTGAATGTCCAGGTAATGGTATACGTACCCTGCTGGGTGAAGGTAAGGGGGGTAGTTGTGGTGGTACCGGTGATAGTTCCTCCACAGTTGTCGGAAGTGGTAGGAGCCGATACGGTTACCGAGCACTGGCCTGTGACATCCGCAAGACTAGGCTTAACGGGAGGGGTTACGTCTTTGGCGGTTAGCGTTACGGTTTTGCTGGACGTATTGCCGGCGGCATCGGTAGCCGTTACTGTTACGGCGATGGTTTGGTTGTGCGAAACGGCCAATACAGCACCCACAGCCGGGTTTTGGGTAAGGGTGATCTGAGCTGCACCTGAACAGTTATCAGTAGCAATGCCCCTGACATCGGGGATGGTCACTGAGCAGCTGGTAGCGCTGATGTTTACATTCTGGTTGGCCGCCGGAGTAAGAACCGGAGCGGTCTTGTCCAGCACGCTTATTTGCTGAGTAGCCGTAGCCATGTTATTAGCAGCATCGGTAACGGTATATGTAATGGTGGTCGTACCCAGATTAAAGGTTCCGGTACCGAGTTGGCCAGAGCCGCTTCCACTGGTGGCGCCGGAGAGGGTCCAGCTTAGGGAGCTGCCCGTACAGTTGTCATCGAAGTGTGCAGCAGGTACGGCAACCGAGGCGGTACAGCTGTTGCTGGCTGTGTTGACACTAAAATCAGCCGTAGTGGAGATGCTAGGGTTTTGGGCATCACTAACCGTTACGGTTTGTGATCTTGGCTCAGCGGTATTTCCATTGGCATCGGTTACATTCCAGATTATGGTGGTGGTCCCTGTCGGGTAGGGGTCGGTTAAGGCCTTGCCATCGCTACGGGTGCCAATGGGGCTGCCCACGCTGCAATTATCAGTCGCAGAAGGGGCGGAGATACTGATGCTGGCACTACACTGGTTGGGATCTGTGTTGGCCGTAAGTGCAGAAGCAGTAGCAATCACTGGTTTCTGGGTATCGGTAACCGTTACCAGTTGTGTGGCGCTAGCTGTATTGCCAGCGGCATCGGTAGCCGTCCAGATAACGGTAGTATTCCCAAGGGGGAAGGTAGTGGGGGCATTGTTGGATACTGTAATGTAGGCAGCAGCAGCGCAGTTGTCGGATACGGTAGGAGTACCAAGCGCTACACCGCTTGCCTCACAGGTCGAATTTGCAAGAACGCTTACAGCAGCAGGTGCCGTGATGGTAGGCTTGGTGCCATCCTGAACGGTGATGACCTGGGAAGCAGAAACTGAATTGTTGGCAGCGTCGGTGGCGGTCCAGGTTCTGGTAATAGAGTAATTATAGTAGCCGGCCTGAGTGGGGTTGCTGCTTTGAGTGCTTTCTTCTTTCAGGTTCACCGCAATGGGGTTCGTGCAGTTGTCGGTAGCAGTAACTGAGGCGACTGCAGGGACATTTTCGCAGCTTACGGTCATATCAGCAGGTACACTGCTGAGCACAGGTGTGGTATCATCGACCACAGTTACTGTCTGAGTAGTAGTAGCTTTAAGCCCGAGATGATCTGTAGCTGTCCAGGTGACGGTAGTAGTCCCAAGTGGGAAAACAGTGGGGGCATCATTGGTTACAGAGGCAACCGAGCAGTTATCGGCTGTAACAGGAGTGCCAAGCACTACACCTGTTGCCTGACAGCCGGCATTGGCAGGTACGCTTACTGCTGCGGGGGCGGTGATGGTAGGGGCCTGGGTATCGGTTATGATTACCTTTTGCTCAGCGGTGCTGCTGTTACCGTTGCCATCATTGAAGGTCCAGGTGATGATATGTGTGCCTTGTACGTTGTAGGTTAGTGGATCTTCAGTGGTGCCGGTGATGGCGCCTGCGCAGTTGTCTTGAGCCGTTGGAGCCGAGCTGACTGTTGCTGAACACTCGCCGGTGACAGTGGTGATCGAAGCAGGTGCAAGTGGAGCTTCAGTATCGCCGCCGGTATAGGTTATCACCGCATTGGCAGCTGCATTTCCTGCAGCATCAGAGATGCTGTAGGTGTAGGTGGCTGTCCAGGAAGCATTAGTGCCAGTAACAGAAGAGGTAAGCAGCGTTGCGGTTACGCTGCTGCAGTTATCAGTATACAGGCCGGCAATAGTAGATTCGGCTGGAGCAGCGGGAGCATTTGTCATACACAAATTGTCATGGGCTCCGCCAGGAAGGCTACCTATCAGACTAGGTGCCTGAACGTCCTTTATTGTTACTGTTTGCTGTACTTCCTCTGCATCATTTCCGCTTTCATCCGTTGCTGTCCAGGTAATAATGGTAATCCCTACGGGATAGGGATCTGCTAAAGCCTTTTGATCACTTCTAGTCCCAGTAGGGGTTACCTCGCTGCAGTTGTCAGTAGCCGTAGCTGTAATTGCTACCACTGCACCACAACTATCGGGATCATTATCTTCTTCTATAGCTATATCCTGAACTGTAATTGTTGGCCCCACACTATCTGTATCACAACTTCCCAATGGGGGTGCCTGTCCTGCCCCTTGCTGAGGCATTAACAAAGCGCCACTAAAGCATAAAAACAAAGCAATAAGCCGAGACTGCTTTCTCTTCTTGGCAAATAAAATCAGTTGAGTAGAGATGTTTTTCATAAAATCAGTTCAAAAGTGAGCAGAGGTTCCTTTGATCGGGACCGGCTTTTTTTGACAGTAAAAATTGAGCGACAAGCTGCGGAATAGGCCGTATACTGACCAATCCATGCTTAACGGGTTAGCTATATGATAGGAGGAAGAGATTAGCCGGCGGATCTGATACAACAGAAACCATTTTTACACCAGGCCCAATAGACAGGTGCCACATGAATCCAGGGCCAGGTTTTGAACAAGGGGAAAGGTAGAGAGCGTACATAGGCGAATAATCTTGGAGAAGGAGTCAGGTGCTTAAAGCATTACTTGAACTACTGAAACGCAAATGTAAGTTCAATGTAATTAAAAATTAAAATATTATTAAATATATTTTTATTAAAATTTTAACTTTTATAAATCCAAAAAAATAAAACCTTTATAATTTGTTCTGCTATTGTGCCTGTAGAATACTTGCTAAACGATCAGGTGCAGCTTTATAGTAAAGTAGGGGTTCACCCCCTTTTCAGGCAGGGTAAGGTTCAGGACACCACTTAAAAATTTGAACTACAGGAAAAATAATCAGAAGAGCGCTCCAAAGTGATACTACGGATAAAACTCTTGAACGGTTGGAATATATGGAAGAGATTGGTGAAGTAAGAGCAGTGCCAACAATTCTGCTCTCACTCTTTTCAAAGCACTTCTTACTCTAGTAGAAAAGCATGACAGGTACATCCTGCTAAAAAATGCTGTTATCAAACTTGCTGTAGTAATGCGTTGATGGGTCAGGTTGTGTACTTGTTTATGGGAAGTTGCAGGCATCCCTGGAGACGCAAGACCTGTTGGGGACAGAGAATGTCCTTGTTTTTACCGCGTTTTTTTGCTGGCAAGCAACCGCTACTATTGCAAAGAATTTACCCCCTCCCTCCTCAGATATACCAATAGATCATCCCCAGGACGTGCGTGTTTTTACATTTTGTGCACAAAAAAAGCACTTACCGCATGTTATAGCAGTAAGTGCTTCATTTTTAAGCTCCCCAGCTTGGGCTCGAACCAAGGACCCCCTGATTAACAGTCATACTTCCCCGGTTTTCAGGCCTTTGCATCGGTTTCGAAATATTTGTTTAAATGGCTTTTAAAGCCGATTTTTCGTCCAACGTTCTATGACCGCTTATGGCCTTTTGCCGTAAATGTATGTAGATTGTATGTAGGTCTCTTACCTCTCAACCATGGCAAACGTTACAACCGACATCGTGCTGGATACCCGGCACCTACATAAGGACGGTACCTTCGCCGTAAAACTCCGGGTCACCTCCCAGCGCAAACAGAAGTATTATCCCGTCATGGTGGACCATGGGCAGGTGAGTTTAACCCAGGAAGACTGGCATAGGGTGTATGGACAACGCCCCAGGCAAGACTACAAAAACCTTAAGCTGGCTTTCGAAGCATTCGAGAGCCGTGCCCTTAAAATCATTTCCGAGCTGCCGGTTTTCACCTTTGAGGGCTTTGAGAAGCGGCTTTCCGCTAAAGGCAATCCGGATGATTTGTTCTCAGCTTTCCGGGAATATGAGGAGAGCCTGAGAAGCGCTGGGCGTGCCAGTACGGCAGATTCGTATGGAACTGCGCAACGGTCTCTGGAAAGGTACTGGGGGAAGAATAAGCTACCTTTTGATCAGGTCAGCGTTGAGTTTCTAAAGAAGTATGAGGAATGGATGTTGAAGGAAGGTAACTCAACTACTACGGTGGGAATTTACCTGCGCTACGTCCGTACATTGTTCAACCTGGCGATCGAGGAAGGAGCGGTCAAGCAGAGCCAGTACCCTTTTGGAAAGCGTAGGTATGAGATTCCGGCTGCCAGAAACGTAAAAAAAGCGCTTCTCCCGGCAGATATCAGAAAGTTGTTCCTGTACCAGCCGGCAACAGATAGTGAGGCCAAAGCCCGGGATCTGTGGCTCTTCAGCTACCTTTGCAATGGGATCAATATCCGGGATATCGCGAACCTGCAGTACAAAGATCTTGATGACGGTAAAATTACTTTTGTCAGGGCGAAAACTCGGCACACTACCCGCAAAAACCTGAGGCCTATCCAGGTGGTGCTGCTACCGGAGGCGCTGCAGATCATCGAAAGATGGGGGAATAAGCCGGCATTGTCCGACTCTTTTGTGTTTCCTATCCTTGAGGAGGGGCTGTCCGCAGAAAAGGAATTGGCCCGTGTGAAACAAGCGACGAAGACCATCAATACTTATGTAAAGCGGATTGCCGGGAGTTTGGGCATTGGAAAACATGTTACTACCTACACGGCCCGCCACTCTTACTCTACGATCCTGAAGCGATCCGGGGCACCGATTGAGGTGATTTCCGAAAGCCTGGGCCACAACAACCTTAAAACGACGGAAAGCTACTTGGATTCCTTCAGCGATGAAACCAAGCGCAAGTATGCCAGTCATCTAACCTCTTTTCTTGACTAGGAGTGAATCGGGTAGGAAGGTTTGAGTGGAAGCCTGTGCGGGGTAGATGCGGGGTAGTACATGCTACGAATCTGGGACAGGTACAAGCACGGAAGGGCTAGCATGGCGACTGCTTCCAGTCCCACACTAGCCCTTCTTTAACGCTGGTCTCGTTGATACTCCTTTTTCCACTCAGGCTGTTTTCGTTCAAAGTATTTCTGAAGACCTTCTCGGAGGCAAATTTCCATTATGAGACTCATACCCCCCGGAACGATTGATTCTGAATCCTGCGAGCTGTCTAGATAGATTAAATAGAGCTTCTTCAGCATTCCTTTAATATGATTTTTGCTTTTCACCGTATTACCCGTCGCAGGCAGCTGAAATGCTGGAGGAAGCCTACTCCAATCAATTAAATTGAGGTACGGCCAGCGAGTTTTATTGGCCTGTCCTTTTTTTGGTTTTACTTTAAAACGCAGTGCCTTCTCTCCTTCGTGCCGAATCAAGCTAAACAGAAACTGCTGATCCGTTAGCATGTCTATTTGTGTTTCTAAACCCTTTGGTACTTTTACATACCTGAGTTCTAGCCGATTAATTTTTCGGTTCTGGATTAGGTAGAGGCCATTCTTTTTCCAATAATCAAGAATATATGGTTTTTTCTTTTCGACATCGCTTTGTTTGTCATAGATCTGGAAATGACGCCGCGTGGTTAAAGAATATACCCGTATCGAGTCTACAAAGCCAATTGGGTTATTAGATATTTTACCATAGGGAAGGGCTCCGCTGTAGGGCTGACCCTTTCTCTTAAAAAAGCAGTAGTTATATCTGTCTATGAGACTATAAGTATCTAATGCTATATGAAGCATCCTGACGTTGCTAAAATGAAGTCCAGAGTAGTTATTAAAGATTTGTACATGTTTATTCCAGTCAGCATTCGTGTAGAACTGTGTGTTCAGCACCGAAAGGGTGACCTGGCCATTTCCTGCAAAGTGTAATTCGCCAAATTCCTCGTCCCCGATCTTAACTTTGATGGGTGCGAATCTATTCCTCATCTCAAGTCTTAGGTATGGGTACTGAAGATTAGCATACGTACCATGATCATGATCTACTTCTTTGAAGCCTTCCATTAGACCAGCATGAGTGCCTGTGTAAGCGGCTTTAAAGGTATCAACAGTGGCTACCACATTGGGTTCATCCTTGTAATTCGAGCCCTTGTTATACTGGTAACTGAAGTTACCGGCACCGGAGAAGTTACCGCTATACATTTCGCCCTCCTTTCCTTTTATAAGTGTAGTTCGCTGCCTGCTCCATAGCGTCCTGGCGGGTCTGCTGCCGGCCTTCCCGCAGCCAGGCATCCAGCTGGTCTTTTTCGAAGTAGAGTTTGTTGCCCCGCTTCATGTGTGGTAGCTCGCTGGCGGCAGTTTTGGCGTACACTGTGGATACGGATAGCTGCAGATATGCCGCCGCGGCTTTGACGGAGAGGAACTCCGTTTTTGTTGGTGCATGCTTGGAAAACTGGTATTGCACCGCTTTCTCTACGGAATGGAAAATAAGCTTCTCCAACTCGGCTGCAGTAAAGCCGAGCGCATTGAATTGCGTCATGTTGTTCATTATTTAATTGATGAATTTACCTGTATACACGGAAAGAGAAATCCAGTACACGTCCCCAGCTAATGTTTTTTTCATCAGCGAAGCTTATCTGAAGAATTATGTGTATACCCGAAAAAATAGCACTAATACACGTCGATGTAGGTTTGCTTTTTTGTTAAAGGCCATACTGATGTATCCTAAAACCGATGAACCATACTATTTAATGTTCTGTATATAGCAGGCCTCCATCATAGGCCAGTTAGATTATGACTGTACATTTACCTTCTATAATGGGATGGAGTAAGAAACAAACCACCTCCCTCCTGACAGCCAACCACCAACTGCTCCAGGAGCATGAGGATACCATCCTTCAGGATCCGTACTTGTACAGCTGCCGATTAGGCCTTCAGTGTTCAATGGGATTTATAGGGAGCCTGAATCTGCGCCTGGGCCACCTGCTTAAAATATGGAAGCAAATTCCACAGAATAAGGGTAGGGCTATTCGGTTGCTGGAGACGAGAATTTCAACCTTTTCAAGCGATAATAGCAGCCACTGGTATGACATAGAAGCGAATGCTGTACAGGCAGGCTACCTTATCTTTTATCGTAATAATAGTATCCCTCTAAAGCGATATTTACTTGATCTCGCCAAAAGTCCTGCTCAGGAAGTTTTTGTAAGCCTCTCCCAGGTGATAGAGCAGATAAGCAATTCCGAATGCTGTGATTATAGCAAACAGTTGCGTTACGCCCATGAACAATTCCTGGCTGGATTGGAGAACATTCAACCTTCACTCTCGCAGGATCAGCGGGTAAACGTGGATGCTCATAGCACAATAGCCGGTGGGATTCACCTTCAGGTTAAAATCCCCTCAATGAGCAAGAAGGTTGTTTCCTTGGGCCTGATCGATCACAAGGCTACCTATTACCGGGAAGAGGTCGACACCCTGATCCAGGAGATTGCCTTGGATACTGGCTTCGCCTTTATGAAAAAGGATGTGCGGGAAAACACATTCGTGTTCTGTCGCACATTCAGCGCCTACGATATTGCTGAGTGGTATGCGCCATCCACCCTACGCAGTATATCCGCATTATTCTTACGGTATCAGGCGGGGATGGAAAAAATCAATACAGAGATCCACTAAAACAACCCCTTTGGAGTGTATAACCCGGCATTTTGGTACCGGTAACCCCCCATTACGGTACCAAAACATGAGCCGGTTTCAGCGTTCACCACAACAGTAAGCCCCATTTCCCGCATAATGAGCTGGGTTTATAGTTTTTTATAGGCCAGGAAAATTTGCTCCCGAAAATTTCCGCAAAAATTCCTCAGAAAATTTTTCTGGCGGGGCCTCCGTGTGTAGGGGGTAGCCTACATTGTAGGAACAGGTAGGGCGGGATACCTCCCCGGGGTAGGCGGGGTCCCTCCCCGCCCTACAATGTCATTTGGGGTAACATTGTGAATATTTGTTGTTACTTTTATTGGTTAAGCCAGGACCAACCGATAGATTGCCGGACTCAACTGCTATTCCGCAACTGTCATGACGCAACACAAGCACCCCGAACTGGTAGGCCTTATCTGGAAGATTGCTGACGGCCTCCGTGGCCCCTACCGCCCACCGCAATACCGACATGTGATGCTGCCGATGATTGTGCTGCGCCGGATGGATTGTGTACTGGAGGAAAAGGCCGATGAGGTGAAAGCCAAATACGAATCCCTGAAGCAACAGGGCTTTGAAGACGAAGTGATCAGCCGGATGCTGGGTAAGTTTGCTGCCCCCGATCGAAAACAGCCCCTTTACAATACCAGCGGGTATACCTTCAAGCGTCTGCTGGCTGATCCGGAGAATATCGGTCGCAACCTGGTTGCCTACCTTCATAGCTTTTCTCCCATTGCCACGAAGATATTCGAGAAGTTCGGTTTTGAGAAGGAGATCGAAAAGCTGGAGACGTCCAATCGTCTGTACGGAACGGTAAAAGCTCTTGCCAATGTAGACCTGCATCCCGAAACCATCGATAACCTGCAGATGGGGTATGTATTTGAAGACCTGGTGCGCAAATTCAACGAGCAGGCAAACGAAGAAGCGGGAGACCACTTTACCCCCCGGGAAGTGATTCGCCTTATGGCCAACCTGGTCTATACGGCTGATGAGGATATCTACAAGCCGGGAGTGGTACGCACGGTCTACGACCCTACCTGTGGTACGGGTGGCATGCTTTCGATATCTGAAGAGTACATCAGAGAGTACAATAAAGATGCGAGACTGGCCTTCTTTGGACAGGAATACAATGAGGAGTCATGGGCCATTTGCTGCTCCGACCTGCTGATCAAGGATGAGCCAGTAGATAATATAGTATGGGGCGATACCCTGGGCGATGGGAAAACTGGCGATGGCCATGCGGGTAAACGTTTCCATTACCAGCTGGCAAACCCGCCTTTCGGGGTAAAATGGGAGACGCAGTCTAAGGTGGTGGAGAAGGAGCATAGGGAAAAAGGGTTTGATGGGCGGTTCGGTCCCGGTACGCCCCGCAGCAACGACGGTTCGCTGCTCTTCCTGCTCCATATGATCTCAAAAATGCAAAGGGCTCCGGAAGAAGGAGGAGAAGGCTCAAAGATTGCCGTAGTCTTTAATGGCTCTCCGCTGTTTACAGGCGATGCTGGCTCGGGTGAGAGCAACATCCGCCGCTGGATCATTGAAAACGACTGGCTGGATGCGGTGGTTGCCCTGCCCGATCAGCTGTTCTACAATACCGGCATCAGCACTTACATCTGGCTGGTAACGAACCGCAAGCCGGCTGAGCGTAAGGGTAAAATACAGCTCATCGATGCCACCCAGCACTTCCAGAAGATGCGCAAAAGCCTCGGAAACAAGCGAAACGAGCTGTCCGAGGCCCACATACATGACATCACCCGACTCTATGGACGCTTCCGCCAGAATGATGCCTCCGATTTGGAAGAGGCGCAGCTACGAGGCAAGGTATGCAGCAAGATCTTCTCCAATCGGGAGTTTGGCTACCTGAAAATGACGGTAGAACGTCCCCTGCGCCTGAACTTCCAGGCGACGCCCGAGCGCATTGCCCGGGTGCAGGAGACAACAGCTTTTCAAAACCTGGCGACCAGCAAAAAGCGGAAGGACGATAAGGTCCGCCAACAGGAAATTGAGGCCGGGCAGGCACTCCAGCAGCAGATTCTGGGTGTACTGGAGAAGTTGGTCGACAAAGGGCTGTACCGCAGTAGAGCGCCCTTTCTGAAAGCCTTTGATGCCGCCTTTAAAGCCGCCGGTATTAAGCTGGATGCCTCCCTGAAGAAAGCTATCCTGGCAGCGCTCTCCGAGCGAGACCCGGAAGCCGAGATCTGCCGGGATGCCAAAGGAAACCCCGAGCCGGACTCGGAACTACGTGATACAGAACTGGTGCCGCTGCCAGAAACAATCGCTCTCCCCTTGCCAGTGGACTACGACAGCAAAGCGGATAACATCCTCTTGCTCCAGCTGGTTCAAGCACACCTGCAAGCATACCTGGAGCAGGAGGTAAAGCCGCATGTACCTGACGCCTGGATCGACTTTAAGAAAACCAAGGTAGGGTATGAAATACCGCTTAACCGGCATTTCTATGTGTACGAGCCACCACGTCCGCTGGAGCTGATCGAGGAAGAAATGAAGGCCCTGGAAGGAGACATCATTTCGATGCTGCGGGAGGTGGTGCAGTAAAGTGCAGAAGATGGAGTCAGCAGCAAATTTAATAAAGCAATTAAACCGCACGGACGAAACCAGCCGCATCGAAGTAAAGGAAGGGCGGAAGGTTGACCGCTCCGTTCTGGAAACCGTCTGCGCCTTTGCCAACGAGCCGGGTCTTGGAGGAGGGTACATCCTGTTGGGCGTAAAAATGACGGGCTTAAGCCTGTTTCCCGATTATGAAGCCACCGGCGTAGCGGATACGGATAAGCTGCAGTCAGACCTAGCCTCCCAGTGCGCCAGTGTATTTAACCAGCCCATCCGGCCCGATATCCGAATAGAGGAGGTGAGCGGCAATCTGGTCATGAGTGTGTATGTGCAGGAGCTACCCGAAGGAGCAAAACCCCTTTACTTTCGGAATGAAGGCTTGCCCAAGGGTGCTTACCGGCGCATAGGACCCACCGACCAGCGCTGCACGGAGGATGATCTTCAACTGTTCTACAACAGTCAGGAGACATTTGACAGTCAGGTCGTGAATGGCAGCTCCCTGGGCGATCTGGATGAAAATGCCATTGACTTTTACCGCAGCCTCCGGGCACGTGTGAACCCGGCAGCAGAGGAGCTTACGTATGATGATCAGGAGCTGCTCCAGTCGCTCAACTGCATTACCCGTAAAGGCGGGGATTGGGTGCTTACCTATGCCGGGCTTTTGCTCTTTGGCTCCCGTAAGGCCCAGCGCCGGCTGGTGCCCATGGTGCGGGTGGATTATGTACGGGTGCCCGGCAACGAATGGGTAGCCGATCCGGACAACCGCTTCACCACCATCGACATGCGGGGTTCTCTGCTCCTGCTGGCCCAGCGTGCCTACGATGCCGTGGCCGACGATCTGCCCCGGGGCTTTCTGCTGCCGGAAGGGCAGCTGCAGGCGGAGTCGCTGGGCCTACCAGGCAAGGTACTCCGCGAAGCCATTGTAAACGCCCTGATGCACCGATCCTATCGGGTGCACCAGCCGATCCAGATCATTCGCTACAGCAACCGGATCGAAATTAAAAATCCTGGCTACTCGCTGAAGCCTACTGATTACCTGGGTGAGCCTGGCTCCCGGGTGCGCAATACTTTCATCGCGGCCGTCTTTCATGAAACCAACCTGGCAGAGAACAAAGGGAGCGGCATTCGCTCCATGCGCCGGCTTATGGAGGGTGTGGGCATGGCACCGCCCACCTTTGAATCAGAACATGCCCAGGACCAGTTTACAGCCCGCTTACTCCTGCATCACTTCCTTACCAGGGAGGACCTGGAGTGGCTGCAGGGTTTCGCCGAGTTTGGGTTAAATGACAACCAGAAAAAGGCGCTTATCTTCATCCGGGAAGTAGGTGCCGTCGATAATTCTACCTATCGGCAGCTCAATGGCTGCGACAACATGAAGGCTTCCATGGAGTTACGGGACCTGGCCGTCCATGAACTGGTGCAGCGGAAAGGGCAGGGCCGTGCCACCTACTATGTACCCGGAGTACAGCTTAGTGCACCAGCTGCTGTCCCTGGTGCCCCAGTTGGTGGGCAAAGTACACAAGGTAATGGGCGAAGTACACAAGGTAATGGGCGAAGTACACAAGCTAATAGCCAAACTACACAAGCTACTAGTCAAACTACCCAAGGTAGTGACCAGAGTACCGAATCTTTTCCTGCTCTACCCCCTGACCTTTCCGGGCAAGTCAGCCAGCTGGGCAAATGGAAAACCGATCAGGCAACCATGGAGAATGCTATACTTGCTTTATGCAGCTGGCAGCCGCAGTCCATGGAGGCGCTGGAGTATTACCTGCAACGGGACCGGCGCTACCTCTTTCGGAAATTTGTGCAGTCCCTCCTGAAGGATAACCGCCTAAAGTATAGTATACCTGACATGCCCAAGCATCCGGAGCAAACCTACAAAACGTCATGACAGAAAAAAGATATCCTGTTTATAAGCCCACTGGAATTGAATGGTTTGGTGATGCGCCGGCACATTGGGAGGTGAAACGGCTAAAGCATCTCATAGATAAGATTGAACAGGGTTGGTCTCCCCAGTGCCACAATCAAGCCGCTGAAGAGGGAGAATGGGGTGTTCTTAAGGTAGGGTGTGTGAATAGCGGAATCTTTGATCCTTCTGAAAACAAGGCGCTCCCATCTGATCTTGAGCCAAAGCTGGAATATGTGATACGAGCCGGGGACATCTTGATCAGTAGAGCCAATACAAAAGAGCTAGTAGGCAGCGCTGCAAAGGTCAAGGCTGTAGATGCAAAGTTGCTTTTGTGTGATAAGTTGTTCCGGATAGTAACGTCAGGTAAAGTGCATGATGAATACCTGATCTATACTTTGCGATCAGCGGTGGCACGGCACCAATATGAAAAAGATGCGACTGGCACCAGTGGTTCCATGCAAAACATTGGCCAGGACACTATAAAGAACTTGTTGGTAAGTCTACCTCCATTGAAGGAACAGGGAATTATTGCTGATTTTTTAGATGGAAGAACAGCACAAATAGATGTCCTTATAACCAAGAAACAAGCCCTGCTGAAGCTACTGGATGAGAAGCGTACGGCGCTGATCACCCAGGCGGTGACCAAAGGCTTGAACCCCGATGCTCCGCTAAAGCTGTCCGGCATCGACGGGCTGGGGGATATCCCAGCACACTGGGAGGTGAAGCGGTTAAAAAATCTTGTTACCAAAGTTGGTAGCGGGGTTACTCCAAAAGGAGGTAGTGAAGTGTATGTGGATGAGGGTATAATGTTTCTGCGCAGTCAAAATATCCATTTTAATGGATTGAGACTTGAAGATGTTAAATACATCTCGGAGGAGACCCATGAAGCTATGGCTAACTCACAGGTGAGCAACGGGGATGTACTACTTAACATTACTGGAGCATCTATTGGAAGGGTAACTACCTACACATTACATGAGGAGGCTAATGTCAATCAGCATGTTTGTATTATCCGGCCAGTAAATAATTCGTATTCCGCCTTTATCCGGTACCTGCTGACTTCGACAATTGGTCAGCACAAGATCTTTGCGGGTCAGGTAGGCACATCGCGTGAGGGGTTGACCTTTGAAGAAATAAAAAACTTTCAGTTTCCCATTCCCCCTGTTGAAGAAGTTGGGTTGATTGTTTCAGAAATAGAGAAGAACTGCCAGTTGATTGACAGATTAGCTGAACAAAATACTCTGGCTATCAACAAACTTAAAGAATACCGTTCCTCCCTCATCACCCATGCCGTAACGGGTAAGATCGATGTACGGCAGTATGCCCCTGAACCATACGCCCATGAAGCATAAGGAAATCGAGTTCGAAAAGGCGATTGAGCATTGCCTGCTGCAGCCCGAGAGCGGTTACGAACTGGGTAACCCAGCTGCCTATAATGCCGAAAAGGGGCTATTTCCACAGGATATCATCACCTTTATCCGGAAGAGTCAGCCCAAACGCTGGGCAATGCTGGAGCAGTTTTATGGGCAGCAGGCCGGGGAGGCGCTGATCAGCGACCTGGAAAAGGAACTGGCGGCCAAGGGCGTACTGCATGTGCTGCGCCACGGTTTCAAATGCTTCGGGAAAACGTTTCGCCTGGCCTATTTCACACCCAACACCCGCCTGAACCCCAAGGCCTGGGAAGACTATGGTAAGAACCGCCTAACCGTTACCCGGCAGCTGCACCAAAGCCCGAAATTTCCCATGCAGTCGGTGGATGTGGTGCTGGCCCTCAATGGCCTGCCGGTGGTTACACTGGAGCTGAAAAATCCCCTTACCGGCCAAACGGTAGCGCATGCCAAAAAACAGTACCGGGAGCGCGATGCCCGAGACCCGCTCTTCCGCTTCAAGGAGCGGGCGCTGGTGCATTTCGCCGTCGATCCCGACGAGGTATACATGACCACCCGGCTGGAAGGAAACAGTACCTTCTTCCTTCCCTTCAACCGGGGCTTCAAGAACGGAGCCGGCAATCCGCCGTCCAATTACGACAACTACCGTACCGCCTACCTATGGGAGCAGGTGCTGCAGAAAGACAGCCTGCTGGACATCATTGCGCGCTTCCTTCACCTGGAGGTTACGGAGAAGGAGATCGCAGTGCCAGAGGGGATAAAAACGATTAAAAAAGAGATCCTGATCTTCCCACGTTACCACCAGTTGGATGTAGTGCGCAGCCTGGTGGATAGCAGCCGGGAAAAAGGGGCCGGTTACAACTACCTTATTCAGCATTCGGCCGGCTCGGGCAAGTCGAATTCCATCGCCTGGCTGGCGCACCGCCTCTCCAGCCTGCACAACGAGCAGGACGAAAAGGTATTCAACACCGTCATCGTCATTACCGACCGCCGGGTACTGGACCAGCAGCTGCAGAATACCATTTACCAGTTTGAGCACAAGGAGGGAGTGGTGCAGAAGATCGAGGAAAACACCCAGCAGCTGGCCAAGGCCCTGTCGGACAATACCCCCATCATCATCACCACCATACAGAAATTCCCCTTCATTGCCCAGGCGCTGGAAACGCTCGCCAAAAAGGGTGAAGGCGTGAAGATTGAAACGGCCGGCAAGCGCTTTGCCGTCATCGTGGATGAAGCTCATAGCTCCCAAAGTGGCGAAACGGCTACCGAGCTGCGGAAGGTCCTGAACAAAGAAGGCATACAGGCGGCCATTGCCAGCCAGATGCTGGAGGAGGAAGACGAAGACCTGAGCGAGGAGGCACGGGAAAATATGTACCAGGAAATGCTGAAGCGGCCCAAGCAGCCCAACATCAGCTTCTTTGCCTTTACTGCCACGCCGAAGTATCGTACGAAACTGAACTTCAACGAACCCGGCCCAGACGGTAAATCACCCTTCCATCTCTACAGTATGCGCCAGGCCATTGAGGAAGGATTCATCATGGATGTGCTGGCCAACTACACCACCTATAAAGCCTACTACGGGCTCATTAAAAAGACTGAGGATGATCCGGAGGTGCCGAAGAAAAAGGCGGCCAAAGCCCTGGCGCGTTTCATGAGCCTTCACCCCCATAACATCCGGCAGAAGGTGGAGGTAATTGTAGAACATTTCCGCCTGCATACCCGGCACAAGATCGGCGGCAGCGCCAAGGCCATGGTGGTTACCGGCTCCCGCCTGCATGCTGTACGCTACAAGCGGGCATTCGACGAGTATATCAAAGAAAAGGCATATACCGGCATTCGTTCCCTGGTAGCCTTCTCCGGTACCGTCCAAGATCCTGATATTCCGAATAGTGCGTATACCGAGGTGGGCATGAACGCAGGGGTGAAGGAAAGCGAGCTGCCCGAGAAGTTTGCCACCGATGCCTACCAGGTGCTGCTGGTGGCTGAGAAGTACCAGACCGGCTTCGATCAGCCGCTATTGCACACCATGTACGTGGATAAGCGTCTGGCCGGCATACAGGCGGTACAGACCCTTTCCCGGCTGAACCGCACTGCCCGGGGCAAGGAAGATACCTTTGTGCTGGATTTTGTGAATACGCATGAGGATATCTATGAAGCGTTTAAACCCTACTATGAAGCAACTGCCATCGATGCGGAACCCGATCCGCACCAGCTCTCCAAGCTGCAGCATACGCTGGATCAGTGGCAGGTATATACCTATGCGGAGATCGTGGCTTTCTGTGAAGTGTGGTTCTCCAACAAGAAAGACCCCTCTGTCTCCGATCATAAGAAAATGAACAGCATCCTGGATAAGGCGGTGGAGCGGTTCAAAGAACAGTCCGAGGCCGAGCAGGAAGAGATCAAGAGCCAGATGGCCTCCTTCCAGCGCCTCTATGGTTTTATCTCGCAGATCGTCCCCTATCAGGATTCCGCGCTGGAGAAACTCTACACCTACCTGCGCTTTTTGCTCACCAAGCTGCCGCATCGGAACCAGGAGCAGTTTCAGCTGGTAGGTGAGGTAGCCCTGAAATACTACCGCCTGCAGCAAATAAGCGCCGGCTCTATCGAGCTGGGTACGGGGGAGGCTGATCCGCTGAAAGGACCGACGGAAGTCGGCACAGGTGCCCCCAAAGATGATAAGGTAAACCTCTCCATGCTCGTGGATAAGCTCAACGACTTGTTTGGGACCGAATTCACCAAAGCCGATGAGCTTTTCTTTGATCAGGTAGCTGAATCCGCGGCGGCCAAGGATGACATTATCGCCACCGTCAGGGCCAATACCTTCGAAAATTTCATGCACTACTTCATGACCGCTCTCGACGGCCTCATCTTTGAGCGTCTGGACGGCAACGAAGAGCTGGTGAAGAAAACCATGAACAACCCCGACATGTACCGCACCGCCGCTCAGCACCTGGGCCGGGATGTGTACAACCGGGTCAGCCGGCGGGAGTAAAATAAAATCGTATGGTGTTTCAAGATCTTCTGGATGCTAAACAGGCTGACATTGCGCCCGGCTTTGAGCGGCTGGTGAATGATGCGCTAGCGAATCAGTCGCACAAGGGTGATTTTTTATTGGTGTGTTGCAATGGAACTTATGATCCGGATATAAACAACTATTCTGGAGTCGAGCCTAGGATGCCTTATCGGATTGGCGGAGGTAGTGAGGGTATGTCGGCGGGTCTTCATTACAAGTTTATTAACAACTACATGACCTCATCCATGTACCAGCAGTCTTATGCGGGTTATTTGGAAATTATCGGTCAGCCGGCTAATAATGATGAGGAAAGTGCTCTATTGGCAAAGGTACTGAATCAGGAAGAGATAGTCATTCAGTTGGAAATGCTGATCTACTTGAAGATATGGGAAGCCGATAGCTTCATAAAACGGCTATACCAGATCACCCGGCTGGCTTTTGGCGAGCCCTATGACTGGCATTTCAAAATTGAAGGGATACGAAAACAGAAGGAATCAGACAGTACAGGTACCCGCCAGAGCATCATCAGGGAGAAGGTTAGAGACCGGCTTCAAAAGGCTTACCCTGAGGTATACGAGTGTATTAAGAACGGCTACATAACCCAAATCCGGAATTCCATCGCCCATTCCAATTATTCATTTCTTGACAGGCACATTCACCCAAATAATTTCACTAAAACCGATCCTGCTTCGCAGCTCCAGTTCATTACCTTTAACGACTGGGTAAACATGCTTCATGAAACTATCGTCTTGTATACCCTTCTCATAGAATCCAGCAGGGCGATCCATAAGTACTATGTTGAAAAGGTGAAGCAGACTGGCAACATCCACGAGATTCAGATTTCAAGAAAACAACCTGAAGAAAAAACGGAATTTCATGATCTGATCTACCTTCCGGAGACCAATAGGTGGAACTTCCGGAGTAATGAGGAACAGTAGAGGCAGCGTCTTGGGAGGGCTTTTCTTCGGATAATATCCAGGTACCAGTACATCGAATGTAGGTAAAAGGGAGAATACCGCTTTAGCCGTAATATTCTACTCTTTATGCTACGAGCATGGGCTAGAACAAAAAATGCTTAGAGATTTTTAAGCAATGGCCAACACCACCACCTGCATCTTGTCCGATGCCCCTCATCCCAAAAAGGTGGAACTTCACCAGTAAACTGCCCGTTACGCGACAGCGAAAACAGAAATACTAACCCCTATTGGTGAATCATGGGCTGGTAAGTAGGTGGTATGAATTCAAAAGCATGAAACATAATTGAAACCCTTCAGGCCATTCGCAAGCCTATCAATGTTGTTCAAACGTTTGCGGAAACGGTGTTTATGGGGCTGTGATCAGAATTCGCAATTAATTGATCCGTTATTGGAACTGGATGTTGGCGAGAGCTTCTATCTTGAAGTGTATGGTAAAGAGCGGCTGTTTTGCGCTTTTTATTTAGGAAATCTGTCAAATCAGAACAACTCAAGGTTGCAATGGAAAGACTCTATTTTTTTACCCTCTGCTTCATCTTGTCATCTTGTGTGACAAACCCTGAGGGCCAGGTGAATACTACCTCGAAAGCGAATGAGGAGAGGGAGCATACGTACCGGCCACACTATCATCTAAGTCCACCCGAAGGCTGGATGGGCGACCCCAGTGGTTTGGTGTTCCATGAGGGGCTATATCATTTTTATTATTGGCGACATGCCGCCAGTAAAGATCTAGTGAACTGGAGCCACTATCCCAAAGCGTTTAAGCGTCAGGATTCCATTGGGCAAATGTCTGGCTCGGTGGTAGTGGATTATGAAAATACCAGCGGTTTCGGGTCCAAAGAAAGTCCTCCCTTTGTTGCCATTTATTCCATGCTTCGGCCCAGCGATGGCCGGCAAATGCAGGGCATCGCCTACAGTACGGATAAAGGAAACACTTACACCCATTATGATAAGAACCCTGTCATTGACATTGGTTCTACCGAATTTCGGGATCCACAGGTTTTCTGGCATGCTCCCTCCAACAAGTGGCTGATGGTTATTGCATTGGCGGATGCGCGAAAGGTGCAATTTTATTCCTCACCAAACCTAAAGGATTGGACTTTTGTGAGCGATTTTGGTCCTGTGGGGGCTGAAGGAGGCGTATGGGAATGTCCGGACCTATTTCCTTTGCCGGTAGATGGTGATCCAAACAATATAAAATGGGTGCTGGAGGTGGATGTGCAGCCGGTAGGTGGGCAGTACTTCCTGGGTTCGTTTGACGGCGAGCGATTTGTGGTCGATCCCGATTTTCAAAAACAACTTCAAACAACTTCGTATGTGCCCAAGGGTAAAGTCCTGTTTGATTTTGAAAAGGGGTTAGAGGGGTGGCGACAGGAAGGTGAAGCTTTTTCGGCTTCGCCCACAAAAGGTGCGTTGGAGCTGCAGAGTGTGATCATAGGCTACCAGGGCCAGCAGCTGGTAAACAGCTACTATCGGCAGGACAAAACAGTAGGAAGAATAACTTCACCAGCATTCACCATTGACCAGGAGTATATCAACTTTATGATTGGCGGAGGCTATCACCCCGACAGTACAGCCATTCGGCTGCTGATAGATGGGAAGGTCGTACGCTCAACCACCGGTGCAAATACAGAAACCATGCGCTGGAGTAACTGGCCGGTAAAGGAGTGGCGGGGAAAGACGGCTCGGATTGAAATAGTAGATCAGCATACCGGAGGCTTTGGCCACATTAACGTAGATCACATCATGCAGTCAAATGAGCCGGCGGTGCACAAACGGGAGGTGGCTCCCTGGATTGACTACGGCCCCGACTTTTACGCTGTGCGTTCCTGGCAGGATGCTCCCCAAAATGGAAAGAGTAGAGTATGGATCGCCTGGATGGGCAACTGGTTGTATGCGCATGACCTGCCGACCAAGGGCTGGAAAGGTATGCAGTCGGTGCCCAGAGAGCTTTCCCTAAAGGCCTTTCCGGATGGCGTAAGACTGGTGCAGCAGCCAGTTGGTAGCCTAAAGCAGCTAAGGAAAAAGCATGTTCAGGTGCAGGATTTAGTCGTGAAGGGCATTGTTCCTGTAAACGACTTTCAACCAGACAGAAACGCTTACGAACTTGTGGTTGAGTTTGACCTGGGGGAGGCAAAGCATGTTGGACTACACATTGCTGCAGGAGAGAAAAATAAGACTATCATAGGTTATAGAGAGGATCAGCAGCAGCTTTATGTAGACAGAACGAACTCTGGCAAGGTAGGCTTCAATCCTTCTTTTCCGCTCATGAGCGAAGGGCCTCTATCATCGGCAAATGGAACCATTAGGCTAAGAATCTTTGTAGATCAGTGCTCGGTGGAAGTCTTTGGTGGGGAAGGGGAAACGGTAATCTCAAGCCTTATTTTCCCCGAGCCCGAAGACCTGGAGGTGCGGCTTTTCTCCGAAGGCGGATCTGCCAGAGTGCTGAAGCTTGATGCCTGGATGCTGGATGCCGCTACGATAGAAAAAGTGGAAGTGGCTGACATGAAAAGCTTTTAAAATTCCAAAAAGTTTTTTGAGACACAGAAGGTCATGCCAAATCCGGAGGAGTACAGAACGAATCCTTTTAAAAAGCCAAACCGATAGCAATGAGCAATTTTATTGGATATACATTAAGTGTTATTTCACTTTTTCAGGGCAGCGATTTTCAGAGGGACACCCCCGTATCCAACCTGCACTACAGTTTTGACCATACCGCTGGCGCAGTCGTAGAAGAAAAGGTGTCGGGTCAGTACGATTCGGTGCAGTATGCCTTTACCAAAGCCTTGTACAAGCCACAATCAGATCCATTGTGGCGCAAAAGTGGGGTGACGCAACAGGCCCTGCTGTTCGATGGGTACTCAACCTTCATCGAAAAAACTAATTTTACTCCCGCACAGGAGCTGACATTAGCTGTCTGGGTAGCGCCAAGAGCCTTTGAGTGGGGCGATGAGGGGAAGCTGTCGGCAATTATAAATCAGCAGGATTTGCCTAACAAGAAAGGATTTGCCCTGGGCATGTACCGACATGGCGCCTGGTCGTTTCAGTGTGGCGACGGAGCGCAGTGGGTAGAACTGTGGGATCAGGAGCATCCCTTGCCAAAAAACGAATGGTCCTTTGTGGTTGCTACTTTAAGCGAGCAGGGCGCAGCGATATACCTGAATGGTAAAAAGATAAATGAGAAAAAGTTTAGTACTCCTTTTCAGCTGGCGGCAGCAACAGATCAGAAGCTACTAATAGGTCGTCACAATCAGGCAGCCGTTATAGAAGGCGACATGCCTTTTAGCCTGAATATGTTCAACGGTCTGATGGACGAACTGTGGGTTAAGGGCCAGTTTCTTTCCGAAGGAGAAGTACATGCCATGTACCTAGCCTATTTGCCAACGGGGAAAATCCCTAAAATTCCTTATCAGGAAATCGCGCTGGACTACTCAAAGTTTAACGGAGACCGCTACAGACCAACCTACCATGCGGTGGCACCTGCCCATTGGATGAACGAGCCGCATGCACCTTTCTACTATGGAGGAAAGTACCACCTCTTTTACCAGCACAATCCCACCGGTCCGTACTGGCATCAGATTCACTGGGGCCATTGGGTAAGCGATGACATGATCAACTGGCAGCACGCGCCCGTTGCGCTGGCCCCAGAAAAAGGTGATTTGACCCCGGACGGCATCTGGTCGGGCTCTGCCCATTTTGATGCAAAAGGAGAACCGGTGCTGTATTTTACAGCTGGGAATGATGGTAAAAAGCCTAACCAGGCGGTGGCCATCGCAAGGCCTAAAAATCCGAAAGACCCGAATCTGATCGAATGGATCTATCACCCCAAACTGGTCGCTGAGCAGCCACAGGGGTACCTTTTCAATGAATTTCGAGATCCCTTTGTGTGGAAGGAAGGGACCCTGTGGTACATGCTGGTAGGTTCTGGAATTGAAGGCAAGGGAGGAACAGCTGCCTTGTTCACCTCAAGTGATGCCCTAACTTGGGAGTACAGCAACCCTTTTTTCCTGTCCGATTCCCAGAAGTATCCTCGACTAGGGGATATGTGGGAGCTCCCTGTGTTTCTACCGGTAGGAAAATACAAATCGGGTGAAACCCGGTACATCCTGCTGGTAAGCCCTTTGAAGGAAGACATTCATTACTGGTTGGGCAGGTTTGACAAAAAGAACAACAGGTTTATTCCCGATCAGGAGGCGCCCCAGCTTATGGACTATGGGAAGTTTGGTTTTACCGGCCCCTCGGGCATGGTTGATCCTAAGACCGGCCGATCCATTGTCTTTAGCATTGCTCAGGGTAAGTACAGGGGGCTACATGCCTACAACATGGGCTGGGCTCATAATGCGGGCCTTCCATTATCTTTGAGTGTGGATCAGCAGGGCCGGCTGCTGTTTGAGCCGATCCAAGAAGTGGAGAACAAAAGAGGCCAACAATTGCTCAGCCTCAAAAATATGTCTCTTGTAGACGCCAATAAAGCACTTGCCACTATTACGGGTGATGTGCTGGAAATTAAGGTAACGTTGGAGCATAAGGGAAAGCAGCCCTATGGTCTGATCGTGCGAAAATCCCCTACCGGAGCAGAGCAGACCAAGCTTTACTACAACCCTGAACAAGAAACCTTTGGCATTGACCGGATGAAAACCAGCCAGTTTCAGGAAAACGGAATAGACGAGGGGCCGCTGTCTTTAGCAGGAGCACCCTTTGAGCTCCGTGTGTTTCTGGATAAATCGATGCTCGAGGCCTATGTCAACAAGCGCAGGTCCATCACCAGCAGAACCTACTGTGCTTTAAAAGATGCACTGGGAATTGAAGTGTTTGGAGACCCGGCGGTACAGGTAAAATCCCTTGAAGTGTGGGCGCTCAATCCCATTGACTGGCAATATGTGTCGCCTGTTCCGCAAGACTAGTCGGAATAGCTGGGTAAAGCCTTTTAGCGTTACCCTTTAATCCGTTAAGGGTATTGGTGTTGAAGGGTAGTGTTTGTAAGTCAGTGGGTTATGTGGTTAAAGCTGTGCAAAGTATGCAGACAATATGGCAAATAATGAATATATTTGTTTACCGCAAAAATCACCACATTTCTACGGATGCTCTCTACTGAGGCTGATTAGTGCTGCTGAGGCTGAATAGATGAATGATTCGCACACATAGTTTTCCGTTGAAATACTTAAAAATTGCCGTACTTTAAAAAGTTGATTTAGTAAAATCTGTGCATGCGTAAGCTCCTTGCTTGTCTTTTTGTGTTGGTAGCCTTTATGTTTTCCTGCGAGAGTATGGAGCAGGAAGCAAGCTATACCATTGGGTTTGCCCAGTGTACTGGCGGGGATGCCTGGCGTCAGGCCATGCACGATGAAATGAGGCGGGAAATTTCTTTTTATCCGGAGCTTGACCTGATCATCAAGGATGCTAACAATAATACCTCTCTGCAGGCAGAGCATATCCGCCAGTTCATCAGGCAGGGGGTTGACCTCCTCATTGTTTCCCCAAACGAAGCCGAACCGATCACCCCTCTGGTTGAAGAAGCTCTTGAAAAGGGAATTCCGGTAATCATTGTAGACAGACGTACGGCTTCATCCTTCTACACCGCTTATGTGGGAGCCGATAACTATGAGATTGGAAAGCTGGCGGGCAACTATGTAGGCGAGTTGCTAGGGGGGCAAGGAAAGGTGCTGGAGATCTGGGGCCTTAAGGGTTCTTCGCCGGCCCAGGACCGCCATCGGGGGTTTGTAGAAGCTCTACAAGGATTCAAAGACATTCGTGTAGTGGCCGAGGTTCGGGGCGAATGGGAAAAGGAAATTGCCAAGAGCCGGTTTCCAGATGTCTACCAGCAAGTAGGGGAGGTAGACCTAGTTTTTGCCCATAATGATGTGATGGCCCTGGGAGTGTATGAGTACCTGAAGAGCATTGGGCAGGAAAAAAAGTTTAAGTTTATTGGGGTAGACGGCTTAAGTGGTCCAAGCGGGGGCCTTCAATTTGTAACCGAAGGCATTCTGGATGCCACCTTCCTGTACCCTACAGGGGGCGAAGAAATTATTCGGCTGGCCAGCAAGATCCTCCACAAGGAGCCCTATGACAAGGAGAATATTCTGAACAGTACAGTAATCGATAGCCGCAACGTTCATATCATGAAGCAGCAAACGGATAAGATCCTAACGCAGCAGAAGAGCATTGAACGTCAGCAAGAGAAAATCGCCGAGCAAATCGAGATTTACCAAAGCCAGCGCGTGCTTCTTTACATTTTACTGGGCGGCATGGTGGTTATCATCATCCTGGGGGCCCTGGCAGGGCTTGCTTTGCGCGAAAAGCAGGAGATGAACCGGGTGTTGGTGACCAAGAATCGAGAAATCATCAAGCAGCGCGATGAAATCGAAAAGATGGCCCGTAAAGCCGACAAGGCCACCGAAGCCAAATTTAAGTTCTTTACCAATATTTCGCATGAGTTCCGTACACCCTTAACCCTTATACTGGGTCCGGTAGATGACATTCTTCGAAGCAACATCAGCACAGACCTGAAGAAGGATATGCAGCTGATTAAGAACAATGCGAACCGCTTGCTGCATCTGGTCACCCAGCTGATGGACTTCCGGAAGATTGAAAACAAGAAGATGAAGCTGCAGACGGCAGAGCGAGACATTGTAGCTTTTGTCCATACCATCGCATCCTCCTTCAAGCGCCTGGCGCAGAAGCGCAGAATACACTTTGCCGTAGAAAGCAAGCCTGAGAAGGTAAAAGTCTATTTCGATGCCGATAAGTTGGATAAGGTGCTGTTTAACTTGCTGTCCAATGCTTTTAAATTTACCGATGATGGGGGTGTCATTTCGGTGAAAATAACCATTTCCGATACCTGTGATCGGGTGATTCTGATGGTAGAAGACAATGGCAGAGGCATGTCTGCCGAACATGTAAAACATGCTTTTGACCGCTTTTATACCGGCGATGTGTATAACAACCTCAGTACAGGCTTGGGCTTATCGCTTTCCAAGGAGTTCATTAGCCTCCATAAAGGAGAGATTGCCGTGGTAAGCGAAAGATGGAAAGGCACCCGTTTTGTCATTACCCTGCCCCTGGGCAAAGAACACCTGCAGGCCGAAGAAATTCTGCTACAGGAACAAGAAGAAGAAATGGTAGCCTTGGCTTCCCTTCCTTATGCACAAGAGATAGAAGTAGAGGCAGCCGAAGGGGTAGAGGCAGCGGCCCAGAAGCAGTACACCATCTTACTGATCGAAGATAATGAGGAGCTGCGGGGATTTTTAAAGCAGCGGTTGCAGAAAGAATTTACGGTGGTAGAGGCTCCCGATGGATTATTGGGCCTGAGCCTGGCCTTTGATGTGGTGCCCGATTTGATTATTTCGGACATCATGCTGCCAAACAAAGGAGGACTGGAGGTAACAGCAACCCTTAAAAAAGATTTACGTACTGCTCATGTTCCTGTGATTCTGCTTACGGCCAAAGATTCCATTGAACAGAAGATTGAAGGAATCCAGTCCGGGGCAGATCTGTACGTAACCAAGCCATTCAATTACCAGTACCTGTATGAGCGGGTGAAAAGCCTGATCCAATCCAGGGAGCGCTTAAAAGACCAGTACAGCAGTGAAATTAGTGTAGATGCTTCCTTAGCGGCTCCAAAACAGCTGGATAAGAAGTTTATCAACGCATTTACCGCTGTTGTTCAAAAGAACCTGGCCAATCCTCAGCTGAGCGCCAACGACATTGCCGAAAGTCTGGGGATGTCCAGGGTACAGCTCTACCGGAAGGCAAAATCAATTCTGGGCTATTCCATCAATGACTATGTAGTGAAGGCACGCCTGAAGAAGGCAAAGCACTTGCTGCTCAACAGCGATCATACCATTACTGAAATTGCCACCGAAGTAGGCTTTTCCTCGCCTGCCTATTTCTCAACAGCCTTCAAAAATCACTTTGGTGTGAGCCCCTCCGACTTCAAGGCCAGCCATACAGTAAAAGAGTAAAGGCTGTTATCCTGAACGTTAGCCGGTACCAGTCTTAGCTGAATCTGAAGAATGCAAGGAGCTCTGTAGGTTCGATCCTGTTGTGCCAACCAGCGGGAGGGATTCTGAAAGGGAGGGTGCACAGACCCTCCTGAGGGGACAGCTTCTCCAAACAAAGTGTTTTATTCCAAGCCTTGGCAGGTGTTTTCAAGCGCAGCCTAGGAGGTGGAAAGATGCCAATCCACTTCATTCACCTTTCCCCTATTACCCCTCTACCAGATGGTATTCAGTTGGAACTCCGCTTTCATGGCTTTGTAGAGTTAAAGCCTCTAATAAAGAGTCCACAGTAACAGGTAGAAAGTCCTGAAATGCATTCTATGATCCAATTTTAAAAAAGGGGAGAGTCTACGGCAGTAGAGAATTCTACCTGCCTCCAGCTGCCTTAACTAGAAAGTAGAATCCTATCCTGCAGTAGAATTAGAGGGCTATAAAAGGCTTGTTTTCTCATTTAACAAGCTGTGGAGATGATTTTGAAAGTGTGGTACAATAGTAGAAGTGAGGCCTGAACAGCAGTGAAATTTATTTCTCTGCAACCGATTGCGGGAGCAGGGTTTTCTGGAGGTTTTTTAGCAAACGTTTGAAATTTTAAGATTATTGAAACGATCCTGAAATGCCGTTCCTTGGCCATCCTCTACCTTGAAGAAAAAAACAAGTGGAGATGATGCAAAGGAAAATCTTATTTTGGTCGATCACAGTAGCGTTAGGAGGCTTTCTTTTTGGCTTCGATACTGCCGTGATTTCTGGTGCCGAGCAATCCATACAGGAGCTCTGGCAGCTGACCGTTATAGAGCATGGCCTCACCGTAAGCATAGCCCTTATCGGCACAGTCTTAGGTGCTCTGTTCGGCGGCATTCCCTCAGATGCCATCGGCAGAAAAAATACCTTATTCTGGATAGGTGTACTATACCTGGTTTCTGCAGTTGGGTCTGCCCTGGCAACTGACTGGTACTCTTTCCTGTTCTTCCGCTTTATTGGTGGGATAGGAGTAGGTGCTTCTTCCGTAGCAGCTCCCATGTACATCAGCGAAATTGCCCCGGCCGACCGAAGGGGGCGTATGGTGGGCATGTTCCAGTTCAACATTGTGCTGGGTATTCTCATCGCCTACCTGTCGAACTACCTGTTGAAAGATGCCGGTTCAAGTGCCTGGCGCTGGATGCTGGGTGTAGAGGCAGTGCCGGCACTTGCGTTTGTAAGCCTGATGCTGCTGGTGCCCAAAAGCCCCCGCTGGCTGGTGGTGAAGAGAGGTGCCGTAGATGAGGCCAGAGCAGTGCTGATGCAGATCAACCCCCAGACCGCAGATGCAGAACTTAAGGCCATCATCGCTTCTAAAGGAACACCCCAAACGGGCATTTCCACAAGCCGCCTTTTCTCAAAGCAGTACAGCTTTCCGGTAATGCTGGCCATCTTGTTTGCGGTCTTCAACCAGGTATCCGGCATCAATGCCATCATCTACTATGCACCCCGCATCTTTGAAATGACCGGCCTGGGCAAAGAGTCTGCCTTGCTTTCTACCACGGGTATTGGGGTCGTTAACCTGCTTTTTACCATGATCGGCTTAAACCTGATTGACCGGGTAGGGCGCAAAAGACTCATGTTGGTAGGCTCTGTTGGTCTGATCCTCACCCTGGGGCTGGTGGCCAGAGCCTTTTATGTGGAGAACTTCAGTGGCATGATGGTTCCCCTCTGCCTGTTTGCCTACATCGCCTTCTTTGCCATGTCGCAAGGAGCAGTCATCTGGGTGTTTATCTCAGAGATCTTTCCGAACCAGGTGCGTGCAGGTGGTCAGGCGCTGGGAAGTTTTACCCACTGGATCATGGCAGCCGGCATTGCTTTTATCTTCCCTTACATCACGGCTAATCTGGGAGCCGGCAACACCTTCATGATCTTCGCGGGCATGATGGTACTCCAGCTGCTCTTTGTTTGGAGAATTATGCCCGAAACCAAAGGCATGGCCCTTGAAAGTGTAGGCAGGAAAACGGCTGCACCGGCAGACCTTAAATCTGAAAAAGTACTAGAAGGATACACTACTAAAACATACTAATATGCATGTACGATTACTAATTCTTTTATGCCTTAGCTGCTTACCCTGGGTAAGTATTGCACAGCAAAATGTTGTGAAAGGTACCGTAATCGATTCCCAGTCGAAGGAACCGTTACCGGGTGTGAGCATTCTTGTGAAAGGAACAGCAAGAGGGGTAGTGACAGATATTGATGGTGCTTACCGCTTGGAAGCCGCACCATCCGATGTGCTGGTATTTTCATTTGTGGGCTACCTGCAACAAGAAATTGAGGTCGGCAACCAATCAACCATTAACATCTCCCTGGCAGAAGACCTCGACCTGCTGGAGGAAGTAGTTGTAACCGGCTATCAGTCGGAGAAGAAGGCCGACATAACCGGTGCGGTTTCAGTAGTGAAGATGAAAGACATTGCCAACATCCCTACGGGGAACGTCATGTCTACCTTGCAGGGTCGATTGCCAGGCGTTACGGTTACGACCGATGGTACGCCCGGTGGCGTAAACACAGGGGTTGGCATCCGGGGTGTAACCACCATCAATAACGGTACACCTCTATATGTGGTAGATGGAGTACAAACCCGTGCCAACATTGCTACGCTGCTCAATGCAAACGATATAGAATCGATTCAGGTCCTAAAAGACGCTGGTTCTGCTTCGATCTACGGTACCCAGGCAGCGAATGGTGTGATCATCATTACCACCAAGAAAGCAACAAAGGGAGAGGTGAAAGTGGATTTTAGCTCACAGCACACGGCACAGTTCTACCACACCAACATCGACATGCTGGATGCCCGGCAGTGGGGCGAAGTGTATTGGAGCGCTTATCAGAACGATGGGCAGACGCCTAGTCATGACCAATATGGCAGCAGACCCTTTCCGCTTATTCCGGAGTACATTGATGCCAATCAAACCATCCCTGCTGGCAATACTAATTGGGCTGACGAAGTTTACGAAACAGCCCTGCTGCAGGATTACAATGTTACCGTATCGAAAGGTACTGATCGTGGTTCTTCCCTCTTCTCCCTCAACTACTTTGATCAGGATGGTCTGATCAAACATACAAACTTTTCCCGCTTTACGGCGCGTTTGAATACAGACTACAATTTCCTGAACAATCGTCTGAGAGTAGGCGAAAACATCAACGTAAGCCGCTGGACAGAAATTCTGAAACCAGGTGGTATCGAAGAGCTAACCATTGCGCAGCACCCCCTAATTCCGGTGTATGATATCAATGGCGGCTATGCAGGACCTACGCAGGGTTTGGGCGATAAGCCAAATCCGATTCGCCTGCTGGATCAGCAGAAGGATAACCGCAACACCAGCTGGCGGATCTTCGGAAATGCGTTTGTAGAGGCTACGCCTGTAAAGAACCTGGTATTCCGATCAAATCTGGGCCTGAACTACAGCACTGGTTTCCACTCAAATTTTGAGCCCAGATGGCGGGAAGGCAACCGCACGGTTGATAAAAATGCCTTGGTGGTAACTACCGGAAATGCCATGAGCTGGATCTGGACCAATACGGCCAATTATGCTATTGAGCTGGACAATCATTCCATCAACGCCCTGGCGGGTATTGAAGCGAAGGAAGAAACCGAAGAATGGCTGTCTGCCAGACGGGAAGGCTTCCTGATCCAGGAACTGGACTATCGCTACCTGGATGCTGGTAGCGGAACCCAAACCAACGGGAACGCAGCCTGGCGCGTAGCCATGCTGTCTCACTTCGGAAAGGTGAACTATGCCTTTATGAGCCGTTACCTGCTTTCCGGTACGCTGCGCCGCGATGCTTCTTCGCGTTTTGGCGCAAACAACAACTCGGCTATTTTCCCTGCCATTACGGCTGGCTGGCGCATCAGCGAGGAAGCTTTCATGCAAGACTTACCCTTCATCACCGAACTGAAACTAAGGGGTAGCTGGGGTAAAAATGGAAATGACCTGCTTGACAACGAGGCCACCTACACCAAGTACCTCATTCAACTGAACAAAGCTGGTTATGACATCAGTGGCGCAAACGGAGGCGTTATCCCTGTGGGCATCATCAAGGAAAGAACGGGTAACCCTGATATCAGGTGGGAGGAAACCACCCAAACGAACTTTGGTGTAGACCTTTCGATGTTCAATAACCGCTTGAACCTGAACCTGGACTACTTCATGAAAAATACCGAGGACATGCTGATTGACCGCCCCTACATTGCCATTATCGGGGAAGGCGGCTACATGGCCTACAATGGTGCATCCATGAAAAACAATGGTTTTGAAGCTATTGTAAACTGGCGGAGCCAGATTGCCAGAGACCTGAACGTTGACATTACCTTTACCGGCTCTGTGTATAAGAATGAAATAACCGACCTGCCTGAAGATATTTATTATACCTGGGGCGGTGGCAATGGCATAGACCAGAGTGTTGTTGGTCAGCCGTTTGGCTCCTGGATGGGCTACCGCACCGACGGTCTCTTCCGTACCGAAGCAGAACTGGAAAATGGCATTGAACAGCCAGGGAAAGGTCTGGGCCGGATTCGCTATGTAGACCTGAACGGTGATAATGTGATTGATGATAAGGACCGTACCTGGTTGGGCTCAGAGCAGCCAAGGTTTACCGGCGGTCTTAACCTGGGGCTTACCTACAAAGCCTTCGATCTATCGCTCTTCTTCAATGGCATGGTACGCGATGCCTGGAATAATTCTAAGTTCTATACCGACTTCTTCCAGCTCTGGACGGGCAACCATAGCACACGCCTGCTCGATGCCTGGAACCCAGACGAGAACTTCAATTCTGATATTCCGGCACTGACCGCAGAAAATAGTAATGACGAGGGCCGTGGCTCAGACTACTTCATTGAAAACGGCTCTTACATGAAGTTGAAAAACTTTGTGGTGGGCTATACCCTGCCTACCAACCTGGCCCAGACCCTGAAGATGCGGAACATGCGGGTGTTTGTGCAGGGGCAAAACCTGTTAACCTTTACCAAGTACAGTGGTGCCGATCCTGAGCTGCTGGGGTATCCCTACCCACTGCCGCGTACTGTATCCTTTGGTCTAAATGTTGGCTTCTAAGCCTGTCTACCACTAGAAAAAAAACTGCTATGAAATATTATTCATTACTTCTAGCCCTATTTTTCCTGGGCTTTACCGCCTGCCAGGAAGAAGAGTTTCTCGATAGCAAGCCTAAGGGAAAACTAAGCGATGAATTGCTAAATTCTCCTGAAGGGATCGAGTCGCTTGTGATTGCTACCTATGCTGCTCTGGCAGGTCCCGAGGGAAGCGATGGTGCTTTCCTATCACCAACTACCAACTGGGTGTATGGCGATGTACGTGCCGAAACAGCCTATAAAGGCGGCGGGGGCATTGGTGACCTCTGGGAATACCATGCCTTTGAAACCTTCAATGGTGTATATGCGACCAATGGTCTGCTGGATCGGAAGTGGTTTCACCTCTATGTGAGCGTACAACGCGCCAACAATGCCATCAGAAGACTAAATGCGGTAACCGAGCAGGAAGTACCCCTAAAAAATGTGCGCTTGGGTGAAATGCGCTTTCTGCGGGCTCACTTCTTCTTCGAACTAAACCGCCTGTTCAACCAGATTCCATATTTCGATGAGAATGTTCCTTTTGAGGAATACAAGAATATCTCAAACGTAGAATACAACCGGGATGAGATACTGGCCATGATTGCAGATGAGTTTGCAGCTGCAGCTGAATTGCTGCCGCCTACACAGCCTCAGGAAGGACGGGCCACAAAGTATGCGGCACTTGCCTACCAAGCCAAAGCTACCCTGTACCGCGCCTATAAGCAGAATCCAAACAATACAGTAGCCAGTGTGGATCAGCAGCTGATGCAAAAGGTCGTAGAGCTGTGCAACCAAGTGGCCGAAGGCGGCTTTAGCTTACTAGCCGATTTCCAGCAACTGGCGGAAGTGGAGTGGGAAAACGGGCCTGAGTCTGTATTTGCCGTTCAGTATTCGATCAGTGATGGAACAGACTTGGGTCGCATCAACTGGAGTAATCTGCTGAATGCCCCTAGAGGACCTGCCTACAGTGGTGATGGTTTCTTCCAACCTAGCCAAAACCTGGTAAACTCTTATAAGACGGGTGAAGATGGTCTGCCGAATTTCGAGACCTACAACAACACCAACCTGATGACCGTGCAAGATGGATACGCTACGGCTGTAGATCCTCGTCTGGATTTTACGGTTGGCCGCCTTGGTATCCGCTGGAAAGATTATGCCGCAGCGCCATACACAGAAGAATGGGCCCGCGAACCCGCTGCCTATGGTTACTACAGCACCAAGAAGTTCCTGGTGTCGCCAAACTCACCTTATCTGGTAGAAGGATGGCCCTGGGGTGGTTCTGCACTCAACTTCCAGATCATCCGCTATGCAGATGTACTGCTTTGGAAAGCGGAGGCGCTGATTGAACTGGGCCGCCAGAATGAAGCAGTAGAGCTCATCAACCGGATACGAGCACGCGCCAAGAATAGTGCGTATGTACTTGCCTGGAACAATGCCGGCCCTACCGACTATGCTGCCAATTACAACATCGATCTGTACCAGCCCGGTGTGAACATCGAATGGACTCAGGACATGGCCAGAAAAGCCCTGCGCTTTGAGCGCAAACTGGAGCTGGCCATGGAAGGTGAGCGCTTCTTTGACCTGGTACGCTGGGGCATTGCCGACGAGGTACTCAATGGAGAGTACTTTGCAAAAGAGAAAAACCTGAGAACGTACCTGCAGAATGCCCAATTTGTAGAAGGCCGGGATGAATATTTCCCAATTCCACAAGCCCAAATCAACTTCTCGGGTGGGCTTTATCAGCAGAACCCAGGCTACAATTAGTGATTGATGGACAGGCAGCAGAGGGTTGCTTTAACCCTTTGTTGCCTCTAATCAAGGGTTTTTCAATTCAAAACTCAATCTTTTCATCCATGCAAAATTTTATAAATAAGTCTTTCTTCTTTAAGGCGATGTTGGCAGTAGCCACCTGTGTGCTGGTTTCCTGCGGCGATGATGCTCCAGGAGATGAAGTGGTAGAGCCTGCCATTACTGCATTCAGCGTGGTATCGCCTGTTGCTTTTAGCGGTACTGTTGATCAGACCGAGAAAACACTTGCCTTTGAAGTGCCCGGCGGTGCCGATCTTTCTTCTGTGGAGATCGAGGTAGAAGTGCCTGCTGGTGCTACTGTTACGCCCGCTTCAGGATCAGTGGTAGACCTGACAAATCCTATTGAATTCATTGTAACCGGGATGAATGTGAACGGAGCGCCTGTATCCCGTGTGTACACTGCCATGGCGATTCCATCGGCCTCGGTTGCGTTTGTAGGCAAGGCTGCTACCATGGCTGAGCTGGAAGATGATGCCAAAGCGGCTGCCACCTGGGCGCAGGAGACCTATGGCGATGAATTTGTGTACCTACCGGCCGCACAGATCAATGGCAATACTCTCACCAATGTGAAAGTCATCTTTTACTATGAGCTAAGTGCAGGCGCACCTGTTAGCCTGGGTGGCATGAATGCCCCTAAGACGGTAACAGCCATTTCGAACTTTGTACGCAGGGGCGGACAGTTGCTCCTGGCTGGCGACGCAACCAACTACATCTTCAACATAGGCCGTGTGCCTGCTGCTTTTGGATTTGGAGAGAACAATCCTGCCGGCGTAGAAACCGGAAAGGCTCCGGATGATCAGTGGGGCCTGAGCGTAGTGCCTGGTACTACCTCTGCAGATCGTACTACGCATCCACTGTTTGAAGGAGTGATTAACGGGGAGAATCGCGTGTTTTTGTACAATGCGCCTACCCGTGAAGTACGGTTGATCTGGTGGAATGTGGGTCCTGCCGGCGGCGACTGCTGCGGAAATCTGGACATGGTCACCAATTTTGAGGAGCAGCTGCAGGCAGTAAAACTGGCTTCGCTGCGCCACGTAGGTGACTATTTTGGCTTTGCTGCCGTTGAATTGTTGCCGACCAATGCCAATACGCATGCCAACATTAGCCCCAGCGTTCCAAAAGACTTTAAAGGCACAATATTGGTGCTGGCCAACAGCATCATTGGGTATGAGTGGGCACCGAACGATGGCGCACCAAATGATTACCAGGAGAACATCGAGCGACTTACCAAAAATGCCTTAGACTACCTGATTGAAAAGTACGATGAAATTCAATAGTTGATGGTTGTTTGTTCACTATAAGAACCAGGCAAAATGCCTGGTTCTTATTCTATTTTCCTAAAGATGATACGTCCTTTCCTACTCCTATCTTTGTTCACCAGCCTCCAAACTGCCTTTGCGGCGGGTGATCCCATTCTGCACTTTACCTTCAACGAAGCGTCTGGTACATCCCTTATCCGGGAGGAGGTAAGTGGAACTCAGTTTTCGGTAGTTAACCTGTTTAATGCACCAGAGCGTATACCGGCCGTTCAGGGGTCGGCACTGCGACTCGATGGCTATTCTACCTGGGCCCACAGTGACTATGCTCTTTCGCAGGTCGATAAGCAGATAACCCTGGAGGCCTGGTATGCGACCGATGCTTTTCCGCCAGCGACCGATGCCAACAGAAATGCCATAGAAGGGGCTGCCATCATCAGTCAGATGCAAAGTGGGGCAGGCTTTGCACTGGAAGTTGGGCCCTATGGAAACGTATCACTTGATTTTTATGCCGATGGCAAAAAATATGTAGTGGTGACTGCCCGCAGCCTGGAGAAATGGGTGTGGAACCACATTGTTGCCACTGTAGATCTGGAGGCCAGACAGGCCAACATCTATGTGAATGGTAATCTCTGGCAATCAATGAACTTGGCTGCCCATAGCTCCCTGAGCCTGGCTTCTGCGGCTCCCCTATATATTGGCCGGCACACCAGCCCAGCCACTATTGAGGGCTTTAACATCACCAGCCTGAACGGCGCCCTTGATGATCTAAAAGTATTCAATACAGTACTTGGTCCGGCAGAGGTTATTGCCAGCTACACGAATTTCGCCCCAGAGCCTGTCGCTGCAACGCTGTTTGAAGATTTTGAAGGCACGAACTATGGCGCCTGGACTACCGAGGGAACTGCCTTTGGATCTCAACCTGCTGCAGGTACCTTGGCCGGACAGCAAGTGGTATCGGGCTACAGGGGAAATCAGCTGGTCAATTCATTTCTGGGTGGCGATGCGCCCGTAGGCAAACTAAGCTCTTCCACCTTCACCATCCAGAAACCCCTGATCCGCTTTTTGGTGGGAGGTGGTAACCATCCTGGCAGAGCCGAAGTGCGCCTGCTGGTGAATGGCAATACAGTGCGTACCGCCACCGGCAGAGATACAGAAATGCTGCGGGAAGAAACCTGGGATGTTAGTGAGTTCATCGGGCAAACCGCCCGTCTTGAAATTGTCGATCAGGTTACAGGAGGCTGGGGGCACATTCTGGCCGATCACATCACCTTTACTGAAGAGCAAGCGCTGTTGCCTGCCAATTTATACATCGATCCGGCAGTTCGCCATGCGGGAGATTACCTGCGCCCGCAGTACCACCCCATGCCCAACACTGCCTGGGCCAACGAAGCCTACGGCTTGACTTACTACGAGGGTAAGTACCATCTCTTCTTTCAGAAAAACCCTAATGGTCTTTGGCTGCACTTTATGCACTGGGGCCACCTGAGTAGTCCCGATCTGGTACACTGGCAGGAAGAAAAAACTGTGTTGGCCCCGTCCGAAGGTTTTGATAATTTCGGCATCTGGTCAGGTACCACTACAAAAGATCCTAATGGCAAACCGGTGATCTTCTACACCGGTGTAGATCTGGCCAAAGCGGGCATTGGTCTTGCCTTGCCCAAGGACGAAAACCTGATTGAGTGGGAAAAACATCCCGCTAATCCTGTAATCCCCGCAGGCCCTGCCGGCTATCTCGACTTCCGGGACCCTTTTGTCTGGAAGGTGGGGAGCACCTATTACATGATTGTAGGCGCCGGTATCGCCAATGGGGGAGGTGGCGCCCTGCCTACCTACAAAAGCTCTGATCTGGTAAACTGGACCCGAATCACTGATCTGTACCGGAGTTCAAATCTTGAACAATCGGGCTTCTTCTGGGAAATGCCGCTCTTCTATCCCCTCAACGATCAGGGGGAGTATATACTAGCGGTAACTCCACTCTACAATGGAAAACCTGCTAATGTGATTTACTGGATTGGAAAATGGGAGAACGAAACGTTCACTCCTTATTTTACAACCCCTAAATTATTGGATGCCTCGAACAACAACACATTGGCACCCGCCATTGGTACCGATGCCGAAGGCCGCATTACTTACATTGGTATCGTGCCAGAGACGCGTAATGTTGGCGATCAGCTGAAGGCCGGCTGGCGCCAAACCTTTTCCATTCCCCGGGTGATTCGGCTGCTGCAGGATTCTACTATCGGCCATTACCCGCACCCCAATTTGTGCCGGCTGCGCCAAAACGAAGTGCTGCTAGCAAACCGCAGCATTGCCAAGGGTAGTAAAAACAACCTGTCCGAGTTTGGTGGCAATCAGCTGAACCTCAAGTTTAGTGTAAAGGCAGATTCTGCCGCTAAGTTCTCGCTTCAGCTCCTGAAGAATGATGCGGGTACTCAGTATACTGCCTTTCATTTTGATCTGGAAAAGAACCTGGTGGCGCTGGATACCCGCTATGCCCATGCCCAGGAAGCCCTCCGGGAATACACCACGGCAGACTATGTATTCGAGCACAAGGAAGAGATCCAACTGGAGGTGTTTATCGACCATTCCGTGGTGGAGATCTTTATTGACAATCTGCTGGTGCTGTCTACCAGAAGCTATCCGGCCCAAAGCAGCCAGGGGGTAGATCTGCTGGTAACTGCAGGTGCAGTTGAAATTTTAGAAGCCCGGCAGTGGACCATGCAGAACATGCGCAGCAGCACAGGAGCCGAGGTGTGCGAACCTCAGGATTTACCCACTCAATTTCGGGACCTACCGAAAGAAGTGGTAACCGGTTTTAAGCGAAATGATGAGGTCCGGAATACGATTAAGCTCTACCCAAACCCAACAAAAAATCGACTTACCCTAGAGCTGCCGGCACATCTTGGTGCCTACGAAGCAGCCTTTTATTCTAGTGGTGGGGTACTGGTAAAAAAGAAAAGTTGTCGCCTGCCGGACAGGAGATCAGCACTCAGGGAATGCCCAGCGGCACTTACCTGCTGAACCTTAAGGGCAGGACTATTTTCAGTAGTTTTTTCGAATCGTCATTTTACAGGAATAGTAACACCTCAACCAAGGGCTTTCTGTCTCTAGTAGGAACTGAAATGAACAGCAATACATCAAGAAAAGTACTATGAAAGGGTCGGGTATCATATCAGTTTTCGTGCTGCTGTTAGCCTTCTTAGCAGAGGCGTATGGGCAGGCCTATCAGGAGCCCTACCGGCCACAATATCATTTTTCTCCCTATGTAAATTGGATCAACGATCCCTGCGGCATGGTCTACCTGGATGGGGAGTACCACCTTATGTACCAATACAATCCCCAAGGTACCCAATGGGGCAACATGTCCTGGGGGCATGCCGTTTCCACTGATCTGGTGCATTGGAAGCCCTTGCCTACCGCCTTGCTGCCCGATGCGCAGGGGCAGATCTTTTCAGGAGGTGCCGTCATAGACCACCACAACACGGCTGGCTTTGGAGCAGGGGCCATGGTGGCCTTATATACCAGCGCAGGTACTACACAAAAACAAAGTCTGGCCTACAGCCTCGATAAAGGCAGAAGCTGGAAAAAGTATTCAGGGAATCCGGTGCTGCCCAACCCTGGTAAGGCTGATTTCCGGGACCCTCAGGTATTCTGGCATGCTGAAAGTAGCAAATGGATTATGACCCTGGCGGTGCTGGATCAGATTGATTTCTATTCTTCTGCAAACCTAAAAGAATGGACCTATGAAAGCAGCTTTGGTAAGGGACTAGGTGCTCATGGTGGGGTGTGGGAGTGTCCAGATCTTTTTCCGTTGGCAGTAGAAGGTCAGGCTGAACCGCTCTGGGTGCTTATGGTAAGCTTAAATCCTGGCTCGCCTTCCGGTGGTTCGGGGACCCAGTATTTCCTGGGTCATTTTGATGGGGCTACTTTTAGGCTTAGCGATGAATTTAGTGCGCATTTGCAGCAGGAGAAAGCCTTGCCCGAGGGTGTTCTTTTTGAAGATTTTGAGGGGGAGAGCTACAATGGATGGACAGTAGAAGGAACCGCCTTTGGCAGCAGGCCTGCAGCCGGTACCCTGGCCAACCAACAACCGGTGGAGGGATATTTAGGGCAGCAGCTGGTCAATTCCTACCTAAATGGAGATGAACCGCAGGGAAGGTTGCTGTCAGCCTTCTTTACCATTGAGCATGCGTACATCAACTTTCTCATCGGTGGTGGTAATTTAGCAGGCTTGGCAGAAATTCGTCTGTTGATAAACAACGAAGTGGTAGCTACGGCAACTGGCAAAGATGGGGAACAGCTGCGCTGGCACGCTTGGGATGTGCACCAGCACCAGGGGCAGCAGGCCAGGATTGAGATTGTCGATTACGCATCCGGTGGATGGGGCCACATCAATGTAGACCATATTTACTTTGCCAATGAACCTCTTATTGACGATGCCGGAACTCCTTTCTGGGCCGATTGGGGTCCCGATTTCTATGCCGGGCGTTCCTGGGAAAATGCTCCTACCTCAGCATATGAACGGGTGTGGTTGGCCTGGATGAACAACTGGTCTTATGCCGGAGCACTTCCAACCTCCAGCTGGAGAGGAAGCATGTCGCTGCCCAGAGCCCTGAGTCTGCAGCGCAATGCGGCAGGCGCCATCAGGCTTTACCAACAGCCGGTGACAGAACTGAACAGCCTGCGAGCTAATCAGGCACACATTACATACGCACAGCACTCCATTCAGGCACTGAATGAGCAGTTAACAGCCGATAAAGTAAGCGGCACTCGCTACGAACTAGATTTCACTCTTTTACCCTCAACTACTTCTACTAACACAGGCGTTCGGCTTCGCAAAGGACATGGAGAATACACTGAAGTTGGATATGATCCCCTCCGCCAAGCAGTATACCTTGATCGCAAGGAATCGGGCTTTAGCTTCTCAGGCACCTATGAGAAGGTGTTCTATGCTCCGCTGGAGGGGCAGCAGCCACAGGAGCTGCGCTTTCAGATTTTTGTAGATGAGTCTTCGGTAGAGGTGTTCGTAAATGGAGGTGCGGTGGTACAAACCGCCCGCATCTTTCCTTCTGCTCAGGCCAATCAGATACAATTTTTCGGATCAGAAGAAGTAGCGGTAGCTTCTCTTGACTTCTGGATGATGAAATCCATCTGGCGGCCCGAAGAGCCTGTACTTGCCACTGGAAATGACCCGCTGCTACAGGCATCGGTAGCGATTTACCCAAATCCGGCAAAAGAAACGCTGCAGATCCAGAGTCCGGAGCCGGTTGAAGCGGTAACCCTGTATGCCCTCACCGGAGCACAACTGCCTCTTCAGCATAGGCCGGATGCCACCGGTGCTAGAGTGTTTCTACCGGCGCAGCAGAGTACTGGCATGCGATTTCTGAAGATCGACTTCCGCGGAGGTAAAACGGTGATCAAAAAGATAATTATAGAATAAGGTTTCATTCTTTCGACATCATACCATGAAAAGAGTACCCCTTTTGCTTGGATTTTGTGCTGTGCTGTATAGCTGTGGCACCAATTCCCAAACAGCAGAAACAAGTCAGCATGCTCCTGCTACTATCAGCAATAGCTTTCCAGAAAAGCACCGTCCTCAGTTTCACTTTACGCCACCTTCTGGCTGGATGAACGATCCAAACGGCATGGTGTATCATGAGGGTGAATACCATCTTTTTTACCAGCACAACCCCGATAGCACCGTATGGGGACCTATGCATTGGGGCCATGCTGTAAGCAAAGACATGGTACATTGGGAGCACCTACCCATCGGTCTTTATCCCGATAGCCTGGGAACCATCTTCTCGGGCAGTGCCGTGGTAGATGTTCACAATACTTCTGGCTTGGGTTCCAAAGAGAACCCGCCGCTGGTAGCCATCTTTACCTACCACAATGCTGAGGCAGAGCGGGCCGGCAGAAATGATTTTCAGACCCAGGGCATTGCCTTTAGTGTGGATAAGGGACGTAGCTGGACCAAGTATGCCAGCAATCCGGTGCTGCCCAACCCGGGCATCCGGGATTTTAGGGATCCAAAGGTGATGTGGCACGAGGAGCAGCAAAAATGGATTATGGCCCTGGCCGTGGCTGATCACATCAGCTTTTACTCTTCTAAGAACCTGAAGGAATGGCGCCACGAAAGTGATTTTGGTGCAAACGTAGGGGGCCATGGCGGGGTGTGGGAATGTCCCGATCTGTTTAAGATGCCGGTTGCAGGCACCAATCAGGAAAAGTGGGTGCTGCTGGTGAGCATCAATCCCGGAGGCCCCAACGGAGGCTCCGCCACCCAATACTTTGTAGGGGACTTTGACGGCAGCAAATTTGTACTGGACCAGCAGTTTGCCCAGCAGCTTTCTGCTAAGCCCGCTGTGCCTGCCGGCAAGGTGTTTGCCGCTTTTGAAGGAAAAGACTGGGGAAGCTGGGTGGCTGAGGGCGAGGCCTTTGGTTCAGCACCTGCCACTGGCGCCATTGAAAGCCAGCAAAAGGTAAGTGGCTTCAGGGACAAGGGTGTGGTCAACAGTTTCCGCAGGGGCGATGCCAGTACGGGGAAGCTTATTTCTCCTGCCTTTACCATTGAAAGCGATTACATCAACCTGCTGGTGGGCGGGGGGAAGCATCCCACTGGTACCGCTGTACGCCTGTTGGTGAACAATGAAGTGGTAAAAACCGCCACTGGGAAAAACAGCGAGACGCTGGACTGGGTGGCCTGGGATACCAAAGCGTTAAGGGGACAGGAAGCTCGTATTGAGGTGATCGATACTGAAACGGGTGGCTGGGGCCATGTTCTGTTAGATCAGGTCATGTTTGCGGCTGAACCTGCCAAAGAGAGCAAAGAAGGCATCTGGCTGGATTGGGGCCGCGATAACTATGCCGGCGTTACCTGGTCGGATGTGCCAAAAGCAGATGGGCGCCGCCTGTTTATGGGCTGGATGAGCAACTGGGCCTATGCCAATCTGGTGCCTACCGAAAACTGGCGCAGTGCCATGACGGTAGCCCGCAGCCTGAGCCTGGAAAATACGGCAGCCGGTTTGAGACTTACATCCCAGCCGGTAAACGAATTACAAGCTATTTATGGAGCCACTCATAACCTGCAGGCTCAGCCTGTTTCAGGTGTCTTGAACATTAGTGAAACCTTGTCGGCCACCCCTGCTACCTTCGCACTGAATCTGAACCTGGTAACTGCTGGAGCAGACAGCGATTTTATGGTGGAGCTTTCCAATAGCATGGGGCAAAAAGCAGTTGTTGGCTATGATGCCGCCAGAAACGAATACTTCATCAACAGAACAGCCGCAGGTGCCCATACCTTTTCAGATGATTTTGGCGGTATCCACTGGGCGCCCCGAATTGCTACCGGATCCACTCATCACCTGCAACTGTTAGTAGATGTTGCCTCGGTAGAGTTCTTTGCCGATGGCGGCAAAACGGTGATGACCGATGTTCTTTTCCCCGATGAACCATTTACCTTTCTTACCCTTCAGACAAGTGGAGGACAAGTACAGCTGAAATCCGGAGAGCTCATCGAGCTGAAGTCGATCTGGAGCGCAGCCAATTAAACCTGAAATAACTTAATTATACCCTTATGGCCTACGGCTTATTAATCGATATGGATGGGGTGATCTATGGCGGAGATATTTTAATACCCGGCGCCGATACGTTCATTGCTAACCTCATCAAGCAGGACATTCCCTTCATGTTCATGACCAATAACAGCCAGCGAACCCCGCTGGAGGTAACCCGCAAGCTCAAAAAGCTGGGCATAGAAGTCAGCGAAAAGCATGTGTATACCAGCGCCATGGCAACCGGAAAGTTCTTAGCCGGACAGGAGCCAAACGGCACCGCCTATGTGCTTGGCGAGGGAGGCCTGCTCACCAGCCTGCATGAGAATGGAATAACCCTGGTGGAAACAGATCCTGAATTTGTGGTGCTGGGAGAGGGCCGTAATTTTACCCTGGAGATGGTGCAGAAGGCCGTCGACATGATCCTGGAAGGGGCGAAGTTTATCACCACCAACCGGGATCCATCGCCAAAAAAGCGGGGATGGGCGAATCTGGGCATTGCGGCAGTTACGGCCATGATCGAAGAGGCAACCGGCATTAAGGCATTTGAGGTGGGCAAGCCCAGCCCGGTGATGATGCGCTCTGCCAGAAAAGCCCTGGGGCTGGAAACGGCCCATACCACCATCATTGGCGACACCATGAGTACCGATATCCAGGGCGGGGTGCAGGTAGGTTACAAGACCATTCTGGTGCTGTCGGGTGTTTCTAAACGGGAAGATCTGCAGAAGTATGCGTTTAAGCCCGACCTGATTGTCAATTCCATTAACGAGCTGCGCCTTCCCCTTAAATGGTGGGAGCAGGAAGCTTCCCTGGCCGTAACTAATTAAGGCATGAGCGTTTTATCCTTTGGAGAAATCCTGTTTGATATTATTGAAGGGGAGCATTACCTGGGCGGGGCTCCTCTCAACTTTGCGGCCCACCTGGCGCAGCTGGGAGAGGAATCCTACATCTTTTCCCGGCTGGGTCAGGATGAACTGGGAAAGCGAGCCCTGGAGCAGATCAGCGCATTTGGGGTCCACACCGACTATGTGCAGCTGGATGAAACACATCCAACCGGCACAGTTCCTGTAGAAGTCAGAGACGGACAGCCCTCTTATACCATTCTAGAAGGGGTGGCTTACGATTACATACAGTTTAGGGAACAGTCATTTGCCGGTACAGCTTTCGATGTGTTGTATTTCGGGACCTTGGCCCAGCGGAATAGTGTATCCCGGGAAGCGCTGGCCCAATTGATGGAGCACCAGACGTTTAAGGAAGTGTTTTACGACATCAACCTGCGCAAAAACAGCTATACGCCTCAGGTCATCCGGCAGTCACTGGAGCGCTGTACCATCCTAAAGCTCAACGACGATGAGGTAAGCGTATTGGCCAGCATGTTCTATGGGCAAGAGATGAGCATTGAAGCCTTTGCCAGGCAGCTTGCGAAAGAGTATTCCATTCGCCTGATCATTGTTACGGCAGGCGCCAAGGGCTGCTACCTCTATGAACAGGAGGAGCTAAGTTTTGTAAAAGGGTATCCCGCCAAGGTAGTCGATACGGTGGGCGCCGGAGATTCCTTTAGTGCGGCTTTTTTGAGCTTCTACCTGAAAACAGCAGATGCCCTGCAGGCTGCCGACCTTGCCAACCAGGTGGGGGCCTTTGTTGCCTCTTCCAGAGGACCGCTGCCTACATATTCTGCCGAGATAAAAAAGGTGCTGATGATTGGTTGAGGATGAAATGCTTCCGGTTAGGAGCATCGTTTGTAGACGGTATTTACTAAAATGTTGCTATAGATTCATCCTAATGAACATGAAGATAGAGCGTCTTATTTTCGGATTGGCCATTTGTCTTCTGGGTTGCGGGCCTTCACGTGCCTATTTAACCTTCGATCAGGAACCGCCGGAGCTAAAGCCAGTTCCTTTTGCGGAGAGGCTGATTACAAAAAACGGTGAACATGTTGGCTACTGTGCTTTTAGCCCGGATGGGACCGAGCTGTATTATGCTGTTACCAGCGATAGCTGGTTTCCCAGCAAAATGATTCGGATTTCAGCAAATGACTTGGAGAAAAAGGATACACTCTATTTGAAGGACAGAACTTACGAAGGGGAGCCTTTTATAACTCGGGATGGCAACACTCTTTATTTTACGGCCTTGCTGGCACCCGCAGCTGGGGAACAGTGGCATGCAGATATATACCGCTCCAGTAAAACGGCTGATGGCTGGGGTACACCGGAGCTCTTGGACACTCTCATCAACAGCAAATCCAGTGAGTGGCACCTGTCCATGACCGATAGAGGAGTAGTGTATTTTGCCTCCGAACGGGGAAAAGGAACAAGTGCCTGGAATGGCGATCTATATAGGGCTGTAGTAGAGGGTAATTCATTTAGCGGACTTGAAAAGCTGCCCTACCCGGTCAATACAGAATATCATGAGAGTGATCCTTTGATTGCCCCGGACGAGAGCTTCCTGATTTTTCATTCCAACAGGCCGGGAGGATATGGTCTTGAAAGCGGAGGCGTAATCCATTGTGATCTCTACATATCCTTCAACGAAAATGGAAAATGGACAGAGCCGGTAAACATGGGGCCCGACATAAACTCAGAAGGAATTGAAATGGCCCCTGCCTTAACACCGGATGGTAAATATTTTCTTTTTACCAGGCGAAGGGCTATTGAAACCGCTGAGCCTGCTCAAATCTTTTGGGTGAGCAGCAAGATTTTTAAAAGATATCGGTAGCTATGCAACAAGGGTAGTTAGTCTGCAGCAGGACTTACAACAGCTGTTTTCTGAAAAAATCAACCAGATCAACAAGCTAGTAAGGACATCAGCTAGTTCCCTCGTCACTCATAAGCAGTAAGAACAATTCTTCACTGCTTAAACCTGTCATGGTGTCCCTTATGCTGGCCGAACTTGCTGCTCCAACCTATTCATAGGACTCAGAATCCAATAATATTTTGGTGTACTACTTTTTGGGGAGTGACCGGCAAAGCAGGCGGAGCTGGAATAAGTAAGAATTATAGCGGCCAACTACCAGATATGTTTTTTGGTGGGTAATATAAGAGACTGAGTATGTAGATTGTATGTAGCAAAAAAAAGAAGGTTACCGCTTTTCGCCGTAACCTTCTCATTTTCAAGCTCCCCAGCTTGGGCTCGAACCAAGGACCCCCTGATTAACAGTCAGGTGCTCTAACCAGCTGAGCTACTGAGGAGTGTCACTCTATAGGCTTAGCCCGAGAGTTTCTCCCTGTTTGGGAATGCAATATTACCGCCTTTTTCAGGTACACGCAAGAACCTCCCCAAAAAAATTAGTGCGGCCCGCTAAAATTTTTCAGGCTAGTACCAGCAGGTAATAGCCATACACCAGCGTAAATCCGGATAAAAAGATGATCCCCAGCCAGGAAAGAATCCGCATGCCCCGGCCCGGCTGATGCGCCCGGGCTACTTCCTTCCCCAAAATTACCCGGTAGTTGATAAGAGCAATAAAGGGGGCAATAATAAAGGATAAAATGGTGGCAAAATCGACCAGGGCCGCAAGCCCCGTGGCCAGCAGGCTGATGATCATAAAAGACCCGCCTGCCACCAGCAGCAGAATGGGGGTGTACAGGCGCTGTCCGCTCCTCTTTCTAAGAAAGCGGGGACTCAGCAGCAGCAGGGTTTCATCAAGCGCCCGGCTGTAGCCATCCAGCACGGTAATGACGGTGCTGAACATGACCGTTGCCGCCGCTATGGCAATGATGTAGTAGATCCAGTCGCCAATGGCGGCGGTGTACAGGCTGATGAGCTGGGCGGCAAAGCCCACCGAACTATCTGACAGGGGCGTACCGCTTCCCCACATCACCAGCGCACCCAGGCTCAGAAAGCACAGGGCCAGGCCAGCCGAAAACCAGTAGCCGAGGTTAAAATCAAACAGCGATTCTTTTAGGGTAGGATGATAGCCGGTTTGCCGGATCTTCTCTACCGTCCAGATGCTGTTCCAGGCACTCAGATCAACGGCCGTGGGCATCCAGCCCATCAGGGCAATGATAAAGGGCAGGCTGCCGGCAGCAAAGATATCGGTATTGCTTAGGTCCAGCCGGCGCTCGGGCAGCTGGCCACTGGCCCAATCCCACATAAGGGCGAAAAAAGCGGTGAGCGTGGTAATCAGCAGCACCAGGGCCAGGATCTTCAGCGATCCATCCAGCAGGCTGAACTTATCAGCGGCCAGCAGCAGTACACACACCAGCAGAATGCCCCCGGCCACCCAGGGGGTGGCGGCAGCGGCAAGGCCCAGCAGGTTGCCAAACAGGCCGGCACACACAAAGGTAACTGCCGAGGCTACGGAAAACATGCTGACCCCCGTCAGTACCAGGTACAGGAGCAGCATCCAGCGGCCGCGCTGCCGGTAGCCCCATAAAATGCTGCGCCCCGTGGCGCAGGCATAACGCGTGCCATACTCAAAAAACGGAAACTTCAGCACATTGGCCAGGATGATGAACAGTGCCAGGTCAAAGCCATAGAGCGCCCCTGCCCGGGTACTCTGCACCAGGTGCGATACCCCAATGGCACAGCTGGCAAACAGGATGCCCGGCCCCACCACCCGCTGCAAGAGCTGCCAGAGGGGGAGGCCTGTACGGAGCGGTGCTGAGTCAAGTTCTTTCACCGGCATAGGAGGTGTGTGATTTTAAAAACTCACCATATTAGCGTTTTTGTGCCAGTTTTTCAACAGCCCAACCTTAACCATTCATTCTCAGGCACGTACCCTTTTGTAGGAGCTTTACACCCTTTGCTAAAGTGGGCGCTTCCCGCTTACCTGCCTGGCAACACCGCTCCACCGGCCGAGCGTGAATTCACCGAGGCCCTGCAACCTGAGAAGAACCGGTCTGTCAATTTTTCAGGCAGTCGTGCAAAAGAGGCCCTGCCGGATGTAACAGGTGGGCTGCAAAGGGGTGCCGGCGGTGGATTATTTCGTTAAAAAGTGTTAAATGGTATAAAAAATCGGCTTGATGGTGCGTTAGCTGTATGATTTTTGCACCTATGCTGGTAGCTGCGCAAAAGACTGAAATCAAAAAATAAGGATATACTATGAGTAAAAAACAATTCTTTTTAACGACCGTCACCTCGGCGCTGGTGGGAGGGATGGTAGCGGTAGGAAGCATGCTGGCCCTGCAGGACGATTCCAGCGTACCCCTTACCGAGTACATGGAGCGCCAGAATGTCAGACTGGCCTCTTATTTCGAGTCGGGCGATTTTACCGTGCCCGAAGGACTCAACTTTGTGTATGCGGCCGAAACGGCTACGCCAGCCGTGGTGCACATTCGCTCCAAATACGGAGCCAATGCAGCCAGCCGTCCGCAAAGCCGCCATCCGCTGGAAGAAATGTTTCCTGATCTGTTTGAAGAAGGCACCCCCGGCCCGCGCCGTGGCGGTATGATGCCGCAGGGCTCCAGTGGCTCGGGCGTTATCCTCTCGGCCGATGGCTACATTGTAACCAACAACCACGTGATTGACCGGGCCGATCAGGTAGAAGTGACCCTGAACGACAACCGCAGCTATACAGCCGAAGTGATTGGGGTAGACCCCACCACCGATATTGCCCTGCTGAAGGTGGATGCCACCGACCTGCCCTACCTGAGCTACGGAAACTCCGAGTCGGTAAAAGTGGGTGAGTGGGTACTGGCTGTGGGCAACCCCCTGGACCTGACCTCTACCGTTACAGCCGGCATTGTAAGTGCCAAAGGCCGCAACATTGGCATTCTGGGCCGCGGCAGCAACATTCAGGGCAATGTCAATACCGCCATTGAATCCTTTATCCAGACCGATGCTGCCGTAAACCCCGGCAATAGCGGGGGTGCGCTGGTGAACCTAAGGGGAGAACTCATCGGCATCAACACCGCCATTGCGTCTCCTACCGGCTCCTACTCGGGCTATAGCTTTGCCGTGCCGGCTACGCTGGTGAGCAAAATTGTGCGCGACCTCAAGGAGTTTGGCACCGTGCAGCGTGCGCTGCTGGGCGTGCAGATCCAGGATGTAAACGCCCAGCTGGCCAAAGAACGGGAGCTTAAGGTAAACCGTGGCGTATACATTAATACCGTAACCAGCGGCAGTGCCGCCGAAGAAGCCGGCCTCAAGGTGGGCGATGTGGTGGTAGAGATCAACAACCGCCCCGTAAATACAGTAGCCCAGCTGCAGGAAGTGGTGGCCATTAACCGCCCCGGCGATAAGGTGAAAGTAACCTACTACCGCGATGGCAAAGTGCGCACAGCAGATGCCGTACTGAAGAATGGCATGGGCACTACCACCATGCTGGCCAAAAGCAATACGCTGGAGATTGGCGGCTCCGTGCTGGCCAACCTCTCCGATGCCGATAAGGCCCGGCTGAAGATCAGCAAGGGGGTAAAGGTGCAAAAGCTGGGCGCCGGCAAGCTGCGCGATGCCAAAGTAAAGGAAGGCTTTATCATAACGGCCATTGACCACAAGCCGATTGAAAATGTAGACGATGCCGCCCAGATCCTGAGTGGCAAGCGCAACGAAGGCACCCTGCTGGAGGGGGTATATCCCGACGGACAGAAAGCCTACTACGGCCTGCCCTGGTAAGCCAGCGGGTCATAGCAGCCTACACAAGTATACAAGAGGCCGCCCTTAATAGGGGTGGCCTTTTTTAGTTTTGGGCTTTCGATACTCCGGGCTAATTTCCTACCTTTAGGGCGCTAATCGTTTCCGTTTTTTATATGAGCCAGCCAACTTTTAATCTTCAGCAGATTCTTACCCAGTTTTCCATACAGGCCACTACCCAGGCTGCTTCTACCGGCAGCAAGTGGTTTGGCCAGAGCGGCGAGCTGCTCACCTCCCGCTCGCCGGTAGATGGCCAGCAGATCGGCCAGGTGCACAGCGCCACCGAAGCCGACTACAACCAGTTGATTGAAACCTCCCAGCAGGCCTTTGCCGAGTGGCGCCTCTGGCCCTCGCCCAGGCGGGGCGAAGTGGTGCGCCAGTATGGCGAGGCCCTGCGCCGGCACAAGGAACCCCTGGGCCAGCTGGTCAGCTACGAGATGGGCAAAAGCCTGCAGGAGGGCCTGGGCGAAGTGCAGGAAATGATTGATATCTGCGATTTTGCCGTGGGCCTGAGCCGCCAGCTGCATGGCCTTACCATGCACTCCGAGCGCCCCAACCACCGCATGTACGAGCAGTACCACCCCCTGGGCATTGTAGGGGTCATCTCGGCTTTTAACTTTCCGGTAGCCGTCTGGAGCTGGAATGCCGCCCTGGCCTGGGTCTGTGGCGATACCGTACTCTGGAAACCTTCTGAAAAAACGCCCATGACCGCCGTGGTCTGCCAGAAGATTCTGCAGGAGGTGTTTGCCGCCAATGGGGTGCCCGAGGGGGTAAGCTGCCTTATTCAGGGCGATTACCGCATTGGCCAGCTCATTTCGCATGACAAGCGCGTACCGCTGGTATCGGCCACCGGCTCTACGCGCATGGGCAAAAAAGTAGGCGAGGCCGTAGGGGCCCGCCTGGGCAAATCGCTGCTGGAGCTGGGGGGTAACAATGCCATCATCATCAGCCAGGATGCCGACCTGAAGGTGGCCATTCCGGCCGCCGTATTTGGCGCCGTGGGTACGGCCGGCCAGCGCTGCACCACCACCCGCCGCCTCATTATCCACGATAGCATCTACGCCGATTTTAAAGAGCGCCTTGTAAATGCGTACAAGCAGCTGCGCATTGGCAATCCGCTGGATAGTAACATGCACGTAGGTCCCCTGATCGATACCGATGCCGTAAAAGCCTACCAGCAGACCATTGAAAAGGTGAAGGCCGAAGGCGCCCGTACCGTAGTAGAAGGGGGGGTACTGGAAGGGGCCGGCTATGAGACCGGCTGCTATGTAAAACCAGCCATTTATGAGGTGGAGCCGCAGTACGAGATGGTGCAGCACGAAACCTTTGCGCCCATTCTGTACCTGATGAAGTACAGCGATATCCGGGAGGCCATAGCCATCCAGAACGGGGTGCCGCAGGGGCTTTCCTCTTCCATCATCACCAACAACCTGCGCGAGGCCGAGCTGTTCCTGAGCCAGGCCGGCTCCGACTGCGGCATTGCCAACGTAAATATTGGTACCAGCGGGGCCGAAATTGGCGGCGCCTTTGGCGGGGAGAAGGAAACTGGCGGCGGCCGGGAGTCGGGCTCCGATGCCTGGAAGGTATACATGCGCCGGCAGACCAATACCATCAACTATGGACAGGACCTGCCACTGGCACAAGGCATAAAATTCGACCTGTAAACAAAAAGAGCTCCAAAAGCTTTTTTTAGATAGTATTTTTACGGTACATTTTAACAAATATTGTATTACTGGATGAGGGTTCGTATATTATGCCTGCATCCGAATTTTATTTTTTTGCAACCTTTATGGCAGAAAAGAACAAACCCCGCTACAATGCTGTCATGCTTATTGATGACAATGAGATCGACAATCTCATTAATCATAAAATGATAGAAGCCAGTAACATTACAAATAAGATCTTCACCCATACCGGGGCCAAAAGTGCCATCGAGTTTCTGAAAAACATCGAAAAGCTGGATGGTGCCGGCGAAAGCATCCTTCCGGATCTGATCTTTCTGGACATCGACATGCCGCTGATGGATGGTTTCCAGTTTCTGGACGAGTTCGACAAGCTTTCCGGCATGACCAAAGGCAAGTGCAAGATTGTAATGCTCACTTCCTCCATTAACCCGCAAGACGTAAATCGCTCCAAAAATACGAATACGTTAAAAAGTACATCAACAAGCCGCTCACCCAGGAAAACCTGGAGAAGCTGAATGTGTGATGGCATAATAAGGGGAAAAACAAAAAAGGGCCTCAGAA
>NZ_AODQ01000001.1 GCF_000348925.1 Cesiribacter andamanensis AMV16 | reverse complement strand
ATTATGGCCTGAGATGGCGGGCGGCAGGGAATACGTGTCTGCATAATACTCCAGCGCGCCTGCTTCGCCATAGTTTTGGGTAAATACAGAGGTGAGAGCCTGCTCCTCTGCCGAAAGGGCCTTATACACACCAGCGACTTCCTGTGCGAGCTCCTGCCAGCCAAAGCGGTCGGCATAAAACTGCGGCAGCTCTTTTAGCGCTTTCCCCTCTGCATTGGCCTGGGATACCCCAAGGGTACTGGTATACGCAATGTAGGTGGGCACTGGCAGCAGGGGCCTGGCCAGAGGCGCCAGTAGCAGCGAACTCAGCGCTATTCCTCCCACCAGCGCCCAGTACAACATCCTGCCCCTCCCCTTGCGCAGGCGGGCTTCCAGCCATACCGCCCCTGCCGCCAGCAGCATGGGGAAGGCCGGCGCCAGGTACTCGGATTTGCTGCGGCCATTGAGCAGCAGGATCAGAAAAACCACCAGAAACACGACGCCCAGCAGACGGTACTGCCGGCCCAGCGGGTGCACCAGCAGGTAGTAAAGCCCCGGCAGCCAGATCAGCACCGCAAGGGGATTAAGCTGCAGCAAGAGCCCCCCCAGGAAATCGGCTCGGGTAATGCCGGCATATTTATAGGTAACTGCATTGTGCATAAACTCCAGATGGGGAAAATCATGGGCTGCATTCCAGAGCACAAAAGGCAGGAAGATCAGCATTGACAGTGCAGCTGCCAGGTAGGGATAGGGGGTCCGCAGCTGCTGCCGCAGGGGGCTCAGCAGGATGCCCACAGCAAGGCCTGCGCCCAGCCACAAAAAGCCTACTTTATTAAGAAGGCCCAGACCCAGAAGCACGCCCAGCAGCAGCCATTTGCCCGGGCTGGGTGCCTGTATAAGCCGGATAAGCTGATAGGCTACCGCTGCCCACAGAAAGATATCCAGGCTGTTCATGGAATAAAAGCTGCCCATGGCCAGCATGATGGGGGCACCCATCACCGCCACCCCTGCCAGCAGAATGGCACGCCAGCCACCCCCCAGCTGCTGCACCATGGCCCCGCTCAGCAGCACGGTACCGGCCAGAAACAGGGCCGGCAATACGCGCAACGCCACCAGGGAATCGCCCAGCAGGCTGCTTTGCAGGGCCAGCAGAAAAACAGAAAGCGGCGGATGGTCTACATAGCCCCAGGCAAGGCGCTGACTACAGGCCAGGTAATAGAATTCATCCCGGAAGATCCCATAGCCATCGGCTACATTGGCCAGCAGCTGGAACAGGAACAGGGCCAGACCCATGCCCAGAATCAGGCTGTTGTTTTGAGAGAGGGTGGCCCGCCGCTGCCCTGGGCGTAAAACTGCTTGCATGAGTGCTTATGAAAATGTGTGTGAAATGTGCATTCAACCCTTTTACCTGTGCAGGCGGCCTGCAGCATTCATACCCCTTTCTCCCAGCTTCATCTCCTTCTCCCTGCGCGCACACGACCCCTCATTTTCCTTCTAGTCAGTTTAATTTCAAAAGAGTGATGTAGCCCAGCAGGGCACCTGCAGGCTTAAATATAGAAAAATAACCTACGTTCACCGCCATAGCATCTGCTGCCTGCGACCCAACTTGCAGAAACAAAAAAGCCAGCCCCCTTCCAGGAACCGGCTACATGGCAAAGCAGCCTATTTTACAATACCCCCTTGGTACTGGGCAGGTTCTGGATGCTGTTGATATCGCGGCGAATGGCCATGCGAATGGCCTTGGCCAAGCCCTTAAAGATTGCTTCTATTTTGTGGTGTTCATTTTGCCCTTCGCATTTGATGTTGAGGTTACAGCGGGCGGCATCGGCAAAGGACTTAAAGAAGTGGTAGAACATTTCGGTAGGCATGTCCCCTACTTTCTCCCGCTTGAATTCGGTTTCCCACACCAGCCAGGGGCGTCCGCCAAAGTCCAGCGCTACCTGGGCCAGGGCATCATCCATCACCAGCGAAAAGCCGTAGCGCTCCATGCCCCGCTTGTCGAAGAGGGCTTTGGCGAAGCCTTCGCCCAGGGCCAGGGCCGTATCTTCTATGGTGTGGTGCTCATCTACCTGCAGATCGCCTTTGGTACGCAAATAGAGGCTAACGCCACTGTGGCGGGCCAGCTGGTCCAGCATGTGATCAAAAAAGTGCAGGCCGGTCTGTATATCTGCCTTGCCCTGCTCATCCAGGCGCAGGATCAGCTCAATTTGCGTTTCCCTGGTGTTGCGCTCCAGGCGCACCTGCCGCAGGGGCAACAGGAGGTGGTGCACAATCTCCTTCCAGCTGGTGGCTATGAGTGCGACCCCCTCAATGGGTTCGGTACCAATAAAGATCGCCTTGGCGCCCAAATTCTTGGCCAGCTGAATATCGGTGTGGCGGTCGCCGATCACATAGGAGTTGGCCAGGTCATACTCACCGGCCAGGTAAGCCCCCATCATGCCGGTGCCGGGCTTTCGGGTATCCAGCCCTTCATGCTCAAAGCTGCGGTCTACCAGGATATCATCAAAGGTCACCCCCTCGCCTTCCAGCGTTCTCAGCATTTTATTGTGGGCCGGCCAGAAGGTATCTTCCGGAAAACTGTCGGTACCCAGGCCATCCTGATTGGTGACCATCACAAACTCATACTCGCTCAGCTCCCGCAGCTGGCGCAGGCCGCTGATGGCGCCGGGCAGAAACTCCAGTTTTTCCAGCGAATCGACCTGAAAATCAAGGGGTGGCTCCACGATGATGGTGCCGTCCCGGTCTATAAAAAGGGCTTTTTTCTTCATGACTATGTTACTAATGACAGGTGCAGAAACTGTCCTTACCGGACAGTTGGGAAAGGGGGAGAAAGCTCCAGCGTTTCGAAAACCCCGGAGGCTTTAGGTCCGCTGTTTATATTGCCTGTTTTTCTTTTACTGAAAAGGCTGCCAGCGCTTCCAGCAGTTGCTCGTTCTCGTTGGGGGTGCCTACAGTGATGCGCAGGCAGCCTTCGCACAGCTGCACCCGGGAGCGGTCCCGCACCACAATGCCCTTTTCCAGCAGAAAATCATAGAGCGGGCGGGCTTCCTGCACTTTAACCAGCAGGAAATTAGCTTCTGAGGGGTAAACCTTTTCAACGATGGCCAGCTGGGGTAGCCGTTGCTCCAGCTGCTGGCGCTCAAAAAGGGTGAGGGCCAGCTGGCGCTTCATTTTATCGCGGTTGGTAATGGCTCTAAGGGCGTACTGCTGGCTTAGCTGGCTGATATTATAGGGGGGTTTGATCTTGTTCAGGATCTCAATAAGCTCCCGGGAGGCAAAGGCCATACCCAGCCGGAGGGCCGCCAGCCCCCAGGCTTTGCTGAAGGTTTGCAGCACCACCAGATTGGGAAATTCTTCCAGGCGGCAGGTCCAGGAGTCTTCCCTGCAGTAGTCGATATAGGCTTCATCTACCACCACCAGGCCCGGAAATTCCTGCAGCAGCTTTTCTACCGCTACCCGGTCCATCAGGTTGCCGGTGGGATTGTTAGGTGAGCAGATAAACAGGATCTTGCTGTTTCTATCCGTATTTGACAGCACAGCATTGGCATCCAGGCTAAAATTGGGGCGAAGCAGCACCTCCCGCACCCCTACCCCATTGATGGTAGCACTAACGCTGTACATGCCATAGGTAGGCGGCAGTATGAGGATATGGTCCTGGCCGGGCTGGCAAAAGGCCCGGATCAGCAGGTCAATGGGCTCATCAGAGCCATTGCCCAGAAAGATCTGATCGGCGGGTACTTCCTTCAGGCGGGCCAGCATGCGCTTCACCCGGCGCTGGTGCGGATCGGGGTAGCGGTTAAAATCTTCGGCCGTGGCCGAGCCAAAGCTGTTTTCGTTAGCATCCAGGTACACCTGGGCCGTGCCCGAAAACTCATCCCGGGCCGAGGAATAAGGCGTAAGATTGCGGAGGTGCGGCCGCAGCAGGCTGTTGATATCAAACATTTTCGGTAAGGGCGTTTAAACGAACAGTTACGGCATGGGCATGGGCGTGCAGGTGTTCGGCCTCGGCCATGGCCTGTACCACGGGCCCCAGGCGCACAATCCCTTCGGGGCTCAGCTCCTGAAAGGTGATCTTCTTCAGGAAGCTATCAAGCGAAACGCCGCTGTAAGCCCTGGCAAAGCCACTGGTGGGCAGGGTATGGTTTGTACCGGAGGCATAATCGCCTACCGACTCAGGGGTATAGTGGCCCAGAAATACAGAACCAGCGTTTATGACCATTTCTGCCACTTCACTGGCATTTTTTACAGCCAGAATCAGGTGCTCGGCCGCATAAAGGTTTAGAAACTCCATGGCGTCTTTCTGCTTTTTCAGGATCACTACCCGGCTGGCGGCCAGGGCCGCTTCGGCCATTTTGGCCCGGGGCAGGTCCTCCAGCTGTTTGCTCAGCTCGTCATTTACGGCCTGGGCCAGTTCCAGATCGGCCGTTACCAGCAGCACCTGGCTATCGGCCCCATGCTCGGCCTGAGAAAGCAGATCGGCCGCAATAAAGGCCGGGTTGGCAGAAGCATCGGCCAGGATGGCCACCTCCGAGGGGCCTGCAGGCATATCAATGGCTATGCCTTTTTGGGCAGCCACCAGCTTGGCGGCCGTTACATACTGATTGCCGGGGCCAAAGATCTTATCCACCCTTGGAATGGTTTCGGTGCCGTACATCATGGCAGCAATGGCCTGGGCCCCGCCTGTTTTGTATATTTTGCTAATGCCCAGCAGGCTGGCAGTATAAAGGATGGCAGGATGCACCCTGCCACTGCGGTTAGGGGGCGTGCAAAGCACTACTTCCCTGCAGCCGGCAATGCGGGCGGGTATGCCCAGCATCAGCACGGTAGAAAAAAGCGGGGCGGTGCCGCCGGGCACATACAGGCCCACCCGCTCTATGGGTACGCTTTTGCGCATGCAGCGCACGCCGGGCATCACCTCCAGGCTAAGAGGAGGCACCTGCTGAGCCTTATGAAAGAGCTCAATATTATGCAGGGCCTGTTCAATGGCCTGTTTAAGCTCGTCCTCTACCTCATCGGCAGCGGCTTTTATTTCTTTAGCGCTCACCTGCAGATCATCCAGGTGCACCAGATCAAATTCAAGGGCAAATTTAAGCAGCGCACTATCGCCGTTGCGCTCCACTTTTTTCATGATGGGCTTTACAATCTTGCGCACCTTTTTGAGGTTTACGCCAGGGCGCTGCACAAGCTTGTTCCACTCTTCCCGAGGCGGATTCATTACGATTTCCATGCGGGCACGTTTGGTTAAGGCTAAAGGTATAAGTTGAGATTATAAAATCATTTTTTCAATAGGCACTACCAGAATTCCTTCGGCGCCGGCGGCTTTCAGCTGGTCAATCACTTCCCAGAACTCATCTTCCTGTATCACAGAATGAACGGAATTCCAGCCTTCTTCGGCCAGCGGCAGCACCGTGGGGCTGCGCATGCCTGGCAGTATACGGATAATTTCTTCGAGAGATTTTTGAGGAGCATTCAGCAGGATGTATTTGTTCTTCTGGCCCTTCTGCACGGCATTGATGCGAAACAGCAACCGCTCCAGGATCTCCTGCTTGGCCTGGGAGAGCTGGCGGTTGCGGATCATCACCGCCTGGGAGCTAAAAATGGTTTCTACTTCCTTTAAGCCGTTCATGAACAGGGTACTGCCCGAGCTTACAATATCGCAGATGGCATCGGCCAGGCCAATGCTGGGGGCAATCTCTACCGATCCGCTAATAACATGCAGCTGGGCCTCAACCCCCCTTTTGCTCAGGTAATCGCCCAGAATCTTGGGGTAGGAAGTAGCAATATTGGCCCCCTGCAGATCTTCAATTCCGGTGTACTCCACATGCTTGGGCACCGCCAGCGACAGGCGGCATTTGGAAAAGCCCAGCGGCTTGGCTACATCCACCTCCCGGCCGGTTTCGTACCAGACGTTTTCGCCTACAATGCCCACATCGGCCACGCCGTCTTCTACATAGCCGGGAATGTCATCGTCGCGCAAAAACAGGAACTCCAGGGGGAAATTGAGGGCATCGCTCTTAAGGGTGCGCATGCCGTTGGTGATCTTGATGCCACACTCCTTGATGAGTGCCAGCGAATCTTCACTTAGCCTGCCACTTTTCTGAATGGCGATTCGTAATTTTTCCATAAAAGGGATCGAAATACCGGCACAGCGGTAGTAGAAAACAAGATGTAGTAAAGGAAAAAAAGAGCTTTGCGGGTGCCTGGATCAGGCATGATGGGGGTATGCTGCAGCGCCATGATGGACTGCGGCATGCGAATGATGATGGTGATGTAGGTGCAAAGCGTACATGTGCAGGCAAAAATAAGCAAGTTTTTGATATGCGCAAGAAAAAAGCACCTATCGGGGGATAGATGCTTTTCTGGCGCCCATATTACTTCTTGGCTTTGGAAGATTTGTCTTTGCCAATCTTGTTGGCCCGCTCGGCAGCCCGGTCTACGGTGCCCAGCTGGCTTTCTTCTATCTCAAATGCGCGTGGTTTATGCTTTTCCAGGTAGGATGAGAGCATCCAGCAATTTTTTTCCAGGTCGCCCACATAGCCGCCCAACATGTCAATGGTGCCTTCGTCTTCGGCTTCGGAGGCTGCTTTGAGCACATCGCGTCCCAGCTGAATAAGTACGGAATAATCATTAAGCACCTCATTGACCATCTGGGTGTGGTTGAGATCTTCGGGGCACTCCTTGATCTTGGAGATTTTGAGGTATTCCGATAGCTGGCTTACGGGGCGTACCCGCAGGGTAAGAATGCGTTCGGCCAGATCGTCTATTTTTTCATTGGCGTCGGTATAGAACTGCTCAAATTTATCGTGCAGCACAAAGAAATCCTGGCTCTTGAGGTTCCAGTGAAAATTGCGCAGTTTCTGGTAGTGCAGCTGGTAGGCAGCCAGCATGCTGTTGAGGTTTTGCGCTACTATCTCTACTTTCTTTTTGTCAAGATGTAAATAATCCATAGGTGTCGTTTGGTTTATGTATATAACCCCTGAAGGCGCCTATGGTTTAGCCAGGCTGCCCGGAAAAACCGAAAAACCGAGGGTAACCAACAGGCCTTAGCCCCCTGCCTTTTTGGCCTTATAGCCCATTTGCTGCAGCAGGCCCAGTACCTGCTCCCGCTTATCGCCCTGGATGATAATCTCCCCTTCTTTGGCCGAACCCCCTACGCCGCATTTGCTTTTAAGGGTCTTGCCAAGCTCACTCAGATCGGCCTCGGTGCCCACAAAGCCGGTTACCACGGTAGCCTGCTTGCCCCCCTTGTGACGGTCCAGGAGTACTTTGAGGTTTTGCTGCTGGGGTGGCAGCGTTGCCTGCTCCTGCCCGCCCTCCTGCTGGTAGGCAAAATCGGGATTGGTGGAGTAGACTACGCCGGTTCGGTTTTTATTTTTTGCCATGGTTGTTGGTTGGGGGGTATGGGGTATGGGGTATGGGGCTTGAGCTATGGGAGTATCGTCTGTGTCTGCACGAGCACACGGCTCAGCAGGGGGTAACGATTTTATATGTGGCTGCCAACCCGGATCTTCTCAGGCTGCCAGCAGGTGGCCCAGGCCAAACAGCAGCACAAACAAGAGGGTGCTCAGAGCCATCTGCTTGAGAAAGGGGTCCAGGGCCGCTGCTTCTGTATACTTGTATACGGCTCTAAGGTTGATGAGGATTAGCGGCGCACTTAGCAAAAACAGGAGCTGCCAGGGCGAGCGAAAGTCCAGCAGCACAAACGCCAGGGCTGCCAGCAGGCCTCCTATCAGCAGCAGGGCATGGTACAGAACAGCTTTTTGCCGGCCAATGCGTACCGGGATGGAGCGCTTACCCGCCAGGGCATCGGACTGTATATCGCGGATGTTGTTTACATTGAGCACGGCCGTAGAAAACAGGCCGCAGGCGCTGGCCGGCAGCAGCAGGGACCAGCTAAGCCACTGGGCATGTAGGTAAAAGGTGCCCAGCACCCCTACCAGCCCAAAAAAAAGAAATACGCTGATATCGCCCAGGCCGGCATAGCCATACGGCCTGCTGCCCGAGGTGTAGGTTATGGCGGCCGCTATGGCCAGCAAGCCCAGCCCAAAGAAAAAGAAGAACACCTCCCGCACAAAGCCTACCGAACTATAGAGCAGGTAGAGCCCGCTAACCAGCGACAGCAGCCCAAAAACAAGCATGGCGGTGCGCATGGCCCGGGCAGTGATCAGCCCTGCCTGCACGGCCCGCTGTGGCCCCTGCCGATGGGCGCTATCAGCCCCATGTACACTATCGCCATAATCATTGGCCAGGTTGGATAAGACCTGCAGAAATATGGTAGTGATGGAGGCCCATACCACCACGCTCCAGCTAAAAGTGCCGTAATAGGCCGCCAGAAAACTTCCCAGAAAGATGCTGGCAAGCGCCAGGGGCAAGGTACGAGGCCTGGCGGCTGATACCCAGGCAGATGCTGATCCGTTCATACTAAGCTAGTAGGCTTGCGCTACACACTATAGGGGGTAACATCCCCCTTCCTTATGCTTATAATTGTGACAAGATAGGATCATCCATAGGATTTACACCGCTGGGGTAAAAGCCTATTACCTTTCCTTCTTCATCAATCAGGTATTTGGAGAAGTTCCATTTGGGTGCTTCCCCACTTTGCGCTTGAAGCCACTGAAACAGGGGGTGCTGGTCGCTGCCCTTGACAGACACTTTTTCAAACATGGTAAAGCTTACTCCATAGTTCTTCTGACAGAACAGGGCTATTTGTTCATTGCTGCCAGGCTCCTGGCCGCCAAAGTTGTTGGCCGGAAAACCCAGCACCGTCACCTTAGCACCATGCTGCTCATGGAGCGCCTGCAAATCTTTGTACTGAGGGGTAAAGCCGCATTCGGAGGCGGTGTTTACGACCAGCACTTTTTTGCCACGGTACTGTGTAAAATCCACTTCCTGGCCATCAAGCGTTTTCAGCTTGAAATCATAAAAAGTTTGTGTCATGGGTGTTTGTACGTGCATTGCCTGCTGTGCCTGGGTTTCCTGATTGTGGGAACAGCCCAGGGAAATAAACAGCAGAAGTGTAATAACCAGATACTTCATTTTCAGAACATTTCTACTACGTGTTAAAAATGGGTGGCCTTATTCAGTTGGCTTATAGTGTACCCTGCTGGATACAGACCCTTACCCCCCATAGCACACACCTCATAGTATCCCATACCCCTCTTACATTCGCTCAGGCACCTCTATGCCCAGCAGGCTCATGCCATGGCGCAGGGTACGGCCTACGGCAGACGACAGCGCAATGCGGAAATCCCGCCGCTGGCTATCTTCTGCATTGAATACGGATACTTCGGTATAGAAACGGTTAAATTCTTTGGCCAGATCATAGACATACTGAGCGATAAAGGAAGGCGCGTAGGCCTCGCCTGCGGTGCGGATCTGCTCCGGGTACAGGCTCAGCTGATAGATCACCTCCCGCTCGCTGGGGTGCAGGTCTGTAAGGGCGCTCACATCCACATCCTGAAAGCCTATCCCCATATCGGCTGCCCGGCGCAGCAGCGAAGCGATACGGGCATGGGTGTACTGGATAAAGGGGCCGGTATTGCCCTGAAAATCGATGGATTCCTGCGGATCAAAGAGCATGCGTTTTTTGGGATCTACCCGCAGCAGGTAGTATTTCAGGGCGCCCAGGCCCAGCATTTCAAAGAGTTTGCCGGCTTCCTCAGGGCTCATACCGTCTACTTTGCCCAACTCCCGGGTGTAGCGCTCGGCGGTCTCTTCCATTTCCCGCACCAGGTCATCGGCATCTACCACGGTACCTTCACGGCTCTTCATCTTGCCGGAGGGCAGGTCTACCATGCCGTAGCTAAGGTGGTAGTTGCCAGGCGCATAGGGACGCCCCAGCTTTTCCAGGATCAGAAACAGCACTTTAAAGTGATAGTCCTGCTCATTTCCCACCACTACCAGGGATTTTTCCATGCCAAAATCCTTGTACTTGAGGTCGGCAGTGCCCATGTCCTGGGTTATGTACACCGAGGTGCCATCGCCGCGCAGCACCAGTTTTTCGTCCAGGCCATCGGCCGTGAGGTCTATCCAGACAGAGCCCCCCTCCTTTTTAAAGAAAATGCCTTTTTCCAGGCCCTCCTCCACTATGTCCTTGCCCAGCAGGTAGGTCTCGGATTCGCGGTAATATTTATCAAACTGAACCCCAATTTTGGTATAGGTCTCTTCAAAGCCCTTGTACACCCAGCTGTTCATGGTTTCCCAGAGGTTTACCACCTCGGGTTTGCCGGCTTCCCACTGGCGCAGCATTTCCTGTGCCTGCAGCAGCAGGGGGGCTTTGGTCTTGGCCTCTTCCTTATCCATGCCCTGTCCTACCAGTTCCTCAATCTGCTGGCGGTAGTGCCGGTCAAACTCCACGTAGTACTTGCCTACCAGGTGATCACCCTTAATGCCACTGCTCTGGGGGGTCTCGCCCTTGCCAAATTTTTCATAGGCCAGCATGGACTTGCAGATATGAATACCCCGGTCGTTTACCAGGTTTACCATGCTAACCTCATAGCCGCAGGCCTTGAGGATCTGCGAGACCGAGTAGCCCAGAAAGTTGTTGCGCAGGTGGCCCAGGTGCAGGGGCTTGTTGGTATTGGGCGAGCTGTACTCTACCACCACCTTGCTGCCACGGGCCGGCAGCTGGCCCCAGCTGGCATCGGTGGCCAGGGTCTGAAAGGTGCTTAGCCAGGCGCCATCGGCAATGACCAGGTTCAGAAAGCCCTTTACCACATTAAAGTCCCGCACCAGCTCGCTGTGCTCTTTGAGGTACTGGCCCAGCTCCTGGCCGGTTTGCTCAGGGCCTTTTTTGCTCAGGCGGGCATAGGGAAAGGTTACAAAGGTATAGCTGCCCTCAAACTCTTTACGGGTGGGCTGCAGCTTAAGCTCACTGAGCTCGGGCGCCTGCTGGTAAAGGGAAAGAAAGGCCTGGTGCAGGTGGCTGAGAAGGTCCTGTTGGATGTACATGAAAAAAGGGCGTTTGGCTTGGGGCAAAAATACTAAAAAAGGGCGGAACGTCGCCCCACCCTTTTTGCTTTATCTTGTGCTTTTTGCTCAGGCGCCTATCAGCTGGCCGTTGGCGGAGCGGGCCTTTACGGTGGCCTGCAGAATTTCAAAGGCTACTTCGGCCATCTGGTTGTGGGTATCCAGGGTGGGGTTGATCTCCACCATTTCCCAGCACTGCACCTTGGGCTGCTTTACAAAGAGGCTGTTGAGCTCCAGGGCTTCCTCAACGGTGAGGCCACCCGGCACAGGGGTACCGGTGCCGCGGCTGATCTGCGGATCAAGACTATCCACATCAAAGGATACATAAATTACATCACAGGCCTGCAGGGCCTGCATGCTTTCTTCTACTATGCGGGCCGCTCCCTTGCTTCTGAGTTCCTCCACCTCAAAGTTGCGCATGCCGTAGCGCTCTACCAGGGCTCTTTCGGGAGCTTCCCGATCCCGCATGGAGATAAACACGATATCGGAGGGATTGATCTTTGGCCCGTTCAGGCCAATATTTTTGATGGCTTCCCACTCTGCAATCGTTTCCGCTCTGGGGTCATTAATAGCACACTCCAGGTTGTCTAATCCCGCTACCATAGCCAGGGGCATGCCATGCATATTGCCCGAGGGGGTGGTAAAGGGGGTGTGCAAGTCGGCATGGGCATCAATCCAGATCACCCCCAGGCGCATGGCAGGCAGGGCAGCCTTAATGCCGCACATGGTGCCGGCGGCCGTAGAGTGGTCGCCGCCCAGCACTACCGGAAAGTAGCCTTCGGTAAGGGTATCGGTTACTGCCTGGCAGGTGCGCTCCAGCATTTGCCTAACCTGGGGGATGCGTTTTGCGTAAGGATTTACGACATCGTCAAATAACGTATCGTTGATAGTAGGAACGGCCAGGCAGGGATACTTCTTAAAAAATTGGGACCCTTTGTTTAACGAGGCCGTCTTTAGGGCGCCAATGCCCAGACTCGCCCCCCTTGTCCCCGCTGCCAGCTCAGAGGCTACCTCTATGAATTTTATCTTTCCCATATTGTATTAGCCAGTATTTTATTGAAATTTTAGGACGTTTACATCATCACAGGACCAAACCAGACGAATGAGAAGTTATTCTGATCTGATTCATCAGACATTTTATTTCCCCACAGAAGAATTCCGGGTAGAAAACGGAGAGTTGTTTTTTAACGAGGTACCCCTCATGGAGATCATCCAGCAGTATGGCACCCCCATGAAGATCACTTACCTACCCAAAATCAGCAGGAACATCCAGCAGGCCAAGAGCTTGTTTGCAAAAGCGATCCAGAAGCATAACTATCAGGGACAATACACATACTGCTATTGCACCAAGTCTTCCCATTTCAGCTTTGTAGTAGAAGAGGCCCTAAAGAACAACATTCATCTGGAGACCTCTTCCTCTTTTGATATGCCCATTATTAAAAGGCTCTACGAACGCGGGAAGATAGACAAAGATACAATAATTGTCTGTAATGGGTATAAAAGAGAGCGCTATAGCCAGTACATTTCTGAGTTTTTGAACGAGGGTTTCCGCAATTGCATCCCGGTGCTGGACAATATGATGGAAATTAACTACCTGGAAAAGCATGTGAACGTACCCTATAAGGTGGGCATACGCGTAGCCGCCGATGAGGAGCCAAACTTTGACTTCTACACCTCCCGCCTGGGGGTGCGCTACAACGATGTGATCCCCTTCTACAAAGAGGTGATCAGCAACAGCTCCAAGGCCAGCCTCAAGATGCTGCATTACTTTATTAATACCGGCATTAAGGATACAGTCTACTACTGGAGTGAGCTGAGCAAGTTTGTGCAGATGTACTGTGACCTGAAGAAGATCTGTCCCGAACTGGATACCATTGACATCGGGGGCGGCTTTCCCATTAAAACCTCCCTGCACTTTGACTATAACTATGAGTACATGATTGATCAGATCGTGTTCAACATACAGGAGATGTGCCGGGAAAACGGGGTGCCCGAGCCCCACATCATTACCGAATTCGGCAGCTATACCGTGGGCGAAAGCGGGGCTACCATCTACTCGGTTATTGGCCAGAAACTGCAAAACGACAAGGAGCTCTGGTATATGATCGATGGCTCGTTTATTACCCAGCTGCCCGATGTGTGGGGACTGAACCAGAAGTTTCTGATGCTGGCCGTAAACCAGTGGAACAACCGCTTTCAGAAAGTAAACCTGGGCGGGCTTACCTGCGACAGCCAGGATTTCTACAACTCCGAAGCGCACACCTCGGAGGTGTACCTGCCCAAAATTGAAGATGGCCAGACGCTCTATATGGGCATGTTCCATACAGGCGCCTACCAGGAGAGCCTGGGAGGCTTTGGCGGCATACAGCACTGCCTGATCCCGGCGCCGCAGCACATCATCATTAACCGTGATGAAGCTGGCAACATCACGCATGAACTGTTCTCTACCGAGCAGGACAGCGAGAGCATGATGCAGATCCTGGGTTATACCCGCTAATAGCTGCTACCGCAAAACGAAAGCCACCCCCTCGGGTGGCTTTTTTTTGCTCATGCCAGCCAGCCTACTTGGAGCTGTCTTTCAGCCGTAAAAACTCCCGGTAATGAAAGCGGGAACGCGGTATGCGGTAGTTCACAAAAAAGCCCAGGGTAGCGTAGCTGTCTGAGCCCCTGCTGTTGGCATAGGTGGTGTTGTCTACTCCATCCAGCTGATCGCTGCTGGTAAAGCGGTAGGCGACCTCGGCCCCCATTGAAAAGAAATTGCTGAGCCGAAAATCCACCCCCAGCCCCACGGGCACCACCAGGGCCAGCTGGCTGGCATCCCGATCGGCCAGCAGAGAAGTCTCTGTTGAGAGATGTACCGGATCAAAGTAAGCAACCCCTACCCCCAGCAGGCCATAATAATTCCAGCGCCGCAGGTATTCATCATAATCCCGCTGCGGAAAAAGGCTGTGTTTTATAGCAAATACCCCCTCCAGCAGGTTGGATCGAAAACCGGGAATAGGGAGATCCCCCCGGGCAGTTTCGCTCTTCTGCCGCAGGTAGCTGGCCCTGAACAACACATCAATATAATGGCTAGCCTTGTACCCAAGGCCCAGGGATAGCATGGGGCTCAAAAAGTGGTTTTGCTCATCCAGATTGCCAATGCTGCTTACGGTACCATTAAAGGCATTCAGGCCCACGCCAAAGCTAGCACTGTAGTTGCTGATCTGCGGATGGGCATAGCGGGTCATGTACCTGACTTCTCTGGCTGGCTGGGCCAGGCTGGCAAACGATACTCCAAACAGGAGCAAAAGAAATGAATAGCGCATGGCTATAAGATCGTGTGAAAAAATAAATACCAGTTAGCTATACGGGTAGCACCCCCTAAGGATGCAAATAAGCACAGGAACGCTAGAAATCGAAAGCGTCCCGGACCCGGCACAGGCATAGAATTCATTCTTTTTACTATTTTTGACCCATTAGCCCAGCCAAACCGTGTCGGATAGCCTTGTCATCATACCCACCTACAATGAGATTGAAAACATCGAGGCGATGGTACGGCGGGTATTTACCCTGCCCCACCCCTTTAACCTGCTCATTATTGATGATAACTCGCCCGATGGCACTGCCGATCGGGTAAAGCAGCTGCAGCAGGAGTTTCCAAAGCGGCTTTTTCTGCTGGAGCGGCCTGGCAAACTGGGCCTGGGCACCGCCTACATCCTGGGCTTTCGCTGGGCGCTGGAGCGGCATTATGAGTACATCTTTGAGATGGATGCCGATTTTAGCCATAACCCCCTGGACCTGCTGCGGCTGTATGACGCCTGCGCCCGCGAGGGCTACGACCTGGCCATTGGCTCCCGCTATGTAAAGGGGGTAAATGTGGTCAACTGGCCTATGTCCCGGGTACTGATGTCCTATTTTGCCTCCCACTATGTGCGCTTTATTACGGGCCTGCCCATCCACGACAGTACGGCCGGCTTTAAGTGCTACTGCCGCAGCGTGCTTAGCGCCATTGACCTGGAAAAAGTGCGCTTTGTAGGCTATGCCTTTCAGATTGAGATGAAGTTTACGGCCTGGAAGTGGGGCTTCCGCATCAAGGAGGTGCCCATCATCTTTACCGACCGCGATAAAGGCGCCAGCAAAATGTCGCGAAACATCTTTAAGGAAGCGGTCTTCGGCATCATCTATATGAAGATCAAGTCCTTTTTCAGAAGCTACCAGCCCAGCGAGGGCTAAGCGAACGCTTATGGCCTGCCCGGCTTCCGCTTAATCGAACTTGATGGCCTTGATGGGTTGAATACGGGAGATAATGGCTGAAGGGATCAGCAGGATCAGCATCACCAGCACAAAAATGAGCAGGTTAAGGCCAATGATCATGGGCCAGTCCCAGAGAATGGGCACTGTATCCATGTAGTAATTTTCTTTATCAAGCGGTATTAGCTTAAACTGCTGCTGAATAACGCCAAAGCCCAGCGCTATAATATTGCCCCAGAGCATGCCCTTAAGCACCAGCAGCATGCCATTGGTAATGAAAATGCGCCGCAGCTGTCCGTGCGTTGCACCCAGGGCCATAAGGGTGCCAATCATGGGGGTACGCTCCATGATCAGGATCAGCAGAATGGACACCATGTTAAAGCAGGCTACAAACAGGATCAGCCCCAGAAAGATCACCACATTCTTGTTTAGCAGGTTGAGCCACTCAAAGATCTGAATGTTTCGGTCGGTTACCTTTTCTACAAAGTATCCCCAATTGGTCAGCTCAAAGAGCTCCTCCTGGGCCTGATCAAGCGTATTAAAATCTTTTAGAAAAACCTCAAATCCCCCGGCCAGGGTATCCGTCCAGTTATTGAGCTGGCGTACCAGCCGGATATCGCCCATGATCAGGCTCTGGTCAAAATCTTCCATGCCTGTGCTGTAAATACCGGCTACCGTAAGGCGCCTGAAGCGGGGCGGATTCTGCACAAAGTACATGATCACATCCTGGCCAACGGAGAGGCGCAGCTGGTCGGCAATGTTCTGGCTGATGATCACCTCGGTAGAGGGGGCCGTATCAGAAGAGGCCGGTATGCTTCCCTCCAGCATGTTGGGCCGAAAACGCTCCCAGTGGTAGCGCTCATCTACCCCTTTCAGCAATACGCCCAGTACCTCATCCTGCGTTTTAAGCAGGCCGGGCTTGTAGGCAACGGGCTGTACATGCTCAAGGAGGGGGTAGTTTTCGGGCTGCTGATAAAAATCAAAGTTGGTGGAGATGGGATTTTCGGCATACATATTGCCGAAGCTGTAGCGGGTTACTTGCAGATGACCGCTAAAACTCACTACTTTGTCGGTGATGGTCTGCTGAAAGCCTCTAAGGATCAGGAACGAAACGATCATCACCGCCAACCCCAGGCCTATGCTCGCCACGGCAATGTTGTGAATAACCGCAGAGAAGGAGCGGCTACTGGCTTTGTGGATACGGTTGGAAATAAAGTAGGGTAAATTCAAGCCCGGAGCAGTTTATCAGATGGAAGGTTCAAAAGGCACAATGATGCAGCAAATAGAATTGTTTGGCAAATTTTGGAGATTATTTCTGCGGGGCAGCCACCTGCGGGGCATCCTCATGCGGGGCATCCACCTGCGGGGCAGCCTTACTCCCCTACGCAGCAGCCTGCTGCTCACTGCCCTTTTGCCAGGCATGGCCCTGGCCTCCTGTTCTACTAACGCACCAAAGGCTGGCACCGCTACACCAGATTCTGTATTTGTAGAAATTGAGGCTCCGCAAGAGCCGCAGGCTGCACCGGCCCTCCTGCTGGGCGCCGAGCGTAAGGACCTCTATCTGCCCCTGCTCCGGGGCAAACGCATTGGCCTTATTGTAAACCACACTTCGCTGGTGCCCCAGCCCGGGGGCGAGGCCCTGCACCTGGTAGATCTGCTACTGAAAGAAGGCCTGCAGGTAAAGAAAGTATTTGCCCCGGAACATGGCTTCAGGGGCACGGCCGATGCCGGTGAGAAGATCCTGAGCGGTACTGATGCCCAAACCGGCCTGCCCGTGGTATCGCTCTATGGCAACAACAAAAAACCCAGCCCCGAGCAGCTGCAGGATGTAGATGTGCTGGTGTTTGACATACAGGATGTGGGCGCCCGCTTTTATACCTACATCAGCACCATGCACTATACCATGGAAGCCGCTGCCGAGCAGGGCAAGCAGATGGTGGTACTGGACCGCCCCAACCCCAATGGCCATATCATTGACGGGCCGGTACTGGATCCCAGGTTTCGCTCTTTTGTGGGCATGCATCCCATACCGGTTGTGCACGGGCTTACAGTAGGCGAGCTGGCCCAGATGATCAATGGCGAAGGCTGGCTGGCCGGTGAGAAAAAAGCCAGCCTGACGGTAGTGCCGCTGCAGGGGTATACGCACAGCACTCCCTATGTGCTGCCGGTGCGCCCCTCGCCTAACCTGCCCAATCAGCAATCTATTTACCTCTACCCCAGTTTGTGCCTGTTTGAGGGCACCCCCATTAGCCTGGGGCGGGGCACTCCCTTTCCCTTTCAGGTGATCGGCTACCCGATAAGAAATTTGGCGAGTTCAGCTTTACCCCTACCTCAGTGCCCGGTGCCACCAACCCACCTCTTAAGGACCGCCAATGCTGGGGGCTGGACCTGCGCTACATCACGCCCCCCAAGCGTTTCGATATTGGGTTTGTGATGCTGTATTATAAGCTCTTTGAGCAAAAGGATGCTTTCTTTCAGAAATTCTTTCACACCCTGGCCGGCACCGATGTACTGGCCCGCCAGATCCGGGAGGGGCTTACCGAAGAGCAGATCCGCAGCAGCTGGCAGGAAGAGCTGGATGATTACAAGGCCTTGCGCCTGAACTACCTCCTCTATCCCGATGCCGACTAGGGGACAAGTGTTTAGCACCCCCCGCCTGCTGGTGCGCAGGCTTAGCCTGGCCGACATGCCCCTCTACGCCGCGCTGGAGGGCAATGCGGAGGTCATGCGCTACGTTACGGGCAGGCCCCGCAGCTTTACCGAAAGCCGGGACCGCCTGCTCTGCTTTATCAGGGAGTATGCCACCAACCCACCCCATGTTGGTCTGTGGGCTGTAGTTGAAAAAGCTAGCGGGCTCTACATTGGCACGGCCTCTATCAACCCCCTGCCCAACAGCACACTCTACCAGATCGGTTATAAGCTGCATCCCGGCGCACAGGGCAAGGGGTATGCCACCGAATTGGCCTGCCAGCTGCTAAAACAGGGATTTTTCAGGGCCCTACTGCCCAGGCTGGCCGCTGTAACCCATCCCGCCAACCTGGCCTCCCAGCGGGTATTGTGTAAAGCAGGGCTGCAGCGAGAGGGCTTCCATTTTGCCTATGGCGAAAACCTGCACTTCTTCAGCCTGGATAAGCAGCAATATGTTGAGCGTTTGCAAAAAAGGGGCTAGTTTTACCTAAATCATTTTTTGCATGGATCTTCGCATTGTGTTTATAGGTACGCCCGAATTTGCCGTACCCAGCCTGCAGCTGCTGGTAGAACAGGGGTTCTCGGTGGTAGGGGTAGTTACCGCCCCCGATAAGCCTAAGGGCAGGGGCCAGAAGGTAATTCCCTCCCCAGTTAAAGAATATGCCCTCAGCCAGGGCCTGCACGTCCTGCAACCCACTAACCTTAAATCTCTCCAATTTCTGGAAGAGCTGCGCAGCCTGCAGGCCAACCTGCAGATAGTTGTGGCCTTCCGGATGCTGCCCGAAGCCGTTTGGGCCATGCCCGTAAAGGGCACCTTTAACCTGCATGCCTCCCTGCTGCCCCAATACCGCGGCGCAGCCCCCATCAACTGGGCCCTGATCAATGGCGAAACGGAAACCGGCGTAACCACCTTTTTCCTGAAACACGAGATTGATACCGGCAGCATTATTTTTCAGGAGCGGGAAGAGATTCGCCTGGACGATGATGCCGGCAGCCTCTATACCCGTCTGATGCAGAAGGGGTCCTGGCTGGTGCTACGTACGGTGCAGGCCATTGCCGCCAATACTGTGGTGGCACAGCCGCAGCCCGAAAGCGCTGCGCTGAAACACGCGCCCAAGATCTTTAAGGAAACCTGCCAGATCAACTGGCAGCTGCCTGCCGGGCAGCTCTACAATTTTGTACGAGGCCTAAGCCCCTATCCCGCCGCCTGGACAGAGCTGCAGGGCAAAAACCTGAAAATCTATAAAGCTACCCTCACCGGCAAACCCGCCCCTGACAAAAACCCGGGCGAATGGCTAAGCGATGGCAGGCATCTCTACTGTAAAGCCGCTGATGAGCTGCTACAGATCGAGGAGCTGCAACTGGAAGGCAAGCGCCGCATGAGTACCGAAGAATTTTTAAGAGGATTTCACCTATGATACGCTCCATCATTGTAGCCCGGGCCGATAACCGGGTAATTGGTAAAGACAATGGCCTTATCTGGCACATGCCCCACGATCTGCGCTTTTTTAAGGAAACTACCAGCGGCCATTATGTGATCATGGGGCGCAAAAGCTATGAATCCCTTAACAAGCCCCTGCCCGGCCGGCTAAACATCATAGTTACCCGCAACCGGGGCTATTTTAAGGAGAATTGCCTGGTCATGAATAGTCTGGAGGCCGCCCTTGAGCTGGCAGCCCAACAGCAGCAGCAGGAGGTATTTATCCTGGGCGGCGGCGAAATTTACCAGCAGGCGCTGGATAAGGGGCTTGTCGACCGCATTTACCTGACTGAGATCAAGGAGAGTTTTGAGGGAGACACCTACTTTCCCGAGCTCCAGCCCGGCCAGTGGACCGAAACCCATCGGGAGGAATACACCGCCGATGCCCAAAACCCCCATGACTATGCCTTTGTTCGGCTGGAACGAAGCTAGTCCCTATTTTTTCTTAGCGGCCTGACAGAACTATAAAGGGGAAAATATACCTGCACCTGCGGCTAATCCCCTTTATTTTATAGATTGACCCACCATCGGTACTGCACCTGCACACCAGCCAGTATTGTAGCTGGTATTAAACAGTCATTCCCCAGCCTATCATCAGTATCCCTACCCGCTCATGTGCAGCTGAGAGGTAGAAACTGGTGGCATTTTGCCAGAGAGCCGGAGCTGGCCTCATCTTATAGTCCTGCCGTTAGGGAATGTCAAGGCCGGGCGCCCCACTTCTGGCGCTATAAGCCACTGGTCTTCTCCCGATTACCGTCTTCTTTATAAAGGCGCTCTGCAGGTAGCTGTCAATTCTGCACTGTTTTTATCCCATGTGCCATTATATGCGCTTCTCGTCCAGTACTGGAAGACCGGCAGCTTATTTTCATTCTATTTTTTTGCAGGGAAAACCTCCATGGCGCCTTTTCTGCCCGTTTAGGGTCGTCGCTTGTCTCCTACCTTTAGGAGGTGGCGATGTAATAAATCAGCCCTTCTTTTTAAATCACCATTCATGGAGTGGCGCACTACTCATACCTTACACCCCCCATTAGTGGCATAAAATTGCTGAATAAGAAAAAAAGCTAGCTTTGGTTCACCCCTCGTACACTCAGCCATTATTTAAAATGTACAAGAAGCACCAAATCCTCTTTTTTCTTCTTTTGCTCTGTCCGTTTCTGCTTGTGGCGCAGCCGGCTAAAAAGAAACCGCAATATGAGCCGGGTGTAGTTGTATTCAAGCTTAAGGAGGGCTACAGCAGCTCCACTGATTCTCCCGATGCTCGAAAAGGCGCCGCCACCCCTTCACAGGGTGCTGCCGAACGGATGAAGCAGCTTGCCGGCGCACGTGCCCTAGCCGCTCCCTTTTTGAAACCCGCCACGGCGAAAAAAGGTGGCCAGGCCCAGCGCCATACAAAATCGGTACTGGATGGCATCTATCAGATGGAACTGCCCGAGGGTCTTTCAGTAGAAGAGGTAGTTGCCCTGTTGAAACTGCAGCCCGAGGTCCAGTATGCCGAGCCCTACTACCTGCCCGAGTTACTGGAAACCCCCAACGATCCCAACTTCGGCAGTCAGTCGCACTTGCCCATTATCAAAGCTCCTGAAGCCTGGGCCATTCAAAAAGGTAGCCGGGACATTATAATCGGAATCTTAGATACAGGAGTTGATTTCAACCACCCCGACCTGCAGGACAACCTGCACTATAACCTGAACGAAATCCCCAATAATGGCATTGATGATGATGGCGACGGTTTTATCGACAACTACCGCGGCTGGGACTTTGCCAACAACGACAACAACCCTCAAGCTGACCAAAACGGGCACGGCACCCTTGTGACGGGCGTGGCTGCAGCCTCAACCAATAACAGCACAGGCGTAGCGGGAGCGGGCTATAATACCCGCTACATGCCCATCAAGGTATTCAGCAGCAAAGACGGGCGTTTTATCAGAGGCTATGAAGCCATTGCCTATGCGGCTGACATGGGTTGCCAGATCATCAACCTCAGCTGGGGGTCACCTGCCCTGCGCTCCGATTTTGTACAGGATATCATTAACTATGCCGTTCTGGAGAAGGATGCGGTAGTGGTAGCCGCTGCCGGTAATGAAAAACGGGAAGTAGACTATTACCCGGCCTCGTATACTAACGTACTATCCGTTACCTCCAGCGACTCCAGGCAAGCAACACGGGATTATAAATTCGACGGACACTCCTGGAGCCGCTTTGTTGACCTAAGCGCACCGGGCAATCTTGTGTACGCCACCAGCAATGGTGGAAACTACGGAAGTAGTGGCGGCACTTCATTTGCTTCCCCCCAGGTTGCCGCCGCCGCCGCCCTGATCCGGGCCCAGTACCCCGAGCTTAGCGCCCTGCAGGTAATGGAACGCCTGCGCCGCAGCACCGATGATATCTCCGCCATTGGCAATAACGCACAGTTTGCCCGGCGCATTGGCACCGGACGCCTGAACATGCAAAAGGCGCTGGCGCCTGAAGTGGGCCCTTCTATCCGGATGGATAAGTTCTACTATGACAATGGGTTTGGCGCCTATGCCTTCCATAACGACACGCTGGAGTTGTGGATCGATGTCACCAACTATCTTGACCCTTCAGCCCCTGCTACCGTTACCTTGGTGTCAGAATCCCCTTATGCCACTGTACTGCAAAGTACATCTGCGCTATCGGCCCTGGGCACCCTTGCCAGCGCTTCTACCAAAGCCGCTCCATTCCGCATTGTTTTAAGCCCTAACCTGCCAGCCCTGGCCATGCTGTCCTTTCGCCTTGATTTTGACTCCGGAAGCTATAGCGATTACCAGTACTTTGACCTTCGCTCCAGCGGAGAATACATTGACGTTACCGTAAATGACCTTACCCTTACCGTTGCCTCTAACGGCAACCTGGGCTACAATTACGATTACAACCTGCAGGGTCTGGGGCTGCGCTATCAAAACTCCCCCCTTGCGCACAACATGGGGCTGCTCATTGGCCAGAAGGCAAATGCCATGGCCAATAACATGATCTTTTACAATGTGCCGGCCATTCGGGATCAGGACTATAAGATCCAGGACCGCCTGCGGCTTTATGCCCGCTCCAAAGCCGATATCGATGCCCGCTCTTCCTTCCGCACGGTTGTACAGGACAGTGTACGCCTCAACCTGCAGATAGACCAGAAAATACTAGGCTGGAAAGACCCCTCCGTAGCTGCCCTGGTGCTTGAGTACCGGGTGATCAACCGCTCCGACTCAGCTTATGAGAACCTGCACGTAGCCCTCTTTTCAGACTTCAACATCAAGCAGTTTTACCTGAACCGTGCCGACTGGAATGCCGACTACCAACTTGGTTACACCTACGACGACAGCAAGAATCTGTATACAGGGGTAGCCCTGCTCACCAACCAGCAAATGCTCTACCACGCCATTGATCTGAATACACGCGAAGGCAATACTGCTGACCTGGGCGCCATTATCAGCCGCAGGGAAAAATTTGGATTCATTAGTCAGGGCATTCATAAAACCGGGGCAGGCACAGCCGGAAAGGGCAATGACGTAGCCCAGGTAATTGGGGGGTCCATTGCCAACCTGCTTCCCTATAGTGCCCAAAATGTAGCCTTTGCCTTTGTTACGGCCAGTACACTGGAGGAACTAAAGGCCGCCACTCTTAAGGCAAAAGAGCAGTACCTGAACTACCGCAGCACCCCTCCGCTTATTGCCCACGTAACGGCCTGCGCAGGCCAGCGTGTGGAAATCACCCCACGGGAGGGAACCCGCTACCGCTTCTTTGCCGATCTTGAGGCCACCGATTTCATTGCTGAGGCCGAAACTCTCCTGTTGCCGGCCATGAGCCAAAACAAAACCATCTATGCCGCCAGCATGGAAAATGGCTGGGCAGGTGAACTGCAGCGCATTGAGATCGAGTATGCTGAGCCTACGGTAAATTTCAGCATGTCGGGCGATAAGCTTACACTTAATGCGGGTCTGGATGAAAGGATTCAGTTCTTTGGGGAAAGCGAAGAAGCCACCAGCTGGCTTTGGGACTTTGGCAACGGTTTCCAGAGTACCTTTAAAGAGCCGGTGATGCAGTACACCAAAGCCGGCACCTATCAGGTACGCCTCACCATTACCACTGCAGCTGGCTGCACCGCTACCTTAGCCAAAACCCTTACGGTGATTCGGCTGGAAGACGCACCCCTGGCCGCTGATCAGACCGTATGTGCTGGTGAGAAAGCCTTGATCGAAGACAGCACCGGCAAACCTATAAATGTGTATGCTGATGAGGCGCTAAGCGAACTGCTTTACAGCGGCCTTTCTTTTGAGAGCGATCCGCTCACCACAACCACCCGCTTTTACCTGACTACCGGCCAGGGAGACACCGAAAGCCTGAGCAGCGCCATCACACTTTATGTGCCGCAAAACCTCTCCCTGTTTGAGCTGGCTGAAGAAGAAGTTGCCTTTGATCCGGAAAGCCCTGTTTTCTTTACCAGTACCAGTACAGAGGCAGTTCGCTGGGAGTGGAACTTCGGCGACGGAACCAGCAGCGATCTGCAAAACCCAAGCCATGCGTATGCCGAAGCCGGCACCTACACCATCACCCTTACGGCCTATAGCGCCGGCGGCTGTATGGATGTAACAGAACAAACCCTGGTGCTCACCGCGCCGCAGGGCATCCTGAATAAGCCACATGCGCTCAGGCTACAGCTATACCCCAACCCTACGCCCGATCAGGCAACCATTACCCTACCCGCCAGCCTGCGGCCTGGCGCCAGGTTGCTGGTACTGGATGCCAGCGGACGTGTGGTGCAGCAGCAGCCAGTACCAGTTCAGGGCCAGCTGCTGTTGAGCCTGGAACAGCAGCCCGCTGGCATCTACCTAGTTCGGCTTATGGATGGCAGCACCGTATGGCAAAGCCGCCTGATGCGCCAGTAAGAGTGCACGTATCTATAATCTTCATCATAAACTACACTAAAGCAAAAAAACCGGCACTTGCCGGTTTTTTTCTTGTTAGAAGGGTTATTGTCTGGAAAACACGCGCCGCAGCAACTCTGTGGTGCGGGCTACCGGGTTCTCTCTGATATTGCGCTCTTCTTCGGCAATCAGCAGAAACAAGCCCTCTATGGCCCGGTCGGTGGCATACGACTCCAGGTTGGGATCTACCCGCTGCACCCCAGGAATTCGGTTATAGGTATTCACCAGGTCGCCATAATAGCGGGTGGCATTCACCTCCTGCAGGGCGCTGGACATAATGGGCTGAAAGCGGCTCTTCAGCTCCGGGCTGGTGGTGCGGATCAGGTACTGGGTGGCGGCATCCTGCTCCCCCCGGAGAATATTCCAGGCATCCTGAATGGTCATGGCCTTAATGGCATTGATGAATACCGGCTTGGCTTCAGCGGCTGCCCGCTCGGCGCCCCGGTTGAGGGTAAGCACAAAGCGGTCTACCTCACTGCCGAGCCCCAGCTGGCGCAGGCGCTGCTCTACCCGCTGCACATCAGGCGGAAAGGGGATCCGGAGCTTGGGATTTCCCCAATAGCCATCTTCCTGCGAGGCTTGCTGTGCCCCTTTATCGGCGCCAATGGCCAGGGCTTCTTTTAGCCCCAGCGCTACTTCATTGGCAGAAACCCCCTGCTCTCCAGTAGATCCTCCCAACACGCCATCCAGCGTCTGGTTAATTTGCGAGGTGGTACAGGCCGCTGTACCAAAAAGCAGGCATGCGCCTGTGCCAAGGGTTATCAGTACGTTCTTCATAGTCAATTTTATGGTGATGGAACAAATAAGCTACCGTATGGTTATATTCCGGCAAAAATACAGACTGCAAAAGTAGGACCAAATTTTATGGGATTACCCTCTGCCGAGATCATTACCATAGGCGATGAGCTTTTATATGGCCAGATCGTCGATACCAATTCACAGTGGATCAGCCAGCACCTGGGCCTCTCGGGCTTTCGGGTAGTGCGGCGCACCTCCGTGGGCGATGTGCGGGAAGATATACTGGCTGCCCTTGCCGCAGCCGAGCAGCGGGCCGAGCTGATCCTGATCACCGGGGGCCTGGGCCCCACAGCCGATGACCTCACCCGCCCAGTACTGGCCGAGTACATGGGCTGCGGCCTGAGCCTGCATGAAGAAACGCTTGAAAACATTCGCCGGCTGTTTGAAAAAAGAGGTTTTGCCCTAAGCGAGCGTAACCGGCTGCAGGCCATGCTGCCCGAGAGTTGCCTGCCCATTACCAACCACTGGGGCACCGCTGCCGGCATGTGGTTTGAGCGGGGAAGCAAGGTGTATGTGGCCCTGCCGGGTGTGCCCTATGAAATGAAAAACCTGATGGAGCACAGCCTGCTGCCCCGCCTGAAGCAGCATTTCAAAACCCAGGCGCTGTACCACCGCACCCTTAAAACGTCCGGCATTGGCGAATCCTGGCTGGCCGACGAGATCCGGGACTGGGAGGAACAACTACCCCCTCATATCAAACTGGCCTACCTGCCCCACCTGGGCATGGTAGACCTCAGGCTTACGGCCAGCGGTGAGGCGCTTGAGCCCCTTCAGCAGGAGGTACAGCAGCAGATTGACCTTCTTTATCCCAGGATCAAAAAATGGGTGTATGGCTTTGATACCGATACCCTGGCTTCTTCTCTGGGTGAGCTTTTAAAAGAAAAAGGCTATACCCTGGCAACGGCCGAAAGCTGTACCGGAGGCTTTGTTTCCTACACCCTCACCTCGGTACCGGGCAGTTCGGCCTACTTCTTGGGTAGCGTAGTAGCCTATGAAAACGCCATAAAGGAACTGGAGCTGGGCGTGCAGGCCGATACCCTGCGGCAGTATGGTGCCGTAAGTGAAGCTACCGTAACCGAAATGGCCCAGGGGGTTCGCCAGCGCATGGGGGCCGATATAGGCCTGGCCAGCAGTGGCATAGCCGGGCCCGGAGGCGGCACCGCCGAAAAACCTGTGGGGCTGGTCTGGATTGCCGTGGCTACCCCAACCGGCAGCCGTAGCCGCAAGCTGCAGCTTAGCCAGGACCGGGACCTGAACATTCGCCTCTCAACGGCTCACCTGCTGCACCTGCTTCGCCAAACTTTGACTGAAAACGATTGAGAAAGCAGCGGAAAATATTATTTTTGTAGAAGCGGGCTACCTGATCAGCACTTGAAAACAGAAGCTTATTTGCTTCATTCAGGCTAAACAAGGGCGTTTTCGCAATTTTTTCAACCCAATACCAAATTAAATTTTAACCCCCGGGGTTTTAACAACTTTACACATGGCAAGAGTAGAAATGGTGATGCCCAAGATGGGCGAAAGCATCATGGAAGGCACAATCCTCTCCTGGTTAAAAAAAGAAGGAGACTCCATTGAGCAGGACGAGTCCGTACTGGAAGTAGCTACCGACAAAGTAGATAAAGAAGTTCCCGCTACCCATGGGGGTATACTGGAGAAGATTCTGGCCAAGGAGGGAGAGGTGATACAGGTAGGCGCCCCCATTGCCATCATCAATACCAACGGGAGCAGCGATGCTCCGGCTACTGCCAGTGCATCATCGTCAAGCGATGCAGCCCCAGCCGCCCAGCCCGCAGCCCCGGCAGCCCCTGCCGCACAGGCCCCCGCAGCTGAAAAACCGGCCGGTGATCGTTTTTACTCCCCGCTGGTGCTCAACATTGCCCGCCAGGAGGGCATTGGCATGCAGGAGCTGGAAGACCTGCCCGGTACCGGCAAAGAAGGCCGTGTGACCAAAAAAGATATTCTGGCTTATGTAGAGAACCGCAGCACCCAGCCGCAGCAGGCCGCTCCTCAGGCAGCAATACCCAGCCCACAGCCAGGCCCTGCTGCTCAGCCACAGGCAGCCGCGGCGCCAAAGGTAAGTGTATCCATCGGCGCCAACGACGAGATCATCGAAATGGACCGCATGCGCCGCATGATTGCCGAGCGCATGGTAGACTCCAAGCGCATTGCCCCACATGTTACCTCTTTTGTGGAAGCCGATGTGACCAACATTGTAATGTGGCGCAACCGCATGAAGAATGAGTTTAAAAGACGGGAGGGTGGCAACCTTACCTTTACCCCCATCTTCATTGAAGCAGTGGTACGCGCCATTAAGGATTACCCCATGATCAATGTATCGGTAGATGGCACCAACATCATCAAGCGTAAAGACATTAACATAGGCATGGCGGTAGCCCTGCCCAGTGGCAATCTTATTGTGCCGGTCATTCATAACGCAGATCAGCTAAACCTTACAGGCATCTCCAATAAGGTAAATGACCTGGCCAAGCGGGCCCGGGAAAACAAGCTGAAACCCGATGAACTCTCAGGCGGCACCTACACCATCTCTAATGTGGGCTCTTTTGGTAATGTAATGGGTACCCCCATTATCATGCAGCCGCAGGTGGGCATATTGGCCCTGGGCGCTATTCAGAAAAAACCTGCGGTGATCGAAACCGAATTTGGTGATGTGATTGCCATCCGTCACAAGATGTTTCTGTCACACTCCTACGACCACCGCGTGGTAGACGGCTCGCTGGGCGGCATGTTTGTGCGCCGCGTGGCCGATTACCTGGAGCGCTTCGATATGTCGCGCAGCATCTAATAATACAAACGTTCTATTTATCAGGAAGCTCTGGCAACACCAGAGCTTCTTTTGTTATTTACCTGCCCCTTTTTCCCCCGATCAGAGAACCCGCTAATACTTAAGAGCTTTGCAACAAAGTTGCTATCAGAAAATTAATTACCCTTTAATCTAATCTAAACCTACATCTATAGAGGAGCTTCTGAAAAAACAATATTTTTGTATTTATTGTACGCTAGTCTGTAGACTTCATGAAACGCCTGTGCCTGTTAGCGGTTTTTGTGTTAGGGACATTCCTGTCGCAGGCATCTCCTGTTGACAGCCTGCAGAAGGCCCTCAAATTTGCGCCCAACGATAGCGTACGGCTGCTCCTGCTCGATGAACTCACCCACCAGGCATCACAGTTCAACCCTCACCTCTCGCTGGAGTATGCTCACCAGACCATACACCTGGCAGAAAAGCTCAATCACCGCAAAATAAAGCGGCAGGGCCTGCATGCCCTGGGCCTGAACCATTACCGCCTGGGCAACTATGACAAAACCCTGGATTACTTCCGGCAGGTACTGCGCATGTTTGAGGAAGATGGGGACCAGAAGGGGATAGCCCGCCTGCATAACAACATAGGCATCCTGTACGACGAGCTGAACCAGCACGAAAAAGCCCTCTCCTATTACTACAAGGCCCTGGAGGTAAAGCGCACCATTGGCGATAGTACCGATGTGGCCAGCACCCTGTGCAACATTGGCTTTGCCTATCAGAATATGGGGCTGCCAGATAAAGCCCATGCCCACCTGATGCAGGCCCTGCAGATTGACCTGGATGCGGATAACAAAGAGGGTCTGATCTACACCTACCAAAACCTGGGCAAGCTCTATGCCAGCCTTAACAAGAACGACTCGGCCCTCTATTATTACCAAAGCAGCCTTGCCCTGCTGGATGAGCACGGGAGTGAATATGAGCAGTCTGAAGTACTGCTGAGCATCGGCAACATTCACCTGAAGCGAAATCTGCCCAGACAGGCCCGGCAGGCCTACGAGCAGGCGCTCTCACACGCCATTGCCATTCGGGCGCGCAAGGTGGTAAAAGACTGCTACCATGGGCTGGCTATGGCCTATCAAAAGGAAGAAAACTGGCGCCAGTCGCTGCACTATTTTCAGGAATTTGAAAACCTGAAAGATTCCATCTTCAACGAAGAAAACATTCAGAAGATCAGCGAGATCGAATCCAGCTACCTGGTGCAGCGGCGCGAAAAAGAGATCGAGCTCCTGCGCAAGGATGCCCGCATTCAGGAGCTGAACCTCTCGCGCAATCAGATGATCAGCTACTACCTCTACAGTGGCCTGTTTCTGCTCTTTCTGATGATCCTGTTTTTGTACCAGCAGTACAAAAGCAAAAATTCCAGCAATACCCTGCTCAAGCAGCACAATAAAGAAATTGCCAGCCGCAATACCGAAATTACCGATAGCATCCGCTATGCCAAGACCATACAGGAAGCGCTTCTGCCCCAGGAGGCCAACCTGCTGCATGTGTTCCCAAAATCGTTTCTGTACTGTGAGGCACGGGATATCTTGAATGGTGATTTCTTCTGGATCCACGAACAGAACGATCTGGTGGTATGGGCAGTGGTGGATTGTACCGGCCATGGGGTGCCCGGAGCGCTCATGACCATTCTGGCCAATAACCTGCTAAACCAGATTGTAAAGGAAAGAGGTATTATGGAGCCGGCCCACATCCTGGCCGAGCTCAACCGCAGCCTGCAGCACAACCTGCAAAAAGACCTGAAAGAAGACCTGCCCCACAGTATGGATCTGGGCATTTGCCTCTATGGGCGCAACAGCGGACAACTGCTGTTTGCCGGCTCCCGCCGCTCCCTCTATACCCTTGAGGGAGGAGAGCTAAAGATTTACCAGACCCCTAACCCCATGATTGGCAGCCCTTCTGAATATGAGATGGGCTTTCGGCAGCTTACCCTGCACCCTGCACCGGGCAGCTGTCTGTACCTGTTTACCGATGGCATTACCGACCAGTTTGGCGGGCCCAACAACAAAAAATTTCTGCATAACCGCCTGCAGGAAGTGCTGCGTACCATGTGCGGAAAGGGGGCCTATCAACAAAAAGAAGAAATTGCCCGGGCACTGGCCGACTGGCGCCAGCAGGAAGAACAAACAGACGATATGCTCCTGATGGGCATTTGCCTGCCCGAGGCCTGAGCCTACCACCCTGCCAGTAACCTCCTGCTTATTCTTCTCCCCTACTCCAGTTATCGGCGAGGCTGCGGATGGCGCTGTAAATGCGCTCCAGTTCTGCAGGAGAGATCACATAGGGGGGGCATCAGATAGACCACATTGCCCAGGGGCCGCAGCAGGATGTCCCGATCCAGAAAAAACTGGTAAATCTGGTTTCGGCGGGCATTGAAATAGGACGTAGATTCTCCCGTAACCAACTCCAGCGCCAAAATGGTACCGCACTGCCGCACCTTTTCTACAGAAGGGTGCCGGGCTATCTCACTGGCAAAAGCAGCATGGGACCGGGCAATTGCCTGGCGTTGCTGCGTGCAGCTATCTGATAAGCTAAGCTCCAGACTGGCCAGGGCTGCAGCGCAGGCCAGGGGGTTGGCCGTGTAGGAATGGCCATGGTAAAAGGTTTTGTCCGGATTGGCATCCCTGAAAGCCTGAGCTACTGCAGCCGTACAGGCAGTAAGTCCCAGTGGCATAAAACCGCCTGTAAGCCCTTTGCTTAGGCAAATGAGATCCGGGCTGCGCTGTGCCAACTGCTGGCAGGCAAAAAGGGAACCTGTGCGGCCAAAACCTGTCATAACCTCATCGGCAATACACAGGACCCCAGCTGTCTGGGCAATAGTAAACAGTTCATCCAGGACAGCCGCCGGGTACATGCGCATGCCCCCCGCTCCCTGTAGCAGGGGCTCCACGATGACGGCTGCCACATCTCCCCTGCCGACCAGCCGGCGCAGGGCTTCCAGGCAGGCTTCTTCCTGCCCTGCTTCCGGAAAAGGAATGAATTCTACATCAAACAGGTGTTGCTCAAAGGGGCGGTTAAAACTCCCCCTCCCCCCCACGGCCATAGCACCAAAGGTATCGCCATGGTAGGCCCCTTCAAGGGCAATGAGCGTTTGGCGTGGCTCGTTACGGTTGTGCCAGTACTGCAGGGCCATTTTAAGCGCTACCTCAACTGCCGTGCTGCCGTTATCGCTAAAAAAGAGCAGTTCCTGCCGCCCGGGCAGCTGGGGCAGGAGCTGCTCAGCCAGCGCTACGGCGGCCGGATGGGTAAAGCCGGCAAAGATCACCTGCTCCAGCCGGTGGGCCTGGGCTGCGATAGCCCCGGCTATGTGCGGGTGGGCATGCCCATGCAGATTTACCCACCAGGAAGAAATCCCATCCAGGATCTGCCGCCCCTCGGCGGTTTTCAGCCATACCCCCTTCCCTTCTACAATGGGGATCACCGGCAGCGCTGAGGCCAGTGAGGTAAAGGGGTGCCAGATGTGCTGCTGGTCCCGGCGCTGTAAATCAGCCGAGCTGTGTGCGGAGTGTTGCTGCATACTGTTCTAATAAGTGGGGGGTGAGCTGCTCATGCTGGTCTATACTCAATAGTTTTTTGTAGCCCGTATGGTGCAGGATGATCTGTTCGCTTTCCGGATTGGGCGTACCGTTAAAGATAATTCCCCTTACCGGGTAGCCACGCTGCTGCAGGAGCTGCCAGCTTAGGAGGGTATGATTAATGCTGCCCAGGTAGAGATTGGCCACCAGCACAACCTCTGCCCCAAAGTGGGGCACCAGGTCTATGATAAATTCCCGATCGTTGAGCGGTACCAGCATACCCCCCGCTCCTTCTATCACCAGGGAGGCATCGGTAGCGGGTAGCTGCAGAGAGCGGGCGTCCAGCTGCACCCCTTCGGCCCTGGCAGCCGCATGGGGCGAGGCGGGCAATTGCAAAAAGTAAGCCTCCGGGTGCACCCGGGTCTGCGGGTTCAACTGGCGGATGGTGGCAGCATCGGCCGGAATACCGCACTGGATCGGCTTCCAGTACTCGGCACCCAGTGCCCGGCACAGCAGGGCACTTACCAGGGTTTTGCCACTGTCGGTGCCAATGGCAGTTACAAAATAGGGTCTCATAGATGAAGTTGACTAAGGGTGTCAACCAGCCCTTCCAGTTCGGGCTGGCTATTGAAACTGTGCAGGCAGATCCGGAGCCGCTCCTGCCCTGACGGCACCGTGGGCGACAGGATGGGCCAAACGCCATACCCCTTTGCCTGTACCTGCCGGGCCGCCCCTACTGCCTGCTCACTGCCGGGCACCAGCAGCGCCTGTATGGGACCCCGGGCTGGCAGTAGGTTGCGGCTCAGCTGCGGCGCTTTCTCCTGCATCAGCCAGCGAAACAGGCCCACCTGTCTGAAAAGCTGCTCAGCCAGCTGGGGCTGCTGCTGCCGAAAGCGCACGGCTTCCCGGATGGATACTATGGCATGGGGGGGCAGCGCCGTGGTATAAATAAACGTGCGGGAGAAATTTATCAGGTAGCGGATCAGCAGCGCTGAGCCGGCCACACAGGCCCCATGCACCCCCATGGCCTTGCCAAAGGTATGGATACGGGCCAGCACATCGCCAGCAACCCCCTGTGCCAGGCAGCTGCCGGCGCCATCGAGCCCCCAAAGGCCTGTGCTGTGGGCTTCATCTACTATGAGGCCGGCGCCTCTTTCCCGGCACAGCTGTGCCAGCGCTGCAAGGGGAGCTTCATCGCCATCCATGGAATAGACAGACTCCACCACCACAAAGCAGGGGCCGCTTGTCCTGGCCAGTTTGCTCCTGAGATGGTCCAGATCATTGTGCCGAAAAGAAAACCGATTGGCCGAGCTAAGGCGACAACCATCCTTGATACAGGCATGCGAAAGCTCATCGTACAGCACCGTGTCGCCTCGCTGCAGCAGGGCTGACAGCACGCCCTGGTTGGCCGCATAGCCGGAGGTGTACAGCAGGCAGGCCTGGGCCTGAAAATAGTGGGCCAGCTCGCTCTCTACCGCCTCAGTAAGGGGGGCATTGCCGCTAATGAGGCGGGAGCCGGTGGCTCCATGTTGCTGCACCTCCTGCCCGGCAGCGGTAGCAATACGCTCGGCTAATTTTTTATTTCGGGCCAGCCCCAGGTAATCATTCGAATAAAAATCAGCTACAGCAAGCTCCTGTGGCAATTTGCGGAGCTGCTGATGCAGGGCTCTTTTCTGAAGCTGCTGCTCAAGCCTGGCGATAATTTGCTGCATAGACTACAAACTTAGTCCCGCTTTGCACAGAATGGCAAGTTTTTTGTAACAAGCCTGTTTATCATATAGGTGTTTTTTTTGCAATGATTTAATCCGTAGTGGTATGAAACGATTTTTGGTACTGATCCCCATCTTCTTTGCCCCCTTTGTAGCTTTCTCGCAGGTGGGCATTAAAGCCGGCAGCAACCTGGGCCTGGCCCAGGTAGAAGACCCCGCACTTGACTGGGAAAATGATGGCATAGCCCTTGGCCTGCATGCGGGCCTGTTTACCCGGATTAACCTGGGCAAGGTTTATCTGCAACCCGAGCTCTACTATACCTTCTCACAGGCGCAGCTCCGCAACAGTGGGCTGGACATGCAAAAGCTTGACCTGGAATTTCACCGCCTGGATCTGCCCGTCTTGTTGGGGGCGCAGTTGCATAAGCACTTTCGGGTAAATGCCGGCCCCTTCGCCAGTGTAAACCTGCGCACCCGCTCCGCAGATTCGGACAAGACCTTCAACGAAGAAATCAACGACTATTATAGCCGCACCCAATGGGGATGGCAGGCAGGCATCGGCTTTGATTTTGGACGATTCTCCCTGGATAGTCGGTATGAAACCACGATAGGCAACCTGCGGGAGTTTGATTTTGAGAACTCCAGCCTCAGCGATTACCTGCCCGACGACCAGAAGCAGCGCCAGTTTGTGGTAAGCCTCGGGTATCGCTTCGGCAATGTGAAAAAATAAGCACTTGGCTATAGGCTAAAGAAATGTAGCCCAAAGGGTCTGATCGCAATGGACTAAAGCACTGAAAAACAGAGGCTTTAGTCCATTGTTGTTTATAGAAATCGAAATAAGAGTGTATTGAAAATAAGATGAGGAACAGTTTAGCAGACTGCCTTCTTTAGGAGGGCTCTAACATCCGTCTTAGGTAATTGATCTGCCCTAAATGGTAGGCCAGGTGCGTAGCAAAGTGCACCAGCAAATAGGTGTTTGTCATTTCGTTTCCTAATCTGTGCTCGATGCGCACCTCCTGCAGGCGATCATCGTCTATACCCGATAGTGAGGCGCTCACAATGCGTTTCACATCCTCAATCTGCTCTAGTAGCTTTTGCCTTGGCACACCGTTGAGGCTAAACTCTGCTTCCCGGTTTCGGACATAATTAAATTTCCCAATGTCCCTGCCAATAAAGGTGTTCAGATTCCCTACCAGATGCAGGCACAGATTACCCGCCGAATTTGGCAACCCTGGGGGCGATTTCCAGAGATTTTCTTCCAGCTTAAAGGCTTCAATCTCCTGTTTCAGCCGCTCCAGATCAGCAGCAAAGATCTTCGCAAGTTCACTTACTATTGCCATCCCTAAAAATTATGGTCTCTTAATAACTATTAATCTCCTTTACAGAGGTACAGGTGCTGGCTTTATATAAAAAAGTGGTGCCACGAATTACTCGTGGCACCACTCGTTCTTATAATTCATCAAGCCCTTTAGCCTTATCACTGCTGCGCCGAGGGGATCTGCTCAAAATGTACAGGCGCTTCGCCTTCTTTGAAGGCCGCTCTGGGCTTTAGGTTCAGGATCTGGAACATCTCCTGATCGCTCACCACATCCGGATTAGGGGTAGTCAGCAGTTTGTCGCCGGCAAAGATGGAGTTAGCACCAGCCATAAAACAGAGCGCCTGCTCCTCCAGGGTCATGCGCACACGGCCGGCCGATAGCCGCACCATGGCCTTGGGCATAATGATGCGGGCGGTGGCAATCATGCGCACCATGTCCCAGACAGGCACCTTGGGCTGCTGCTCCAGGGGGGTGCCTTCTACGGGTACCAGGGCATTTACCGGCACACTTTCGGGATGCTCCGGCAGGGTGGCCAGCGTATGCAGCATGCCGATGCGGTCGTGCTGACTTTCGCCCATGCCTATGATGCCGCCACTGCATACGGAGATGCCGCTCTTGCGTACGTTATTCAGCGTATCCAGGCGGTCCTGGTAGGTGCGGGTGCTGATGATCTCACCATAATGCTCTTCGCTGGTATCCAGGTTATGGTTATAGGCATACAGGCCGGCCTCCTGCAGTTTCAGCGCCTGCTCTTCGGTAAGCATGCCCAGCGTACAGCATACTTCCATGCCCATGCCATTTACCCCCTTCACCATTTCCAGCACTTTATCAAAATCGCGGTTGTTGCGCACTTCGCGCCAGGCAGCGCCCATGCAAAAACGGGTGCTGCCCGCCTGCTTGGCTTCCTGGGCTTTGCCCAACACCTCCTCTACCTCCAGCAGCTTGTGCACCTTTACATCGGTATGGTAGCGGGCAGCCTGAGGGCAGTAGGCACAATCTTCCGGACAGCCGCCTGTCTTGATCGATAGCAGGGTGCATACCTGTACCTCCTGTGCATCGTGGTACTGCCGGTGCACGCTGGCACCCCGGTACACCAGTTCCAGGAAGGGGAGGTTATAAATGGTGTCTATTTCAGAGCGAGTCCAGTTGGTGCGAATGTCAGTCATCGTATAAAAAAGTTTTTTCAACCTGAAATAAGCGATTCAGGGCCCAATATGCAAATGGAGGGGTAGATAAAAAAGAAGCCCGGCTGCGCAGCCGGGCTTGGTAAAAGGGGAGCTTTACTTTATTCAATTACCAGATCATAGGGCATGCGGGCCTGTATGCCCTGAAAGCGCTCCATTTTCTGCAGCTGCTTTACCCAAGGGAAGAAGGCACCAAACTCTTTCTGCAAGGCCCGTGTCTGAATCTCTTCTTCGGTCTTGCCCAGCAGTTCCTCCAGAAAGCTCTGCTTTTCCGGATAATAGCGCAGGCGGTACTTGCCTAGTTCCAGGCCAGCCTTGGCAGCCGCAATATCAATGGCCACATCCAGGCCACCCAGCACATCCACCAGCCCGCGCTCCTTTGCTTCTATGCCGGACCATACCCGGCCGGAGGCTACTTCCAGCAGTGCTTCCTTGGGCATGTTGCGGCCTTCGGCAGCCTTGCTGGTGAACATCTCGTAGCCATCGTTAATAGACTGCTGCACAATGCCCTTTTCAAACTCGCTCAGGGGGCGGGTTACTTTAAACAGGTTAGAGAGCTCGCCGGTCTCTACCACATCGGTGGTAATGCCCAGTTTGTCATTCAGTAGTTGCTGCATGTTAAACAGCACACCAAAAATGCCAATGGAACCGGTAATGGTATTGGGCTGAGCCACAATGGTATCGCAGCCCATGGCCATGTAGTAGCCTCCGGAGGCCGCCACATCTGACATGGAGGCTATGATGGGTTTGCTCTGGCTGGTAAGCACAATCTCGCGCCACATCACATCCGAGGCCAGGGCGCTGCCACCAGGTGAGTTGATGCGCACTACCACGGCTTTTACCCGATCGTTGAGGCGCGCCTCGCGGATCAGCTTGGCAAATTTATCGGAGCCGATGGTCTGGTTATCGCCCTTACCGGTCACAATATCGCCGCTGGCCACAATTACCGCAATACGGTCGCTGCCGGAGGTTTCGCTCTTATAGGATTTGCGATACTTGGCGTAGCTTACGGTATTGATCTTGTCGGTTTCGCTTTCAAGGCCCAGGCGGCCACGGATCTCGGCATGGATCTGATCCAGATAACCCAGCTGATCGGCAATTTTGTAGGTGATGGCATCTTCGGCACGGCGCACCAGCATCTCGTCGGAAATGCGCTCCAGCTCATTTACCTCAATGCCCCGGCTGCGGCTTACATCGGTAAGAAAAGTCTGGTAGATGTTATTCAGAAAGGACTGGGTCTGCTCCCGGCTGGCCTCGCTCATGTCGGTGCGCATCAGGGGTTCTACGGCCGATTTAAACTCCCCTACCCGGAAGATCTGCGGCTCTACGCCCAGTTTTTCCAAGGTGCCTTTGATGAAAACGGGCTCCGACACCAGGCCATTGAGCTCCAGCATGCCGGCGGGATTCAGGTACACTTTGTCGGCTACGGAGGCCAGGTAGTAATCCTTTTCGGTATAAATCTCGCTGTAGGCATAGATCCATTTGCCTTCTGAACGGAAATCTTCCAGCTGATCCCGGATCTCCTTGAGGCTGGCATAGCCGGCCATTAAAAACTGGGGCTCCAGCACAATGCCTTCGATCTTGTCATCTTCCTTGGCATGGCGGATGGCTTCCAGCAGCTCTACCAGCCCGATCTGTCCGCCCTCAAAGCCCGGCAGGGCTTCCAGGAACTGCAGCTCATGATCGGAGGCCCGCTCTACAATGGGCTTATCGAGCCGCAGGTGCAGCACCGTGTTTTTTTCTACCTTAACTTCGTCTTCTTTGGAGGCAATGGCACCAATAATGGCGCCGCCAATCAGCAATAAGAGGAAACAGAACAGGATAAGGCCAACAATGGTGGCACCTACCCCTCTTAGGAATGCTATCATAACTATGGGAATGAACTAGGTCAGTGTTGCAAAATAACCAATAAGAAGGGTAAATTAAAACGCAATGATGATGAGCGGCATATATCTTCTTTTAGGCAGCAATTTGGGCGATAGAATGGCTACACTTGAAAAAGCCAACAGCCTGCTGGAGCAGCAGCTGGGCCCGCTCTGTGCCAGCAGCAGCCTGTACGAAACCGCCGCCTGGGGTATGGAAAATCAGGCGGATTTTTTGAACCAGGTGGTAGAAATTCAGAGCCACCTGGCACCAGAGGCGCTGCTAAAGGCCTGCCTGAACATTGAGGCGCAACTGGGCCGCCGCCGCCAGCAAAAATGGGGACCCCGCACGCTGGATCTGGACATTCTCTACTACGGTGATCTGATCCTGAACACCCCTGCCCTTACCCTGCCCCACCCCCAGCTGCACCTGCGCCGCTTTACCCTGGTACCCCTGTGCGAGCTTGCCCCCCTTCTGGTGCACCCCCTGCTGCAAAAAAATAACCTCCAGCTGCTGGAGGAATGCCCTGATGCGCTGGAGGTTAGGTTGGTATCGACCTAAGATACTTTGTATACTGCCCGCTTATAGCTCGGCGCTGCTTACAGAAGCCTCGGCATGGATCTTTTTTACCAGGCCCTGCAGTACCTTGCCTGGCCCGCATTCCACAAACTCGGTGGCGCCGTCTGCCACCATGTTCTGGATGGTCTGGGTCCAGCGTACGGGTGCTGTCAGCTGGGCAATCAGGTTCTGCTTGATGATCTCTACCTCACGTGCCGGGCGGGCGTTTACGTTCTGGTAAATGGGGCAGATGGGCTGCTGAAACTGGGTTTTCAGGATGGCATCCTGCAGCTCTTCCCGGGCGGGCTCCATCAGGGGAGAGTGAAAGGCACCCCCAACCTGCAGCGGCAGCACCCGCTTGGCGCCCCGCTCCTTGAGCAGCTCGCCGGCTTTGGCTACCCCTTCATGCGAGCCGGAGATCACCAGCTGACCGGGACAGTTGTAATTGGCTGCTACCACTACCTCGCCCTGCACGGCGGCGCAGGCCTCTTCTACAGCGGTATCGTCCAGGCCCAGCACGGCGGCCATGGTAGAAGGGGTGGCTTCGCAGGCCTGCTGCATGGCCAGCGCTCGTTTATACACCAGCTGCAGGCCATCCTCATAGCGGAGGGCACCCGCCGCTACCAGGGCCGAAAACTCGCCCAGCGAATGGCCGGCCACCTTATCGGGCCTAAAGTCTTTCAGCAGCTTGGCCAGCACCACCGAATGGATAAAAATAGCGGGCTGGGTTACGCGGGTCTGCTTCAGATCATCCGCTGAGCCGCTAAACATGATGGAGGCAATATCGAAGCCGAGCACCTCATTGGCTTTTTGAAATAGCTGGCGGGCTTCTTCTGATGAATCGTATAGGTCTTTGCCCATGCCGGAGAACTGTGCGCCCTGGCCGGGAAATAAATAGGCTTTCATGCGTAGTGTAAGGTTAAAATGTGCCCCAAGGTCGGATTATTTCCAGATAATATCAACCCAGAAAACGCCTGCGCTCCCGAGCGGTGGGTAGCCGGCAGCTCTCCCGCTTACCAAAAAACGGTAGCGGTTGCGGGCTATAACGCTGTATAGGCCATCGCGCAGGGGCCTGGGCAGCAGCAAAAAAGGGGTAAACAGCTTCCAGAGACCGCCCAATTCGCCGGCAATCTGCAGGGCTGCCTCACTTTTTTGGTACAGCCTGCCCTCCTTTAACAGCACCATGCTGTCAAAATCTGCCGTAGGCAACTCATAAAAGCGCAAAAGCGCCTGCCCGGCCTCCGATTGCAGGGAGGCAAAGGCAAAGCGCTCATGCGCATCATGCCGAATGATAAAATCTACGGCCCCTTTGCAGAGGTTGCAGACCCCGTCAAATAAAACAATGGCGCGTGTGCCTGCCTGCAGCAAGGCTTCAGGCCGGGCCTTAGGGGGTATCGCGGCTGTTTTCTGTTCCATCAAGTATATACACCCAGCCTTTGAGCTTCTGGTTACGCAGATCGGGGTTAATGGTGCGGTAGGTTACATGTACCACATAGTAGTAGGTGCCGGCACTTACCATATTGCCATTACTGCCCCGCCCATCCCAGCGGATGTAAATATCGGGTTCAGGGGCGGTTGCGGAGTTGTACTCGTACACCTGCTTGCCCCAGCGGTTATACACGGTAAACGCTACGGACTCTACAAAGCGGGGGCAGCGCTCAGAGGGAGCCGCCTCGCCTGGCAGGGGTGGCCGCAGCACATCATTGGCGCCATCGCCATTGCGGGTGATCACATTGGGCAGCCAGTAATTGGGGCAATTGTCCCGCATTACGGTCTGGCTGGGCTCGCTCAGGTTGCCGCTGCGGTCTACCGCCTGTATAAAGTAGTAGCCCGCCAGGGTATCCTGCATGCTGTGGGTAAACTGGTTGTTGCGGGTCTGGCCCACAATCCGGAAATCCACCCCATTGTACGAATAGTAGATGAGCCAGTGCGAGAAATCGTTGATGCAGAGCTCCTCGGTATTGGCCGTCCACTCCAGGCGGTTCTCAAATGTATTGTCGCCACAGGTTTTGGCTCTGAGGATCTCCTCACAGCTTTCCAGGTTGGCCAGCTCAAATTGCAGCGGCGGACATGGGGGTATTTCATCCCGCAAAAAGGAGCAGATCCGTTGCGAGTTGTTCAGCAGTGGTTCGGGCACCTGCGGATTGCTGTAGCTACCGGCGGTAATCACATAGTAGCAGTATTCCACATCATCTTCCAGCGGGCCTACCCCGGCATCGGAGCCATCATCCAGGTACTGAAAGCCATTTTGCAGAACATTTACTTCGGCTATTTTCACAAAGCGGTTTTCATCATCAGGATCTACCCGGTTGCGGTAAATCTCATGGATGGGATATTGCTGCACCCGGTTTGACCAGGGCACCTGCGCCTGCCACTGCAGCAGAATGCTTTCGGCCTGGGGTACCGGCTCTATCCGCACGCTGGAGGCCGGATCGGAGTACTCATACTCGGTCTGGTTGGCATCCTTGAGCATTACATAGTAGTTGTACACCCTGTTTTCAGTATCCAGTCCGGTATCGGTAAATTCGGTAACGCTCAGGTTTTCAGCAACCAGGGTATAGTCACCCCCGCTAAAGCCCTCGGCCCGGTACAGGTCGTAGAAATAAGGCTGTGGCACCTCCCCGGGGGTAAGGTCCGGGCCAGGAATCCAACGCACCAGAATTTCACCAGTGGCAGGATCGGTCTCCAGTATGCTCACATTGGTAATAAGCGGAATTTTGGCTGGCAGCGTTACGCATACCTCCTCTGACACCAGGCTCTCACCCCCCTGCGGATTGGAGAAGGCAGCCACCACCCGGTAGCAGTAGGTAGCGCCAGGCTTAAGCCCTGCCCCCCCTGCATCGTCCACAAAGGGGAAAGCGCCCGGATTGCGCACATCGGCCAGCACGTAGCCATAGCCGGGCGGCATGCCGGTGATGCAGGTATCCAGCGGAATTTCGATACTGCCCTCCCTGCGCCAAACCTGTATGGCCGAGGCCTGCCGGCAGGTATAAGAAGCGGCATTAAAGTTAACTTCTATGGAGCGGCTGCTGACCGCCCGCACACTTTCTACCACTGGTGGTGGCGCCACTACGGTAATGTTCCAGGTTTTTGATGTCGGTAAGCCGCACCCCTCCCCCGCGTACATCGGTAGCCCTGAAGACCACCTGATAGGGCCTGTCCCGGATGTGGGAGCAATCGGTCTGCCAGGTAAAGGTGGCCTGGGCCGGGCTGGTCATGTTGGTGGTGCCGGTGTAGGTGGCCCCCAGGTTAAACACCCCGCTAAAGGCTGCAAGGTCTATGTTGTCCCCATCAGGATCAATGGCCCGGATCACCTCTTCAATGCGCTCGCCGGCCACCACGCAGATATCTTCTGGTACCTCCAGCACGGGCGGGTTGTTGGGGTCATCCTCTACCAGAATCTGCATATCGCGGGTTACGTAGCCCAGCAGGTAATACTCACCCTGCACCTTGCGCCATTCTTCCACAAAAAAGGCTACGTTGTACTGCCCGGCCGTACCGGGGGTATTCCAGACCAGATCGCCCGTAAGGGGGTCAAGCGTAAGCTCCGGGGGGCCGCCATCCAGGCTGGTGCCGTTGCGGGGGTCGCCGGGAGGAAAGGTCTGGTGGGGGTAGCGGTAGTTGGCTACCGGCACGGTGCGGTCCTGGCGGCATACCACCAGGCGGTAGGAAAGGCTGTCGCCATCTATATCATAGGCGCCGGGGTTGTGAATGTACAGCTTGTTGATGGCCGCCTTATCAACCGGGGGCACCAGCAGCTGAGGGGTATTATTGATGCCCAGAAAGGGATCGATCACAATAACGGTCTCAATATAGAAAGGCATCTGCACCGGGTTGTCCATATTGAGGGTACCGTCGTTGCGGTAAAACTCCCGAAAAGACACCGAATAGGTACGGGCCGAGGGGAAGGTATGGACCACTTTGAGCTCGTAGAGCCAGGTATCGGGTGTGAGGGCAAAGCGGGGGATGTCATCCCCCTGGTTATTGATTACCAGGCTGGTACCATCACCAAAATCCAATGTACCATTGCTACCAAAAATCACCGAAGAGCCCCGGTCGGCATAGCCGCGCAGGGTAATTTCATAGGTAAAGCTCTGGGGGTCAATGCGGCGGGCAGTGATCTCTCCTGCCCGGATGTGGGTAGCCTGCGCCTGGCCAGCCAGCAGGGCGCAAAAGAGCAACAGGAGGAGCGAGCGCAAGTATAAGAGGCTTTTCATGCTCTAGGGGAAAAAATCTATATAACGTATAACCTACCCTGAGGCAGGATGTTGTACGCCCAATGTCAGTTTTTTTAGTAAAGTAACAAATATCCCGGCCAAAAAGAATGAGACAGGCCTAATTTTCTCCTACAGGGCACTTCCAGCGGCAGCCCCCCTTATTTATAATTTGTAGAAATTATTCTCAGTCATTGATTGCTAGGGATTGCTAATGTAATTTTGGCCGGCTAAGAATAATCTGGTTTCAAATCTAGAAACATCCATGAGTTGGTTAACACAAACGTTTACGAGTTCCATTGGTCGTAAATTCCTGACAGCCCTAACGGGTTTATTCCTTATCTTCTTCCTGGTCGGGCACGTTACCGGCAACCTGTTGCTGTTTAAGCCGGATGAAGGGCGGGCATTTAACGAATACACGGCCTTTATGACGGGCAATCTGGGCATTATGATCGTGCGCTACCTGCTGTATGCCGCCATAATCGCCCACGTGCTGATTACCCTGATGCTGGCCTACCACAACCGCAAGGCACGCCCGGTTCCCTACAAGGCTGCCAAACCTTCTCCACACGTAACCTGGTCGGCCCGCAACATGGGCATACTGGGAACACTGGTACTGGTTTTCATCGTTATTCACATGTCTAACTTCTGGTATTCCCTTAAGTGGGGCATGGTGCCTACCATCAATTACCAGGAAGGGGGCGACATTAAGAACCTCTATGCAGTGGTGCGGGACTCGTTCTCAAGCCTGCCTTATACGCTTTTCTATGTAGTGATGATGGTCTTTCTGGCCTTTCACCTGTATCATGGCTTTCAGAGCGCCTTCCAGACCCTGGGCTGGCGCCACAAGAAGTACTGGCCAATTATCCGAAACGTTTCGCTTTGGTTCTCCATTATTGTGCCATTCGTTTTTGCCCTGATGCCCCTGTACATCTACTTTTTCCGTAATATAAACTAATCTAAATCCCAGCATCTCCATGAATTTGAATTCAAGAATACCGGAAGGACCCCTGGCGGAAAAGTGGGAAAAACATAAGTTCAACGTTAAGCTGGTAAACCCGGCCAACAAGCGCAAGTTCGATATTATTGTAGTAGGTACAGGCCTGGCGGGTGCCTCCGCTGCCGCATCGCTGGCCGAGTTGGGCTATAACGTAAAAGTATTTACCTTTCATGACAGCCCCCGCCGTGCACACTCCATTGCCGCACAAGGGGGTATCAATGCTGCCAAAAACTATCAGAACGATGGCGACTCGGTCTACCGCCTCTTCTACGATACCGTAAAGGGGGGTGACTACCGCAGCCGCGAGGCCAACGTATACCGCCTGGCACAGGTTTCGGTCAACATCATTGACCAGTGCGTGGCCCAGGGGGTACCCTTTGCCCGCGAGTACGGCGGCCTGCTGGACAACCGCTCCTTTGGCGGCGCCCAGGTAAGCCGTACCTTCTATGCCAAGGGGCAGACCGGCCAGCAGCTGCTGCTGGGGGCCTACAGCGCCCTGAGCCGGCAGGTAGCCACCGGCAAGGTGAAGCTCTATACCCGCACCGAAATGCTGGATCTGGTACTGGTTGATGGCCAGGCCCGGGGCATCATTACCCGCAACCTGATCACCGGCAAAATTGAGCGCCATGCCGGCCATGCCGTGCTGCTGTGTACCGGCGGCTATGGCAACGTGTTCTACCTCTCTACCAACGCCATGGCCTCTAACGCCACCGCTGCCTGGAGAGCCCACCGCAAAGGCGCCCTCTTTGCCAACCCCTGCTTTACCCAGATCCACCCTACCTGCATTCCCGTATCGGGCACCTACCAGTCTAAGCTTACGCTGATGTCGGAGTCGCTGCGCAACGATGGCCGGGTGTGGGTACCCAAAAGCCTGGAAGATGCCGCCCGCATCCGCAAAGGCGAGATCAAACCCACCGACCTGCCCGAAGAAGCCCGCGATTACTACCTGGAGCGCCGCTACCCCTCTTTTGGTAACCTGGTGCCCCGCGACGTAGCCAGCCGCAACGCCAAGTATGTGTGTGATGAAGGGCGTGGCGTAGGCGGTACCGGCCTGGCTGTGTACCTGGATTTTGCCGATGCCATCCGCCGCGACGGACGCAATACCATAGAGGCCCGCTACGGCAACCTCTTTGAGATGTATGAGAAGATTACCGGCGATGATCCCTATACCACCCCTATGATGATCTACCCTGCGGTGCACTACACCATGGGTGGCCTGTGGGTGGACTATAACCTGATGACCAACATTCCCGGCCTGTATGCGCTGGGCGAGGCCAACTTCTCTGACCATGGCGCCAACCGCCTGGGGGCTTCAGCGCTGATGCAGGGTCTGGCAGACGGCTATTTTGTGATCCCCTACACCCTGGGCGATTACATTGCCAGCCTGCCCTTCCAGAAAGTGGATGCCAGCCACCCTGCCTTTGATGAGGCCGAGAAAGGGGTAAAGGACACCATCAACAAGCTGATGAGCATCAAAGGCAAGCGTACGGTAGATGACTTCCACCGCGAGCTCGGCAACATTATGTGGGAATACTGCGGTATGGCCCGAAATGCCGAAGGCCTGCAAAAAGCCATTGGGCTCATTCAGCAGCTGCGTGCCGATTTCTGGAAAGATGTAAATGTAGGCGGCAATGTAGATGAGCTGAACATGTCGCTGGAGAAGGCCAACCGCGTGGCCGACTTCCTGGAGCTGGGCGAGCTAATGTGCCGTGATGCCCTGCACCGCGAAGAAAGCTGTGGCGGTCACTTCCGGGATGAGTACCAGACTCCCGAGGGCGAGGCCCTGCGTAACGATGAGGAATTTACCTATGTAGCTGCCTGGCAGTATACCGGCGCCAATGCCGAGCCACAGCTCCACAAGGAGCCCCTCCAATTTGACAATGTGAAACTGACCCAACGTAGCTACAAATAATATGAACCTGACGCTTAATGTTTGGAGACAAAAAGGCCCGCACGACAAAGGTGGGTTTGTAAAATACGAAATGACCGACATCAACCATCATATGTCCTTTCTGGAGATGATGGACGTGCTGAACGAACAGCTGGTGAAGAAGGGCGAAGAACCGGTTCATTTCGACCATGACTGCCGCGAGGGTATTTGTGGCTCCTGCGCCATGCACATTGACGGGCGCCCGCACGGCCCCATGCAGGGCACGGCTACCTGCCAGCTGCACATGCGCGTGTTTAAGGACGGCGATACCATAACCGTAGAGCCCTGGCGGGCCAAGGCCTTCCCGGTGATCAAAGACCTGGTGGTAGACCGCTCGGCCTTTGACCGCATCATACAGGCCGGTGGCTATGTATCGGTAAACACCGGCGGCGTACCCGATGCCAACGAAATACCCGTGCCTAAGAAGATTGCCGACGAGGCCTTTAATGCAGCTACCTGCATCTCCTGCGGTGCCTGCGTGGCGGCCTGCAAGAATGCCTCGGCCATGCTCTTTGTAGCCGCCAAGGTGTCGCAGCTGGCCCTGCTGCCACAGGGTAAGGTAGAGCGTAAGAACCGCGTGGAGAAAATGGTGGCCCAGATGGATGCCGAAGGTTTTGGCAACTGCACCAACACCCAGGCCTGTTCGGTAGAATGTCCCAAGGAAATTAGCCAGGACTTCATCGCCATGATGAACCGGGAGTACATCACCGCCAAGTTTACGTCGGATAACGTATAAGCCTGTACGCTTTCATAAGAAGAGCCCCACTGGAAACGGTGGGGCTTTTTTGGCTTGTGCCCTCCCCCTTACTTGCCCTTAGGCCTTCTGGTTTCAGATCTTGTATAGGAGCTTTTACTAGCTACCCGATACATTGCTTGGTGAAAACACCAGGCAAGAGACCAGTTGGGTATGCCTGGGCTCGCAAATTCTACCCTCTTCGTGTTGTTGGTGTTCTCACCAACACCTGACTCGTGCCATCCCTGGGGGGGGGAGTATACTCTTAAGGGCGAGCCTAAGCCCTGTTGTGCAGCACGGATTATATGGAATCTCTTATACAGCTATCTGTGCAGTATAGTGTTAACAGATCCCCGCCTGGGCGGGGATGACGCATTACGTTAAGTTGTGTATAAAGTGGCTTCAGCCATGCGTCTATCCCATTTTCCCTTGCCGTTAGCTCAGCATCCCTTGCAGAAATTGCACAAAGCCTTGTACTCTCAGGGGAGATTAGGCCTAAAATTCGGTAGGCGGGCCATTTTTTAGTACCTTAGGGTTCTGGTCAACCAACAGATTCATGCACTTTATCGATATCACCATTTTCCTGGCCTACATGCTGGGGATGCTTGGTATTGGCGTTTATTTTCTTAAAAAGAACAGCGGCACTGAAGATTATTATGTAGGCGGCCGGCAGATGGGCAGCTGGCACATTGGCCTGTCGGTAGTAGCTACCGATGTTGGGGGCGGTTTTTCCATTGGCCTGGGTGGCCTGGGCTTTCTGATGGGGCTCTCCGGCTCCTGGATGCTCTTTACCGGTCTGCTGGGCGCCTGGCTAGCCGCCGTGCTGCTCATACCCCGGGTGCGGCAAAACAGGGCATTTGCCCACTTCTTTACCCTTCCGCAGCTTTACGGCCACTTTTTTGGCCGCCGGGTGGCCCTTTTGGCGGGGATTATCTCAGCCATTGGCTATACCGGCTTTACCAGCAGCCAGATGCTGGCGGGTGCTAAACTCGCCTCGGGCACCTTTGCCGGGCTGGAGTTGCTGCCGGCCCTGCTGATCATGGGGGTGCTGGCAGTGGTCTATACCGTTATGGGGGGTATCAAGGCTGTAATCTATACCGATACCGTTCAGTGGATCATCCTGATGGCCGGCCTGCTCTTCATTGGCCTGCCAGTCTGTTATTATGCCGTAGGGGGCTGGGCCGCTATCCAGGCGACGCTGCCACCCCACTTCTTCAGCTTTAGCAACATTGGCTGGGTGCAGCTGCTCAACTGGGCCATCACCATTATCCCCATCTGGTTTGTGGGCATGACCCTCTACCAGCGCATCTTTGCCTGCCGTAATGAGCAATCCGCCAAAAAGGCCTGGTTCATTGCCGGCTTGTTTGAATGGCCCATCATGGCCCTGATGGGGGTAAGTCTGGGCCTGCTCTCCCGGGTAGCGGCCGAGCAGGGCATGTTTGCCTACATGGGCCTGGCCGATGCCGGCGCCCTGGATGCCGAGCAGGGGCTACCCCTGCTGCTGCGCACCGTACTGCCGGTGGGGCTTATGGGCCTGATGATGTCGGCCTACTTCTCGGCCATTCTTTCCACAGCCGACAGCTGCCTGATGGCTGCCTCCGGCAATGTGGTGACCGACCTGATCGGCAATCTCCGAAAACAAGCCCTCAGCGAAAAGGGGGTGCTGCGGCTCTCGCAATGGATTACCCTGGGCATAGGGGTGCTGGCCCTGGGGCTTGCCTCCTTTATGCATAACGTACTTAGCCTGATGCTCTACTCCTATGCCTTTATGGTCAGCGGCCTGCTGGTGCCGCTGGTGGCCGCCCTGTTTTTTGGTAGCCGGCACGGCCAGGCAGCCTTCTGGGCCATGCTGGTCGGGGGCAGCCTTACCGTAGTGCTGACGGTGCTGGCTATTCCCCTGCCCTATTCGCTGGATGCCAACCTCTTTGGCCTGCTGGGCTCGCTGATCACTTATTGTAGTATTTCAACATTACGCCCGCTGCCGGTGTTACACCAGCAGGCCGCTGCATGATACATAACTCACTTACAATGCATATGGACTTTACGATACTGACCTCCATGGATACCCCCTCCATCCTGGAGAAAACCGAGATCGCCAACTTCTTATTTGAGCACCTGGACCAGTTTGGCGATGCCAGAGAAGACATTATGAAATGCCTGGATTACGCCCTGAGCCCCTACGGCCATCAGGGGGGCTTTGTGCTGCTGGCCCGGGAAGGGGGCGCGATCGTGGGTGCCGTGGTCATGAACCAGACGGGCATGGAAGGCTATATTCCAGAGAATATCCTGGTATACATTGCCGTACATGGCAACCAGCGGGGCAAGGGACTGGGCCGACAGCTGATGGAACGCGCCATAGCCCAGGCCAAGGGGGGCATTGCCCTGCATGTGGAGCCCGATAACCCCGCCCGGCGCCTCTACGAACGGCTGGGCTTTACCAACAAGTACCTTGAAATGCGACTGACCCGATAACATGGCGTACCTGAACCTGTACAAAGCCAATCTGGAGCACAATTACACCTTCCTGACCCGGCTTTTTGAAGAACACGGGCTTAGCTGGGGGGTTGTATCAAAACTGCTGTGTGGCAATAAAAAATACCTTAAACTGCTCATTGAACTGGGCATACGCGAAATCCACGACTCCCGCATCAGCAACCTGCGCCGCATCAAGGAGCTGGAGCCCGGAGTGCAGACCGTCTACATCAAACCCCCGGCCAGGGGCAGCATCAGCAACATCATCAGCTTTGCCGATGTGAGCATGAACACCGAATACTATACCCTTAAACTGCTGAGCGATGAGGCGGTGCGGCAGCAGAAGCAGCACAAGGTGATCATTATGGTGGAAACCGGCGACCTGCGGGAAGGGGTAATGGGCGAAAACCTGGTGAATTTCTACGAGAAAGTGTTTGACCTGCCCAACATTGAAGTCATTGGCCTGGGCACCAACCTCAACTGCCTGCATGGGGTTATGCCCTCGCAGGACAAACTGGTGCAGCTCAGCCTTTACAAGCAGATCATCGAGCTTAAATTCAACCGCTCCATTCCCTGGATCTCGGGCGGCACCAGCGTAACGGTACCCCTGCTCTTCAGCAAGCAAATCCCCAGGGGCATCAACCACTTCCGGGTGGGAGAAATTCTCTATTTTGGCCTCAACCTCTTTACCAACCAAACGGTAGAAGGCATGCGCGATGATGTATTTGAGCTTTTTACCGAGATCATTGAAATTACGCGCAAGCCTATGGTGCCCATTGGCGAAATGGCCGCCAACCCCCAGGGCCAGGTGCATGAGGTGGATAGCACGCTCTTTGGCCAGTACAGCTGCCGGGCCATTCTGGATGTGGGCCTGCTGGACATCGACCCAAAATACCTGATCTTGGAGGGGCATGATTTTGAGGTGGTGGGCGCCTCTTCCGATATGCTGGTGATCGACCTGGGCCAGAATGAACGAGGATATAAGGTAGGCGATGTGATTCCCTTTAAGCTCCGCTACATGGGGGCTCTTTCCGTCCTGAATTCCTATTACGTAGAAAAACGCATTGCCTGAGCATGACGCTTCCCGAGCTTAGCCCTCTCTTAGCAGAACTTACACAGCTGCGGCACGAGCTGCACCGGCTGGCCGAACTTTCCGGACAGGAGACGGACACCGCCCAACACCTGCAGCACTATCTGCAGCGCTACTCCCCCGGCCAGCTGCTGAGCGGGCTGGGCTCGGGCACCGGCCTGGTCGCTATCTTTGAAGGGAAGAAGCTAGGGCCCACTCTTATGCTGCGGGCCGATATGGACGCCCTGCCCATAGCCGATGCCAACCAGCTCCCCTACTCCTCCCGGAAGCAGGGGGTATCCCACAAATGCGGGCACGACGGACACATGAGCATGCTAGCCGGCCTGGCACCCCTGCTGGCCCGCCATCCCCTGAAGCGGGGCAGGCTTTTATTACTGATGCAACCCGCCGAAGAGACCGGACAGGGCGCCCGAGCCCTGCTGAAAGACGAGCGCTTTACCAGTCTGGCGCCTGATTACATCTTCGGGCTGCACAACCTGCCGGGTTACCCCCTGGGCCAGGTGGTGCTGCGAGAGGGCACCTTCTGCCCTGCCTCCAAGGGGCTGCATGTAACTCTCAGGGGGCGCACCGCCCATGCCGCCGAGCCCGAGCTGGGCCACTCCCCGGCAAATGCCCTCGCCGAACTGCTGCAGCAATTGCCCAAGCTGCCCCCCACCACCCAACCGGCAGAACTGAGCCTGCTCACCCTTACCCATGCCCGCCTGGGCGATTCCTCCTTTGGTATCTCCCCAGGTGAGGCAGAGCTGCTGGCCACCCTGCGGGCCAACCTGCAGCCCGATATGGACCGGCTGAGCGAAGCCGTAGAACACCTCCTGCACCAGACAGCATCGGCGCAGGGCCTCGGCCTCAGCCTTGAGTACCGGGAAGTATTTCCGGCCACCACCAACGGAGCGGAGGCCTTTGCCTGCATGCAGAGGGCCGCTACTGCCGCCGGCCTTGATGTACACCTGAAGCAGGATCCCTTTCGCTGGTCAGAAGATTTTGGCTGCTACAACCAGCTGGCCCCTTCGGGCTTCTTTGGCCTGGGTGCGGGGCTTGAGCAGCCCAACCTGCACAATGCAGCCTATGACTTTCCCGATGCCCTGCTCCCCTATGGCCTTCGGATGTACTGGGCGCTGATCGGACAGCTGCTGGGCCACTAAGCAGCAAAGGGTGGTTCAGAAAAATGGGGCACTTACCCAGCCCGAGCAAACAGCCCCCCGGCTGGAGCCGTTATGCTCAATACCATGTCTATGATTCCCCATACCCCCTCCGTACGCCATACTTCCAGCATTGAGCTTAGCCGAACGGCCTTTCAATCCAATGTTGCCTTTGTACGTACGCTCCTGGAGCCAGACGTTCAGCTTTCGGCTGTGCTCAAAGGCAATGCCTATGGCCATGGCCTGGAGCACATGACCCAGCTCTGCCTGGAAGCCGGCATTACCCACATCAGTGTTTTTAGTGCGCATGAGGCCTTGCGGGTCTGGCAGAAGACCAAGGGTGAAGCCACCATTCTGATCATGGGCCTGATTGAAAATGAAGATCTGCCCTGGGCCATCAGCCAGGATATTGAGTTCTTTGTGTTTGAGACCGATCGACTGCAAGCGGCCATTGCAGCCGCCCGTAGCCTGGGGAAGCCCGCCCGTATTCACCTGGAGGTAGAAACAGGCATGAACCGCACCGGATTTGACAGGGATGAGCTGCCTGCCATTCTGGAGCTGCTTAAACAACATACCCCGCATCTGCGGCTAATGAGTCTGTGCACCCATTTTGCCGGCGCCGAAGAAATGGCCAATTCTCCCCGCATTGGCCAGCAACTGGAGCAGTACAATGCCCTGTATGAGGAATTTTGCGGGGCCGGCCTCAGGCCCGCCATGCGCCATACGGCCTGCTCGGCCGCCAGCCTCAACTATCCCGAAACCCGCATGGAGCTGGTGCGCATTGGCATAATGCTCTATGGCTTTTGGCCCAATCTTGAAACCCGTACCCTTTTTCTGGAGAAGCAACCCCAGCAGCAGGACCCCCTGCGCCGGCTCATTCGCTGGCGGAGCAAGGTGATGAGTGTAAAAGCCGTACAAGAGGGAGAGTATATTGGCTATGGCACCTCCTGCCTGGCCCAGACCGATATGCGCATTGCCACCGTACCGGTAGGCTATGCCTATGGCTTTGCCCGCAGCCTTAGCAATGTTGGCAGGGTGCTTATACAGGGGCAGCCGGCGGCTGTAGTAGGGGTAGTGAACATGAACCTGCTGATGGTTGATATTAGTGCGCTGAGCGGGGTGCAAAAAGGCGATGAGGTGGTGCTGATCGGGCGCCAGGGAGAGGAGGAAATCAGCGTAGCCTCCTTTAGTGAAATGAGCCATCAGCTCAACTATGAAATGCTCACCCGCTTACCGGGGGATATCCCCCGTAGCATTGTGGACTAGGGCACAAAAATAAACCTAAGATGTCAATGCGAGCATCTTAGGCTTCGAGAGCTGAAAAAAATAGTAAAAAATACTAGGTTCACTTTTGGTCCGCCAAAACCATACCGGAATCCATGCTATATGGCTATTTGCCTGATAAGCAACCAATTATGGATAATCGCCTTTTCTTTACTCCTGCCCACCCTTCCTATTTTGATAGCCTCTTTCTCAATTTGACAGTACGGCCAACATCCTTCAGCATGTCATATGGGTTCTGTAGGCGGTGACGCACCAAGCGGAAACCGTGTTAAAAGCATAACCATACAACCTGTGGAGCAGGGTCGCCAACTCCGGGGCACACCTAGGTGCAGACGGACCCGCCGGGATAAGGCCTGGAGCCTGCCTGATTATGGAGAGCTTCCATCTTTCAGGCTTCGGCTTCCTGCAGGTTATACTCTGATAATTTGCGGTATAGGGTAGATAACCCAATGTTGAGCATGCGTGCTGTTTTAGCTTTGTTGCCCCTGGTCAGTTTGAGCACGCGCTGTATATGCGTGCGCTCTACAAAGGCCAGGTCAAACTGGTTGCTTTCCTGTAGCTGTTCCTCCAGCGAAGGTCCAAACTTTACTTCATAGGGTAGCACGGCTTCATCCAGCAGGGAACCATCGGTAAGGATCACCGCTCGCTCAATCACATTGCGCAGCTCCCGAATGTTGCCTTTCCAGGGGTAGCGCATCAGCTGCTCCTCAAATTCCCTGCTCATGCCAACGATCTTCTTTTGGGTAATCTGCCCAAAGTGCGCCATAAAGGCTCTGGCCAGCAGGGGTATATCTTCCTTGCGTTCCCGCAGGGGCGGCAGGTTAATCTCAAAAACAGAGAGGCGGTAATAGAGGTCGGGCCTGAACTGGGCGTTGTGGGCATTGGCCAGCTTTTTATTGGTAGCGGCAATGATGCGCACATCTACACGGCTGGTTTTGGTATCGCCTACTTTAATGAACGTACTGGTCTCCAGAACCCGCAGCAACTTAGCCTGCAGTTCCAGGGGCATCTCCCCTATTTCATCCAGAAAAAGCGTACCGCCATGGGCTTCTTCAAACAAGCCCTTTTTGTCGTGGGTGGCGCCCGTAAAGGAGCCTGCCTTGTGGCCAAACAGTTCGCTTTCGAGCAATTCTTTGCCAAAGGCACTGCAGTTAAGGGCTACAAAGGCTGCCTTGGCCCGGGTACTGGCCGCATGGATGGCGCGGGCAAAAATTTCCTTGCCGGTACCGGTTTCGCCCAGCAGCAGTACGGTTGCATTAGTACCCGCAACCTGCCGGGCCATGCTGATGGCCTGTTGCAGGGGTTCTGATTTGCCAATCACCTCCTGAAAGGTATAGTGCTGCCCTACCTGCTGCTCGAGCCGGTGCAGGCGTTTGTGGAGCCGCACTTTATCAATGGCCCGCTGCAGCATGGGCAACAGCCGCTTGTTATCTTCGCCCTTGATCAGATAATCGTAGGCCCCGGTTTTAATGGCCTGCACACCGTCTTTTACGCTTCCGTAGGCAGTGAGCATGATTACTTCGGCAAAGGGGTTCAGTTCCTTATACCGCCCAATCAGTTCAAGGCCATTGATATGGGCCAGGTTCACATCACTCAGCACCAGGTCGATGTCTCGCTCCTTCAGCAGCTTAAAAGCTTTCTGGGAGGATTCGGCCAGGATCACCTCAAAGCCCTCGGCCTGCATAGTTTTGCTATACAGCAAGCGGCAATCGGCATCGTCTTCAACTAGTAAGATGGTTCCTTCCTGCATGTACTCGACTAGAGATGATGAATAAGCTGGTCTGCCCTAATAGCACCCATTCCAGTATGTAATATTAATGTAATTTATCTTAATATTCTTAACTTTTCAGCTCAAGAATTCTGGAGAAGGCACGAAAAAAAAGCAGCCAATGAGCTGCTTTTCTTTCTTTTGTTCTTAAAGTTCGGTTTCGCTGTCGAGTTCCGCTTCCAGTTCTTCCTCCAGTTCTGCTTCCTGCAGCAGGGCCTGAGGTTCAAAGGCGCTATCTTCTTCCTCATCCTCTTCCTGGCTCGCCAGCGCGGGTGTTGGGGGGATGGGTTTTAGCGTTACTTCTTCTTCCCGCACGGCCTGGGGGGCCATATCGTCAATGCGTACCTTGCCTTTGGTTTCGTCCTCTACATAGGGGAAAATCTCTACCAGCGGGCTCTGCTGGATCTCCACCACCTCAAACTGCACCAGTATGCCTTCCAGGCTCTCCAGCAGCCGTTCGCAGGCCTGCTTCAGGTCCAGGGCCGATACCAGCATCTGGTTGGTTACTTTCTTTTCCTTGCCGCTTTCGTCATCGGCCGCAATATAGGTCACTTTGCACTTGTACCAGGTTTCGGCATCATCGTAGTGGAAGATATCAGAGATCTTGCTTTTGGTAATGCTGGTTACTTCAAAATCGCCGCGGATCACCGAGCCAAGCTCCTGATAAATACGGGCTTCTGCTTCGGTATAGGATACGGCATCCACCAGGTAGGGCTCGGTAACATTTTTGAGCCTGCCATTCTCATCCTCTTTCTGATATTTGATCTTACACTGAAACCAGATTTTCATATCTCTCCTATTTTTTAATTGTTACAGAGTCTACAGAACCGAAAGGTACTGATTCGCCGGCATTGGCAGACAGCCTCCGGACCAAAAGTTATCCACAGCTTATGAACGGTCCCGAAAAGGAGACGTACCTTTGGCCCATGAAGCAAACCATTACCATCCGCTGTGCGCCGGGTACTGCCGACTGGGTAGCGGCCGAGCTGCGCCTGATGGACTACCCCATTGTGCAGCAAACCACGGCCGGCGTACAGACCCGGGGCGAGCTGGACGACTGCATGTGGCTGAACCTGCAACTGCGCACCGCCCATAGTGTACTGCTGGAGGTGGGCCGCTTTACTGCCCGCACCGCCGATGAGCTGTACAAACAGGCCCGGGAACTGCCCTGGGAAAAATGGATGCGCGTAGACAGTTATTTTAGCATCGATGCCTTTGTGCGCAACGAGACCATCCGCGACTGGCGCTTTGCCAGCCTGCGCTTAAAGGATGCCATTGCCGACCGCATGCAGGCCCTCTACCAGCGCCGGCCCGATAGCGGCAAGGAAAAAGACCAGGTGGTGCTTTTCCTGTACTGGTACGATGAGGGGGTGAGCCTGTATGTAGATACCAGCGGCGAAACCATCTCCAAGCATGGCTACCGCTTCAGGCCGGGCAAGGCCCCCCTGATGGAAACCATTGCCGCCGGTATTGTGCAGCAAACCCGCTGGCAGTATGACAAGCCCTTTGTAAACCCCATGTGCGGCAGCGGTACGCTGGCCATAGAAGCAGCCCTGCTGGCCACCAATACCCCTCCCGGCCTGTTTCGGGAAAATTTTGGCTTTATGCACCTGCGCGGCTACGACAGCAGCCTGTGGGCCGAGATGAAAGCCAAGGCCCGCGCCGAAATGCAACAGCCGCGCCTGCAGATCATGGCCACCGACCGGGACTTCAGGGCCGTAACCAACGCCCGCCGCAATGCCGAAGAAGCCGGCATGGTCGACCACATCCGTTTTGAGGTATGTGATTTTGCCGATACCCCCCTGCCGGAAGAACAAGGGGGTGTGGTGATCCTGAACCCCGAGTGGGGCGAGCGGCTGGGCGAAAGCACCGAGCTGGAAGGGGTATATAAACAGATTGGCGATTTCTTTAAGAGCCGATGCGGGGGCTACTGGGGCTACATCGTAGCGGGCAACCCTGCCCTGGGCAAACACATAGGCCTGCGCACCAGCCGTAAAATTCCTGTGCCACTGGCCCAGCAGGAGGGCCGCCTGCTGGAGTATGAGCTGTATGCCGGCACCAAAAGGGGGCAGTGAAGTAGGGGGCTGATTCTGACAACCTCCCCTGCCCTTCTTCTATTCTTCTTCCATAGCGAGGGAATTAATTCCCTCGCTATGGAAGAAGTAAGGGGGTCTGCAACAAAAGGGTTAAAAAACTAACGGTCCGGATACGGAACCCGCAACATTCTCGCTACGTTTTAAGTACAAAGAAGTAAGAAGAAGATAGTTCTGCCTGACCGCTGCCTGCCCCTTCTTATGCTCTCCCCGGACAGGGTGCTCCTGTAAGACACCCCGCGCAACCACTAGGCTTATGCTACGGCAACTTTACCAGTCCTTACCCCTGCAGCTCCTGATCCACCACATCCGGAAAAACCAGATCTTGCTGCTGCTCTGGGGCGTGCTGTTTGCCATTATCTTCCAATCCTTTGGGCGGGTGCTGGGCATTCCCTTTCTGTTTTTAGATCCGGAGTACCAGGGCCGGGTGAGTTTTAGCAGCTTTTTTATCATCGGCCTGGCCCTTGGTGCCTTCAGCATGGCCTACCACATTACCTCCTATATTCTGGATGGTCCCCGCTTTTCCTTTCTGGGCACCCTGAGCCGCCCCTTTGGCAAGTTTTGCGTTAATAACTGCCTCATCCCCATCCTGTTCCTGATCACCTATATGGTGTGCATAGTGCGCTTTCAGCTGGACTATGAGTACATTACCCCCACCCGTATTGTACTCTACCTTGCAGGCCTGCTCAGTGGCTATGGGGCTATCCTGGTAGCTTTTTTCCTCTACTTTCGCTTTACCAACAAAGATATTTTCCTGCTTTTTGCCGAAAAGGTAGACCATAAACTGCGGCGCATCCGCATCAGCCGGGTAAACATGGCCAAGCGGCTGCAGGTAGCCAAAACCAAGCGCAGCAGCATCAGCTGGTACCTTGACCTGAACCTGCGCCCCCGCCAGGTACCGCCCAACTACCGCTATTACGATAAGGAAGCCATTTTGCGGGTATTTGACCAGAACCACCTTAACTCGGTAATCCTGGAGCTGATACTCCTGCTGCTGATCCTGGGCATTGGCTTTTTCAGGGACTATCCTACCCTGCAGCTACCGGCAGCCGCCAGTGCCGTACTGCTGCTAACCGTGGTGCTGATGGTGGCCGGTGCCCTGAGCTTCTGGCTGCGCAGCTGGACCTTTACCGTAGTGATTGTAGCCTTTCTGGTGCTGAACACCACCTCCCGCTACGCTCATTTTCAGAATCCCAGCGAAGCCTTTGGCCTGGATTACGGCAAGGCGCCTGTGGCCTACAACCTGCAGGTGCTTGACAGCCTCAGCAGCCTTCAGCTGCAGCAAGAGGACAAAGAAGCCACCCTGGCCATTCTCACCAACTGGCGAAACAAATTTCCCCTCAATGAAAAACCCCGGCTGGTGCTGATATGTACCAGCGGCGGAGGGCAGCGCTCAGCCCTCTGGACCATGCGAGCCCTGCAAACGGCCGATAGCCTTACCAGCGGTGGTCTGATGCGCCATGCCACCCTTATTACCGGCGCCTCTGGCGGTATGGTGGGCGCTGCCTATTACCGGGAGCTGGTGCTGCGCCAGTACCAGCAGCAGCCGGTTGACCCCTGGTCAGCCGAGTACCTGGACCGCATCAGCCGTGACAATCTTAACCCCATTATCTTTAGCCTGCTGGTGAATGATCTCTTCATCAAAACCGGCAGTTTTGAGTGGGGCGGGCACCGCTACCAGCGCGATCGAGGCCATGCCTTTGAGCAGCAGCTCAACCGCAACACCCAGGGTTTTCTGGACAAACCCCTGGCCGCCTACCGGCAGCCCGAAGCCGAGGGGCTCATCCCCATGATGCTGATCGCCCCCAACATCACCAACGATGGCCGCAAGCTCTTTATCTCCCCCCAGTCCATGGCCTACATGAGCGGTAGCGGGCTGGACAGTGTGGTGCGGGCCGAATCAAAGGTAAAGGGGGTGGATTTTCGCCGTCTGTTTGCCGGGCATGGGGCCGACAGCCTGCGCTTTATCAGCGCCCTGCGCATGAGCGCTACCTTTCCCTACATTACCCCCAACCAGATACTGCCCAGCGAGCCGGCCCTGGAGACCATGGATAGCGGCATTGCCGATAACTTTGGCATTGAAGATGGGGTTCGTTTTCTGTATGTATTCCGGGACTGGATTGGCGAGCATACCGCCGGGGTAGTGGTGGTCTGCATTCGCGACTCCGAAAAGGAAAAAGAGATTGAAGTGGCCATAGCCCCCAGCCTGCTGCAAAAGTTCTTTACCCCTCTGAACAACATTTACAAGAACTGGACCTACCTGCAGGATATTGACAATGACAACCAGCTGGAGATGAGCCGCAGCTGGCTGGAGGTACCCCTGCACCGGGTAGACCTGCAGTATAAGCCCCGCACCATGTTTGCCGATGGTGAGACTCCTAACCAGCTTAAAGAAGAAGAAATAGAGCGGGCCTCCCTCAACTGGCGCCTCACCACCAAAGAAAAGCGTAACATTCTGGACAACATCTACCTGCCCGACAATCAGCAGGCCCTACAGTTGCTCCAGCGGCTTCTGCAGCAGAAAGAACCTGTACGGCTGCTGACCAAGAGTGACTCAGAAACGGCCAGCCCGGAGAGCCCCTCTACCAGCAAGTTGCCGGTTCACCCCCCTACCCTACCTGCCCCCAAGGTAGCCACTGCAGCCCCCGCTACCCGCCCCCTGGTGAACCGCTAGGCAGGACTAGCCGGCGGCTGTCCCCAAAGGGGTTCCCGGCACTCTGGCAAGTGCACCATGGAATGGCGCAGACAGCTGCTCCGCTCGCTGGATCTGTGTTAGGCGACCTGTAGCGCAGGAGAAGTTAGGGGTATACAGGGCTGAAAATATGTTCCGCCAGGCCAAATCCGTCTAATTTCCCGCACGGCCTCCCTACAAGAATAATTTTTAGTGCATTTTTTAATTTACATAACTGATTGATTAACAGATAGTTAAATATTTTTTGTGTAAAATCTTCCAATTCCTGCGTGAGTTTTTCTCTTTATGCTCGTTACTAAGGGGTAAGATCATTTTTTACTAACCATTGTTAAACTCTAATTTTTAGATCTATGCTGTTGAAAAAGTTTTCGTATTTACTGCTTTCAGCTTTACTCGTTACCTCAGTAGCCTGTAAAGACGACGAAGGAGGACCTGTCATTGACGTTTCAGATCCTGAGGCAACGCTCACAAGCCCTACTACTGCGCAACTTGAAGCTGGTTTTGATCCGGGTGATTCCTATACTGTGGCCGGAACTGTAACAGACAATGGAGGCCTGCAAAGCGTTTCCCTGACCGTAGCTGCTCCCGGAGCCGCTGCAACCCCCTGGTATACCAAAAATTGGACGGCCACGCAGATTAATGGTACAACGGCTACCCTTAATGAAACCATTACCATTCCAAATGATGCCGCAGCCGGCACCCATGTGATGACCCTGCGGGCCACTGACCTTTCGGGCAATGACTTTGAGCAAACCTGGAACATTAATGTTCGGGCTGCAGCGGAAGGCAACACTACCTTTAGTGTGACAGTACCCGAAAACACCCCTGAGGGCGCGAAAGTTTTTGTAGTTGGCCAAATGACCGGTTGGGGCGCCGACCAGGAGGGTATGTGGGAGCTAACTGATGATGATAATGATGGCGTGTATACCGGCACCTTCGATATCACACAAGAATCTGTTGCCGGTGGTAATGGGTACAAATTCCGCATCTTGTCTGACGATTCTGCTGACGCCTGGAAATTTGTTGAAAAAGGCGCTGAATGCGAAGAATTGGACAACCGCACCTATACCTATTCTGCCAGCATGCAAACCATTGATGCCGAAGTTTTGAACTGGCGCAACATTGATCCATGCGGCAACTAAACGCAGTAGCACATTAACTACAAAACCCTTAGGCTTCTCCCTGAGGGTTTTTTTTGTCAAGTAGCTCTTTTTAAAAATGAAAATTTTTACTTTTTGACTACGCCGTTTGATGCTATTTTTTCGTTACTAGTAAAGACAAACTTTTTGAACGTTCAATCTACTTTTATCTCAACCCCTTATCATGAACTCTATTATTCGAAAATCATTTCTTTTCGTTTGTCTTTCTTTCGGGATTCTGGCCTGCAAGGACGACGATGCCCCGGCAAACACCCCTCCTGTCTTTGCTATCACCAGTCCTACGGATGCGCAGATAGAAGCAGGCTTTGTAGTGGGGCAGACTGTTCAGATTGCCGGAACAGTCACCGACAATTCAGAAGTGGAAACAATTGTTACCAGCATCTATTACAATGGTTTTGATACCGGCCAGGGAGAGACCATTCAGGTGGGGCAGGCCAGCTATTCCATTGATTACAGTGTCCAGATCCCCTCGAATGCGCCTGCTGGAACGTACCGGATTGTACTCCTGGCGACCGATGATGAAGGGCTTACGGCAAGTTGGGATAAGACTTTTCAGGTACGCAATCAATAGATAGCCAGCTTACATACATGTGAGCCTTCCCAAACTGTAGGGAGTAGGCTTTAAGTATAAACATGAATCATCCTGAATTTTCTAAATGGTTTAAACATACTCATATTAAAGTATTTTAGCCCAAAAACTCAAGGGAACGCTGTCATCTCGACCAGCGGGAGAGATCTTGGATAAGACAACTCTTTACTGGTAAATTTCCAGGATTTCTCCCGCTGGTCGAAATGACGGCCTACTTTAATAAAAAAGGCCTCAGAGTGAATTCTGAGGCCTTTTTTAGTATTTATCCCACTAGAAAATTCGGGATGATTCATGTTTTTATATGATTTTATTTGTACTACACGCGGCTTGGCCCATGTTTCCTTCATGCATATGCACCATCGCTGCTTAGAAAGTCCCGGGATCAGTCCGCTATTTCTGTCTACGTGTTAGCATCACCCCCTTCTCTTCCAGAAACCGGCTGGTAAAGTCGTAGCCGGACTGGAAAAAGAGCTCCAGGGCTGAGCGTTCCATAAATCCCCGCTCGCCCATTTCAGTGGGGGCAATGAGCCAGTCGCAGAGCTGGCTGGTCTTTTTTACACTTCCTTCCAGCCCTATCCAGATGGTGCGGTATAGCGTATCGGTAATCCCGTTCAGCTTTTCTTTGAAGGGAATGGGGTTTACCGAAATGCCGATCAGGTGCTGGCAGAGCGGCCGCAGGGGCTCTGCGGGCAGGTTGCTCACCACACCCCCATCGATGTACTGCCTCCCCTCGATCTCCACGGGCTCAAACACCAGCGGAACGGCACAGGCCGCCTGCAGCAGTTGCAGCAGATCCCCTTCGGTAAAAACCTTTTGCTCGCCATCGTTCAGGCAGGTGCTGGTCAGGTAAACGGGAATGGGCAGTTCTTCAAGCCGCTGGTGGCGCAGGTAGGGTGCAATCAGTTCTCCGATCTTGCTGTGCTTGAGCAGGCCAAAGCGGGGCAGGTGCAGGTTTAGCACCTTCCCGAAAGGCTCCTTGTACCAGATATCCCGCATTTCTTCCGGACTGTAGCCGCTGGCATAGAGCACGGCATTGATGGCTCCGGAGGATGTTCCGCAGAGGATATCCGGTTCTACGCCTCGTTCTTTCAGCGCCTTAAGCGCCCCTACCTGCCCCATGCCCCTGTAGGCCCCGCCCGATAGAACAAGACCAGTGCCATAGGGGGTGTTTTTTGCTTGATTTGCCAGCTCCATAGTGCGTGTTTCTCTGAATCCAAACGGTCCCTATGAGGGATAGTTGCTAAAGCCCCTAACGTCTGTTAGCATATAATCCCCATAATCCGTAATTTCGCAATCGATTGTAGCTGAACCCAGTCCCCGCTTTGCTGCGTTCATAAAGGGAACAGGTTCATTGTCAAACGTTTAACTTTTCCAGCATGTCCAGCACTACGCTTGCCCCCTATAAACCCCAGCACCACATCCGCATTGTTACGGCCGCCAGCCTCTTCGACGGGCACGATGCCGCCATCAACATCATGCGCCGCATTATTCAGGCCACCGGCTGTGAGGTGATTCACCTGGGCCATAACCGATCGGCCCAGGAAATTGTGGAAACCGCCATTCAGGAAGATGCCCAGGCCATTGCCATTACCTCCTACCAGGGGGGGCACGTAGAGTTCTTTAAATACATTTTTGATCTGTTGAAGGAGCGCGGGGCCGGCCATATCCGCATTTTTGGCGGCGGCGGGGGCACCATCCTGCCCACCGAGATCGATGAGCTGCATGCGTATGGGATTACCCGCATCTATTCGCCCGACGACGGCCGGGCCATGGGCCTGCAGGGCATGATCAACGACATGGTGCAGCAGTGCGACTTTCCCACCGGCCAGAACCTCAACGGCGAGGTGGCGCACCTGAAAAGCAAGAAACCCAAAGACATTGCCCGCCTGATCTCCGCGGCCGAAAACTTCCCTGAGCAGTTTGCCAGCATCCGCCAGCAGCTGAAGCAGGATACCAGTGCCCAGGTAAAACCAACCCCCGTGCTGGGCATTACCGGTACCGGGGGGGCGGGCAAAAGCTCGCTGGTGGATGAGCTGGTGCGCCGCTTTCTGCTGGATTTTCCCGACAAGCGCATGGCTATCATCTCGGTAGACCCCTCCAAACGCAAAACAGGAGGCGCGCTGCTGGGCGACCGCATCCGTATGAATGCCATCTCCAACGAACGGGTATACATGCGCTCCCTGGCCACTCGCCAGAGCAACCTGGCTCTGAGCAAGTATGTGCAGGATGCCATTGATATTGTAAAGGCGGCCGATTTTGACCTCATCATCCTGGAAACCTCCGGCATTGGCCAGTCCGATACCGAAATTACCGAGCACAGCGATGTAAGCCTCTATGTGATGACGCCCGAGTATGGTGCTGCCACCCAGCTGGAGAAGATCGACATGCTGGACTTTGCCGACCTCATTGCCCTGAATAAATTTGACAAGCGTGGCGCCCAGGATGCCCTGCGCGATGTAAAGAAACAGTACAAGCGTAACCACAACCTCTGGGAAACCCCTGACGAGCAGCTGCCGGTTTGGGGAACCATTGCCTCGCAGTTCAACGATCCGGGCATGAACAAGCTTTACAAGGCCGTGATGGACAAGATCGTGGAGCGCACCGGTGCCGAGGCGCTGCGCTCCTCCTTCGAGATCACCGACGAGATGAGCGAGAAGGTGTTCATTATCCCCCCTGCCCGTACCCGCTATCTGAGCGAGATCTCCGAAAACAACCGCGGGTATGACCAGTGGGTAGAGCAACAGGCCGGTGTGGCCCAGACCCTCTTTGGCATCCAGCAGGCCATGGACAGCCTTAAGAACAGCCGCCTGGAGGATAAGGACCGCCTGCTAAAAGGGCTGCAGGAAGAATTTGAGCGCGTAAAGCTGGAGCTGGACCCCAAGAACTGGAAGATCATCCAGGAATGGCCAGAAAAAGCGCAGCGCTACCGCCAGGATGAATTTGTGTACCAGGTGCGGGGCAAGGACATCAAGGTAAAAACCTACCACGAGACCCTGTCGCACACCAAGGTGCCCAAGATCTCGCTGCCGCGCTATGGGGCATGGGGCGATATCCTGCGCTGGAACCTGCAGGAAGGGGTGCCCGGCGAGTACCCCTATACGGCCGGCGTATTCCCCTTTAAGCGCCAGGGAGAAGACCCTACCCGCATGTTTGCCGGCGAAGGGGGTCCGGAGCGTACCAACCGCCGCTTTCACTACGTTAGCAAGGGCATGCCTGCCGCACGCCTCTCTACCGCCTTCGATTCGGTGACCCTCTATGGCAACGACCCCGACCGCCGGCCCGACATCTGGGGCAAGATCGGCAACTCGGGCGTTAGCATCTGCTGCCTGGACGATGCCAAGAAGCTCTACAGCGGCTTTAACCTGGCCGACCCCACCACCTCGGTGTCCATGACCATCAACGGTCCGGCCGCCATGCTCACCGGCTTCTTCATGAATGCCGCCATTGACCAGCAATGCGAGCTCTACATCAAGGAAAACGGGCTGGAGGAAGAAGTGAACCGGAAGATCGAGGCGATCTATAAGGACAAGGGGGTAGCCCGCCCACAGTACCGTGGCGAGCTGCCTGAAGGCAACAACGGCCTGGGCCTGATGCTGCTGGGCGTAACCGGCGATATGGTGCTCCCTCAGGACGTGTACCAGCAGATCAAAGCCAGAACCGTAGCCGCCGTGCGGGGTACGGTGCAGGCCGATATCCTGAAGGAAGACCAGGCGCAGAATACCTGTATCTTCTCCACGGAGTTCTCGCTGCGCCTGATGGGCGACATGCAGCAGTACTTCATTGAGCATAACATTCGCAACTTCTACTCGGTCTCCATCAGCGGCTACCACATCGCCGAAGCGGGCGCCAACCCCATCTCACAGCTGGCCTTTACGCTGGCCAACGGCTTTACCTACATCGAGTACTACCTGAGCCGGGGCATGGACATCAACAAGTTTGCCCCCAACCTGAGCTTCTTCTTCAGCAACGGTACCGATGCCGAGTACTCGGTCATTGGCCGGGTGGCCCGTCGCCTCTGGGCCAAGGCGCTGCGCAACAAATACGGCGCCGACGAGCGCAGCCAGATGCTGAAGTACCACATCCAGACCAGCGGCCGTTCGTTGCACGCGCAGGAGATCGACTTTAACGATATCCGCACCACGCTGCAGGCCCTCTTTGCCATCTACGATAACTGCAACTCGCTGCACACCAACGCCTACGACGAGGCCATCACCACCCCTACCGAGGATTCGGTGCGCCGCGCCATGGCCATCCAGCTGATCATCAACCGGGAGCTGGGCCTGGCCCGGAACGAGAACCCCCTGCAGGGTGCCTTTATCATTGAAGAGCTCACCGAGCTGGTAGAAGAGGCCGTGCTTCAGGAGTTTGACCGCATTACCGAGCGGGGCGGCGTGCTGGGTGCCATGGAAACCATGTACCAGCGCAGCAAGATCCAGGAAGAAAGCCTTTACTACGAGACCCTGAAACATACGGGTGAGCTGCCGATCATTGGGGTAAACACCTTCCTGAGCTCAAAAGGCAGCCCCACCATCATCCCAAGTGAGGTGATCCGCGCTACCGAAGAAGAAAAGACCGCCCAGATCGAAACCGTCCAGAACCTGCAGCAGCGCAACGCCGAACAGGCAAAGGAGCAGCTTCGCAAGCTGCAGCTCCTGGCCATCCAGAACCGCAACGTCTTTGAAGGCATCATGGAAGCCGCCAAATACTGCAGCCTGGGCCAGATTACGAATGCCTTGTTTGAGGTGGGCGGGCAGTACCGGAGGAATATGTAGAAACAAAGCAATTGCTGATATTGACTTCCTGCTGATTAAGATTACATCCCCTCGTAACCTTAGAAAGAGTTTCATAATATTGCAGTCCCTACGGATTCCTAAGACTGTAAAAGCAGCGCTGCTCCATGAAGAAAATACTCCACCTATCCCTGCTCCTTCTGATCGCTCAGGGTGCCCAGGCTGGAAAAGCCCCAGGCTTTTTTGTTCGCCCTGAAGGCGATACCGTATGGGTAGAATTTCAGGTTCATGCGACTCGAAAAAAAGCCAGTTTTGTCAAAAATCAGGAGGCTCTGATCTATTTTGATCAGCTGGGGAAGAAGCATTTTCTGATGCCAGCACAGGCTACCGTAGCCTGTGTTGCTTTTGGCAGAGACACCATTGAAATGCACGCTTTTCCCAACACCGTTGGTATCCAGCCGCTTTCATTGGACGATGACGGCTACCAGTTTTTCAGCCTGGAAGAAAAGGGAAAGGTAAAGCTGTTTAGCTTTGTAGATCCTTCCAAGGCCTATGCAGGGGGTGGTGCAGTCGGGGGTGTTGCTGTGGCGCTGGTCCATACCCCAACCTCTTACTTTCTGCAATATGAGAACCAGTCGCTCCATCGGGTTAAACCCTTATCTTTTAGGGTAGACATGGCCGACTTTTTTCGGGAACACACCGAGCTGGCTGATAGAATCTATAGAGGAGACTATAGTATTGGTCAGCTATCGAAGATCGTTCAGGAATTCAATGCCTATCGGGCACAGGATAGCTATGAAGCACATGACCAAAGCCTGGAAGGATTTTGAATGAGAATAACATTTTAGCAAAAGAACTTACCATGTAGCAGACAAGTCAGAAGTACAGCTTTTGCGCTGCAGTTTGGCTGTACCTTTGGGGACACGTGCTGATTGCCCATGACTGCTGCCAGAATACACCCCCTCGCCCTGCTGCTCCTGCTTTTTGTTCTTTCCTCTCTTTCTGGCATGGGCCATCCAAGTACCCAGGTGCTAACCCCTCACTTTACCGAAACAACCATTCCCTGCTCCCTGCACCACCACAGCCAGCAAGACCCCATAAAAGAGAAAAAAACACAAAAGCCTAAAAAGCCGCAAGTGAGCAAGAAAACCTCCAAGCGGAAAGCCCAGAAGGCAAAAACCAACGGTTAAGTCCCCTTCCTCCCTCTACATTCAAAAGCAACTCCACTTAGGCCCACAGCCTAAGTGGCAACAAGCCATTCACCAGTAAAAGCAGCAGGCACTGCAGCAGACAGCAAAGGGCCACCACATCCGCTTTCTGGTAGAATGTGCTGCGCGGGTGGAGGATATACTGAAAGAGGGAAACGGACGATAACAGCAGCAGGAGCCCGCTGCCCAGGGCCAGCAGCAGGCTGCCAATGGTTTTATCACCCAGGGCCATGAAGGGCTGTGCCAGCAGGGCACCCAGCGCTGCCAACACCATGAGTAGAGCCCCTGACACCCAGACGATGGGCTGCGTTCTAAACCTGCCCCCGAAGCGGAATGCTTGATACAATGCCGAAAACAGTATGTACATTAAGCCGAGCGTTCCAAGCATCAGGCTGGCTGTTACCAGCAGAATTTTTATTCCACTTACTTTTTGAAGGGTTGAAATGCCATCGGTGATGAAATACTCCCCCGCTTCGCTTGTGTAAAACGCATGGGAAGGAGCCGTTCTGCCTTCGGCCACAAAAAGGTGAGCACCCGCATAGCGCAGCTCCCGTGCCTGCTTTTGAAAAGGTGCCAGCGAGGCGCCTGAATCGGTCAGCACAAGGCGGGCATGGGATAGCGCATAATCCAGTAGCCGGAATGGTTCTACTTTGGTAAGTTGGGGCAGGTAAAAGCCCTGCCAGGGCTCCAGCCCTGCTACCGGCTGGGCCTTTGCTACAAACGCTTTTTGGGAAATCTTCAGCTGGCGGATCATCAGGCTGTTAAACTGCTCATAATCGGCCGTTTCACTATCCATGTTGTGGGCGATGAAAAAAGCCTTCCCTTCATCGGGAAATAAGCACATAAAGGCCCGGTAGCCCAGCACATTTCCTGAGTGCGCAACGCCCACCACCCCATGCCGGTCCCTCCTGTAGGCGCCTAGTGAGTAACCATAGGCCACTCCTTTTTGAGCGGCCAGCGTAGCGGTGGCGCTGCCCATCTGCTTCAGCAGGCTTTCCTCTATGAATGGGACTCCCTCCAGCTGTCCATTGCCAAGCAAAAAGCGCATGAACAGGCCCATGTCGTGGGCGGTGGTGGTAAACTGCCCGGCCGGACGCAGGTAAATGGCTACGGCCGGATGCGGCACCGCCCCGTCGAGATGGCCCATGGCCAGGGCCGGATCGGCCCCCTCTCCTTCCTGGCTCACAAAGCGAAAGGTGCTCTGGTGCATGCCCAGGGGTTTCAGCAGATGTTCATCCAGATACGCCTCATAGGGCTGCTGCACAACGGCCTCTACCACCATGCCCAGGAGCGTATAGCCCATGTTGGAGTAGGAAAAAACAGTACCGGGTTGGGCCTGCACCCGCAAAAGTGCCGGATCGTTTTCATAAAAGGCCTTTAGGGGTTCGGTAGGGCTTGGCGTGGTGCTGAAAAAGTGCCAAAGGCGTAAATCGCTAAGGCCCGACGTATGGTCCAGCAGGTGCCGGATGCGCAGCGGATGCCGGGCTTCCCAGGGATTGATAATGGGTATATGGGGAAGATACATGCTGAGGGGATCTTCCAGGGAGAGCTTTCCTTCGCTGGCCAGGCGCAGAATGCCCGTTGCCAGCACCGTTTTGGTAATAGAGCCAATATGTACTTTATCGGTTGGCCGGAGGGCTTCTCCAGTGGCCGCATTTTTCACTCCCGCACTGCCTGTCTTAATAGAGCTATCGGCTTCCCGCACCGTCCAGACCGCTCCGGTGAGTTCCTGCTCCTGTAATAGGGCATGCATGGGTTGCTGTACCGGATCCGGTACCTGCGCTACAACTCCCGGCAAGGGGGTGCTGGTTAAGAGCAGGGCAATTAAACGATAGTTCATGGAAAAAAACCTGTGCATAGGCGCTGGAGAGCTGGGATAAGACAGGTTTTGCACCTTCGCCCAACCCTATCAGCAAGCTAGGCCTTTGCCAATACGATGGCAAGAACTTTCAGGGGAACGGCTTCAACCTTATGTATATGGCAAGCTCATACAGAGGTACATCTTAAAATATCTTTGACAAAGCTTCCCTCCACAAAATCAGCCTGCGCAGTGAATAGGCCCTGTTGTTATATAAGAAGTTCTTTGTACCTTTCGGATCGTGTAAGTTTCCCATCCGCATGCGAACACCCCTCCTCCCCCTATTCTTACTTCTGCTGAGCTATACTGTTCTTGGTCAGCATACCCCATTTGAACAGCAGTATGTGGTGCTGGCGGATGGCAGCGAAGCGCTGCTGTGGATCAGCCTGGATGAGCAGTCGGAGCTCTTGCATTATAAAGTAAATGAAAGGGATGCAGCAGCTGTTTATGCACCTGAAGCAGTCGTCAGCTTTCACTATGGGGGGCAGCCCTATTATTCCCTGCCCCTAAGGGATGGGTATTTTACCTTCTTTAAGGTGTACCATGAAGGAAGCGAGTTTGCCGTGCTGGAAAAAGCACCGAGTTATAAAGCGCTACAGGTAATTACCGATGAATCGGGAGGCCAGCTGTCTCTTTGCCAGGGAAGCAGAAGCAAAGCATTTACGCTCTGCTTTACAGATACGCGCCAAAGCACCCATGCTGTAATGGGCACTCCTGTCGTCTCCTCAGTTCGGAAATTCGTCGTACACAAGCTGATCTACCTTGCCATAGAAGGCCAATTAAAACTCTTCTACCTGGATTCTGATGAGGGTTTTAGCCTTTGGAATGATTGGGCACTGCTGAATGCAAATAAGCGAAGTGCCTTGAATACCCTGGAGGCCGGCCGAAAAAGTACCCTGCGCACCTTAAGTGACATGATCGATGATCCTCAAAAAATGAGTGTGATCGAACAGAAAGTGAAGCAGGACAAACTCGATGTTCGCAATCCGCAGCAGCTGATTCTGGCGCTGGAAGCAGTATATCGCTAAGGCCTGTCGATAAAGCTCTCCTACTCCCCGCCCGAAATGGAGCTAGACAGAAAGCTACTTTTCTCCCCGAGGCTTTGGGCCTGGTTCGCAAACGGTCCTGTCTACAGAGAGGCAGGCAGGCTTCGCAAGCAAGTATGTACTTCTGATCAGCCTGTGATGGCGACTGATGGGCTCCCCTTTGTAAGCTGTATACTTCCTTACCCTGAATGATGGAGTAAATTCTTAAGGAAACCACAAACCCACCCCTAGCCTCACTAGCCGTGCGCCTCCAGAGGGGACTATCGTACCATGCGTAAACCTGCCAGATTCGTTGAATGATAGTGAAGAGTGTGATCTGGTATGTCTGAAAATAGCACGGAATTCCCCTCTGGAGGCGCACGGCTAGTGGGGGTAGAGGTGGGTAGTTGAGTACATCTCGCTATCTTTCTAAGAAATGTAACCCATGATTCACGTTCCTTAAGGAGCTCCCCCGGCCAAGCGCTGTTCTATCGGGTTGGTACCCGCTCCCAGAGTCTGCTTAGGCCATGAGCGTTTTCTGAACAGCAGCCACAGCACCTGCAGCAGCAGTGCGGTAAACATCAGCCTTACCTATTCATGCAGGGGGGTATACTTTGCAAGTACCTCAGGCATTACCCTGTGCCTGCTCCAGCTTGTCTAGGCCAGCTCCTGCTGCACCGCTCCCTGGCCGGCATCCTCTGCCAGCAGCTGCCTGCGCTGTTTGCCCACCCGGTAGCCAAAATAAAACATCAGGGGGGTGTAAAGAAAATAGGCCAGCCCAGAAACCAGCCCGCTCCAGGGATACTGACGCAGGAGCAGTGCCAACACCACCGAAAAGACGGGCACTACCCCCATCAGCAGATTTTCTACAATGCTGCTACGGGTATCAAAGCGCTCCAGAGCAGTCAGCTGCAGCACCTTGGCCTGCCGGAGGGCATAGTAATACATCAGGGCAAAGAGAAAAAAGATCAGGGCAATGCCCGAGCCATAGATCACCATCAGCTGGGGAATTTCCGCATACTCGATCATTTGCCGGACAGCCTCTGAATCATTGGTGATAAACATTAGTTGCAGCAGCCGGCTCAAAAACCGCAGGGGGTAAACATAGATCAGCACCGTAGCCAGCAGTATGGTATTGAGAAAGACTATGTAAGTACTCCGAAAGCCGTAGCGCAGAAAGAACTTAAAGTGCTGATGCCAGATAAGGGTGATAAGGGCAATGCAGAACAGAAAAGAAACCAGTTCACCAAAAAATCCCATCAGCTCCTGAAACGTGCCGGGCGGCTGTGCCGAAATGATCACCAGCGTTAGGGCCAGGGCAAAAACAGCATCGCTAAAGGCCTCCAGCCGGCTGGACTGCTCCCCCCGGTTTCTGAATTCGGTGCTTAGCCCAATAGGATGTTTCTTCAGTGCCTGTCGCAGCATAGCGTATAGCAGCTTGGTGTATGGTAATATACCACTAAATAGTGTAGCAAATCAAGCCAGGCTGCCCGAAGTCCTCACCTCCCCCTGCCACAGCATCTCTTTAGGTAGCAATACCTTCTAGTATCAGGTCCAATAAGCTGCCCTCCAGCCAGTTTCAGGAGTTGGGGTGCCGCCAACAAGCAAATCAGCAGCTGATCCGAGCAGGGGGTGTAAGGTTCAGCAGAAGTATCGGTGGAGATTTGCCTTCCGGTAGTGTAGCTTTGTCAGCTGCACTTCTTTATCTACGGTGCACCCCCTCATGAAAGCAATCATTCTTCTACTGCTGCTCTTCTGTGCCACCCTGCTATCAGCCCAGGGGCAAACAGCACTTGAATTTACGCAAACCGATTGCAAGGAAGATGTGGTAGAACCCTTTGGTTATCCTGAAAAGATCATCAAGCGGGAAGTAAAAAACGGACGCCTTACCCTGGTAGTGACCATGGCCGATAATTGCTGCGCCAGCCTAAGCGGAGGGTATACGTTTAGTGAAAACACCCTAAAGCTTACCTATACGGCAAGTGAAGAAGCAGACCCATGCTTTTGCGCCTGTGCTTTTCAGCTACGCTATAGCCTGCCCGCACCGCCAGGCAAGGAGTACCAGGTTACCCTGAATGGCCGCCCTCTAAAGCCCTGAATCTATAAACCCCAGCCATGCCAGCCTACCTACTACTGCGGCAGCGTACTACCCCCCACACCTGATTGGACGTGTGTGCGTACTAAGGCTTCACTTCTCCCTCTATTGAATCATCCAGCGTTTTGCCAATGGTGGCCCCTACGGCCATTTTCAGAAAGGCAATGGTGCTGCCATGTTTGTTATCCCAGTAATACCCCTCCTGCGGAGTTACCTTAATCACCGTAATGCGGGGATCATCTTTTCCTTCGGTAAACCAGGTTTTCAGGAGCGGATTCCAGAGTTCGCTGATGCGCTCCTTATCCCGGCTAATGGTGGCTACCCCATGCAGGCTCAGATAATCCGAGTGGGAGGAGCCCTGAAACAGCAGGTGCACCCGCGGGTTTACCTCCAGCTCCTGGTTTTTATGGCTGTCATGCGCACTGAGAAACCAGAAATTGCCGGCATCGTCGGTTTTCAGCACATTCATGGGGCGAACGTGCAACCGGCTGTCCGTCAGCTGGTAGGTTCCAAAAAAGCAGGTATCGCTTTTTTCTGCCAGTTCGGTGATCTTGTTAATAGCGCTGGCGCCCTGCAGGTCTTCGTGGTTTTTTTCGGCTTGCTGCCGGTTAATGCTGTTCATGGGAATGGCGGGTTAAGGTAGGGTATACGCTCTTTTATGGCAACAGCTCCGGCGGAGCACCCTGATAAAAGAATATACTGATGAAGCCCCTGAATGTTTGCCGCACAGGAGGCTCCGCCACAGCATCTTCCTACACAGCAGAGTGCCTGCACTCCTGCTCCCTGCTATCCCTTACGACAAAAGGCCGGCATGAAAGGCCCAGCTGATCAGTTCGCTGGTATTTTTGAGCCCCAGCTTCTGCAACATATTGCGCCGATGGGTCATGATGGTAGTTTCGCTGATATGCAGGCTGGCCGCAATGGCACTGCTGGTCTTGCCGGCTGCCAGCAGCGTTAAGATCTCCAGCTCCCGGCGGGTGAGCGATTCTGCCCTTGGTTTTCTGGGGAGGTAGATCTGCGAGAAACAGGGAGTATACGCACCGCTGCTGGTGCGGTACGATATTAACAGCTTAATGGGGTAGGCCTCCCGCCCGGCGCACTCCCCTACCTGGGTACAGAAATTTTGTTCCAGCAGTATTCTGCCCTCGGCATCTACCTGAAGGGGGCTGGTCTGCTGCTCAATGGTAATATACGTACCCGCAGCACCTTTCAGCCGGTAATTGTAGTGAATGCTGTAGCGGGAAATTGCCTCTTTGGGTTGTTGGGTAATGAAGTGTACCACAGCCGGAAAGAGCCGGGTGGCAACAATCTCAAGGTCATCGGGATGCGCATAACGTGCCAGAAACGCCTGTTGCCCCATTGCCAGCACATCCTGGGGGCGTATGCCCAAAAGGGGTTCAATGTTGGCGCTGATAAATTCATAATTCCCGCTCAGGTGGCTGTAAATCGCCACCACCACCGGTCCTGTACCCAGCAGGGCATTGAGCTGGGTTGCACTTTGCCTGATGAGTGTACTGGTTTCCTCCCGCCTTTTGGTGGCCGATAATTTACGGATCTCTTCGGTTAGGGCTGCCAGGCTGCTACGGGTGCTCATAAATGGCCGCTATATACGGTACTATCTAAACATTTAATTGAAATATACTTAAAAATAGGGATGTTTTGCAAATGAATGCTGCATTACCTTTAAGCTGTTCGCAAATCGGTCAGTCGGCACTCTTCAGCCAGGGGATGCTGTTGAAATTTTCCCGGACGTTAAAATCGCCAGTTGCCTGCTGCTCGCCCATTTTTTGCTGCCGGTTTGTGAATGCTCTTCGCTGCTATTGGGCACGGGCCGCCTAAAAGGCCCAGGCGAGGGAGGGACTACACGTACAGGCTGCATCATTACCAATTTTTTATATCAACACAACCCCAGTATCATGAAACGAGTTAGCCTTTCTATTTTTATGAGCCTGCTGCTCGCCTGCATGCTCCAGCCTGCCTTTGCGCAAATGGCCTCCAAGAAACCCGTAGGCGATGCGGTATATGCCGTGTACAAGGAAAAAGGGATCGACAAGGCCCTGGAGGAGTACCAAACCCTGAAAAAGAAAAAAGCAGCGGACTATACCTTTGACGAGCAGCAGCTCAATGCTATCGGCTACAAGCTGATGAATACCGATAACGATATGGCTGCTGCCAAAAAGGTCTTCTGGCTGAACATGCAGGAATACCCCTCAGCAGTCAATCCCAAAGACTCCTATGCCGATGTGCTGGTGCGGATGGGCGAGAAGGATGAGGCCCGCACCTATTATAAAGCCGCCATAGAGGAGTTTGAAAAGAAGAACGACTTTGAGCGCAACGTAAGCCGCAATGCAAAATCAAAGCTGGCGCTGCTGGATAAAAAACACCAAACCTTTACCTTTCTGACCGGCAGCTGGGCCATGGAGGGCATTTACTGGAATGAGCAGAACAAGGAGCAAAAAGACAGCGGCGATGTTACCTTCTCCTTTGCCAATGACATGGTGATGATTGTGGAAATGAAGCAGCATGCCCGTGCCAACAGCGATATACCAGGCTCGGTGTGGGTGATCACCTACAATGCCCAGCGGGATGTATATGAAACGGCCTGGGTAGATCCCAGCCAGCGCGGCCTGCAGCCCTCCGTGCTTACCCCACAGGCGGCTGAAGGCAACAAACAGATCTACCTGGAAGAATTCACCGAAGATGATACCCGCTATGTACTGCGGCACGAGATCATTCCCCAGGGAAATACCGTACAGTGGACCATGTTTGAGTCTAAAAACGGCCAGGATTTCCGGAAAATGTACCAGATGGACATGTCCCGGCAGGAGCTGAGCAAAAACTAAGGGTTGTAAACAAGCGGGAAAAAGGCCGGGTACCCAGAGCAAGCAGCAAGCAGTGCTGAAACGCCGGTGCCCGGTCTTCCCGCTTCTGCTTAAAGCTGCCAAAGGAGTATCTGCAGTGTTACACGATGGGTAGACAGCCCCCGGTCATCAGGCTCTGGCAAGGGGGTCTTCTACAGACCGCCCCCTGCTCCTACTCACCCTGGCACTCAGCTGTACAACATTATATGCCAGCATAAATAGCACTATTTTGGTAAATAGTATTCAGTGCATATCTCAAAATAAAGAGCCATTCTACTCCTGTGTAAGGTTTTTCAAGGAATAGGACTGCTGCCTGCTGGTAATAAACCTAGCTTTGCACTATACCAATTCCAGAACACCCTTATGTCTCTTGTACGAAACAGTTTCTATCTCTCCCTCTTTTTTCTTTTGCTTTCACTGGAAGGATTTGCGCAGGTAAAGGGCACCCTTGGCCTGGTGATCGATGGCGATTCATTTTATATGGTGCAGGACAACGGACGCCGTATCCGCATTCGCCTGTCGGGGATCGATAGCCCGGAAGATGATCAGGCCTATAGCCAGGAAGCCAAGGCGTACCTGATCAGCCTGCTGGAGGGCAAGGAAATTCTGATGACTCCCAATGGATCTGACAAGTTGGGCCGCCCGGTAGCCGTCATATCCGTTGAGGGTAAAAACATTGCCGAAGAGATGGTGCGCAGCGGCTTTGCCTGGCACTATAAAAAATACTCAAACGACCCGGTTCTGGACCAGCTGGAGGCCGAGGCCAGGGCCGAAAAAAGAGGGCTCTGGAAAGATCCCGCCCCAATTGCACCCTGGATCTATAAAAAAGCAAAATAGCAGCTGCTTGCGGTAGCAGACAACCAGCGTGTGCTGCGACCCTCTTGCTGCCAGGCAGAGCTTTAACGAGCAAAAAAGGCCCGGGAATCATCATCCCGGGCCTTTTTGATTCAATTCTGTTCTGGTGTAAAGGGGTTATAATAGTAAGATCAGTAGAAGAATTATAATCAGGGCCCCACCGCCGATATAGATACCAAAACCCCCACGGCCATTGCGCTGCTCTTCCAGCTCTTTCGCTTCTTTTTTAACTTCCCTGATCTCCTTTTTTACCAGTTTCTTTTCTTCCTGGGATTGGGCGTTCTTTTTGGCCTCCACCAGTTGCTCTACCCGCTCCTGCAGCACCGCTACCGCTTCGTTATATTCCTGCTCGCTCATTTGCTGCACCTTGTTTTCTTCGCCATTGCCGTTGGTGGCAGCCGCAGCCGGCTGAACGGCAAAAGACACAAAGGTGAATACGGCTGCCAGAAAAAGTGATGTGATCTTCATGATACTATAGCGTTTGGTGAAAAATAGTAAACAATCCTATCAGACTCATTATCAGCACATAGACCAGCATTATACCCTGCTTTGGCTAACAAATCTGTAACCTGCCTGTAATGGTTTTTGTTGCTGCAGCCCCCCTGTTGCCGGCCCGGCCATCCCTTATTAGCAGACAGGAGATGAGAAGAAGCATCCCCTTTATATCCTACCTGACGCAGGTTGCTCTATCTTTTTACTACACTACTTGTAACAGGCTGTATATCAGATCTATAAAACCAAACATCGCCCTACAGATACAAGGGGCAGTTTTAAACTATTTTTAGCAGACTTATATTTTTTATTCATATATTTATATATAATCTTCCACCCCTTCTGCCATGGATGCTTCCCGAGCCCTCAGCTTTTTTAATCATATCTTAATAACTGCCGGGCTGCTGCTGAGCGCATGCGTAGTGCTCAGTAGCTGCAACACCCGGGACGCTCGCCAGGAAAATGCCCATGGCGAGCAGCCTGCACCCGATTCTACCGTTACTGTCTACGGTCCCTACCGGGCCGTGCGCCTGCCCATTCAAAAGGGGGTAAAGATTGCTAATCCCATTCAGCTGGCACTTGGCCCGCAAGGGGTACTCTATGCCACAAACAGAACCGGTGAGGTCTACAGCCTGCAGGATAGCGATGGCGACGGTCTGGAAGATACCGCCCAGCTCTACTGTAATGTAGCCGACTGGGGGCTGCGCTCACCGGCCGGCTTTGCACACCGGGGCGATACCATCTTCATTGGCACGGCCCAGCAGATCCGCGCCTTTGTAGACCTTAACCGCGACGGGCAGGCCGACAGCAGCTGGGTATTTTTTCAGGACATTCCCAACAGCGAGCACCCCTATGAGTGGACCAGCGGCCTGGCGTTTGGGCCGGATGGCTGGCTATATGCCGCCCTCACAACCGATTCCTGGAATGCAGCCCCATCGCCTGATCCAAAGGGGTACCGTGGGGCCATTTTGCGTATTTCTCCGAATGGCCGCACTGCCGAGCGGGTGGCTACCGGCATTCGCTCGGTCTATGGCATGGGCTTTGATGTACAGGGCAGGCTGTTTTTTGCCGACAATGAAGGGGGTGGCAATGCGCGGGAGGAGTTAAACCTGCTGGTGCACAACAGCTTTTATGGCCATAACCCTTCCAAGTACGGCCCCCAAACCACCACAGAGCCGGTACTGGCGCTGGAAACAGAAATGGCCCCCTCTGGCATTGAGTTTAACCGGCCGGAGAATGACTTTGGTGGCACCGGGGGCCAGCTCTTTGTGGCTTTTTATGGGCCGGGCGAGCGCTGGACCCGCGGCGGTGTAGGCCGGGTACACATACAGCAGCTGGCCGATGGCAGCTACTCCTTTACCGAACATGCGGTGGCCGATATCCCCAAGCTTTCCGACCTGGCTTTTGGGCAGGATGGTGCCCTTTACCTGGCCCAGCATGGCAAGTCAGATTACTGGTACAATGCCATTTATGAAAACGAAGGTGCCTTTTACAAACTGGTCTTTGACCCCAGCATTACACCCAAACCCCTTACCGCCCGCCTGAATGTGGGCCGACCGCTCTCCTCCAATGCCATTGAAGCAGGCCGCCAGCTCTATGCCGAACGGGCCTGCCTGGGCTGCCACTCTCTGGATGAGAACACCGAGCTGCTGGGCCCTAACCTAAAGGATGTAGGCAGGCTGCTGAGCCGGGAAGAGATTCTGGAAGAGATCATGAAGCCCTCTGAGCGCATCAAACCCAGCATGATGGGCCTGCGGATCACAAAAAAAGAGGGAGATGTATTGCTGGGCCGCCTGGTAAATGCCAGCGAAGACAGCCTGTCACTAATGCTTATTGGCAATTCCATTGTAAGCGTGCCCCGCTCCGAGATCCTGCATACCGAAGATGTGCAAAAATCACTGATGTATGAAGGCCTGCTCAATGGCCTGTCGGATGCCGAAAAACAGGCCCTGATAGATTATATCGTTAGCCTTGGCAACTAGTATGCGCTTTATGTCAAGGCGGCCTGGATGGGGAATCCCGCCTGCACCCCTCTCCCATGGTGGTGGAGGCTGCCGGCAGAGGGGTACCTCAGGGGGTTGGCATTTGCCCGGCCATCCGGTATCTTTGGCTGCCGTACCCCCACCCCTATGGAAATCAAGAGTCATCAGAAAAAGCTGTTCGAAGGGCTGAGCTATGCCGGCAAGCAGGTGCAGCACCGGGAGTTTGAACAGTGTCAGTTTAAGGGATGTGACTTTTCCAACAGCGATTTTTCCTACAACCGTTTTACCGACTGCACCTTTAGCGGCTGCAATCTGGGGCTGATGAAGCTCAACAGCACCACCCTGAACGGCTGCAGTTTTAAGGAATGCAAGCTCATCGGCATCAACTTCAGCCACTGCACCGACCTGCTGTTCTCCCTGAGCTTTGATACCTGCCTGCTGGACTATGCTTCATTTGTAGGGAAAAAGATGCCCCGGACCCCTTTCAAACACTGCTCGCTCAAAAGCACCGATTTCTCAGATGCTACCCTTATCAAAGCCCTGTTTGAAGAGTGTGATCTATCTGGAGCCGTCTTCTCCAAAACCAACCTGCAGGAAGCCAACTTGGTAAGTGCCCACCACTTTGCCATCGATCCGGAGCAGAATTTTATCAAAGGAGCCCTCTTTTCAGCACAGGGACTGCCCGGCCTGCTGGTCCGCCACAAGATACGGGTAGAGTAGGCGCACAGCAGCATTGGCATCGGGGCTCTTTTATCTCTGGAAAAACTTTTGTTTCTTCCCTGTATGAAGGCTCTCCTGCTGCTGCTGTAAGCCTTTCCGTGGCAGCATCACTATTAGCCAGTACATTCATCAGAACCCAAGACCTCTTTCAATGGTATGTCGATTATCTTGCTCATACTGGCTGGCACCGCTGCCGGCGGCGTAGTACGGGCCCTCTTTGAGATGCGCCAGCAGGCCCGGGAGCACCGGCAGAAAAAAGAAGCCCTGAAAAAGTTTGAGCAGGAGCATCCCGGCCGCTAAAGGCTGTCGCAATCTACCCCCCTGAATGCCGTTTTTACACCGGCTCTTTCAGGGCTACACCCCCTATTTTTGTACAGAACCTTCACCAACCCCTAGTACCATGGAAACCACTCAAAAAAAGCTCATTACCGTAGAAGCGCTCATCAATGCCCCTGTAGAACATGTATGGACCTGCTGGACTGCGCCCACCCACATCATGCGCTGGAACCAGGCCTCGGCCGACTGGCATACCACCCGGGCTGAGAACGACCTGCGGCCTGGCGGCAAATTTCTATCCCGCATGGAAGCCCGGGATGGCAGCTTCGGCTTTGATTTTGAAGGCACCTACCAGGAGGTGATTCCCCATGAGCAGATCACCTATGTACTGGATGACGGCAGGCAGGTATCCATTTCCTTTAAGGGTGAAGCGGGAAACACCCGGGTGGTTGAACGTTTTGAGGCAGAGAGCACCCATTCTGTGGAGATGCAGCAACAGGGCTGGCAGGCCATCCTGGATAATTTTAAACAGCATGTGGAGAACCCCTCTACGCTCGATTCACTTCATTTTGAGATTGAGATCCAGGCACCGGCCGAACGGGTGTACCGCTGCATGCTGGAGGATGAAACCTACCGGCTATGGACCGAGGCTTTTTCAGCAGGCTCGCACTATAAAGGCCGTTGGGAGAAGGGCGCCAAACTACTCTTCCTTGGCCCCGATCAGGAAGGAAACCTGGGCGGTATGGTAAGCCGCATCAAAGAATTGGTCCCCAACCGTTTTGTCTCCATCGAACACCTGGGCCTGTACCAGAACGGCCAGGAAATCACCAGCGGCCCGGAGGTGGAGAAATGGGCAGGCGCCCTTGAAAACTACACCTTTCGCCAAACCGGAGGCAGCACCCTGCTGCTGATCGACACCGACACCAATGCCGAGTACAAAGAGATGTTCTCCGGTATCTGGCCCAGGGCCCTGCAGAAGCTCAAAAGCCTGTGTGAGGCTTAAGGGTTCTTACCGTTTTTAACGCCCCCCCTCCTGGCAAAGAACGCTAGCCCCAGCTCTGCACATGATACTTTCCTGAACATCCGTTTGTAGCAGACCTTCATTCCCTAGCTGGCAGCTGTACCTGTCTGCTGTTAATAATTTCTGGTATACAGCAGCACCCCATTCAGCAGGGGGCGCTCATAGGCGTATGAGAGGCTTTTGCCCACATAGGAGCGCTGCGGATCGGTAATAAAGAAAGATGCAGAGTTGGGTACCCGAAAACCCCAGGTGCCGGAAAGCTTCAATTCGCCGGGCACAATGTAGGAGACATGGCCGATACCCTCGGCATTGAGGTAGATGGCAATCACCGCCTTGCCGGCATTGGCAAGCTCCTGCGCCTGGCTAAGGGCTTTCTGGTCATAGCCCCTGCCCAACATCCGCCAGCTGCTGGTGCTGTTGAGGTAGGCCGCTATTTCGCTCACCAGCATGTGGCGCCCCAGCGCTGCAGAATAAAAATCATTGATGTTGTAGATAGCCGGTAAAGCGCCCCCGATAAATCTATTGCAGGGATTGATGCCCGGGGCAGAGCCCTGCTCGCAGGCCATGAACTGCTCCAGATGCTTGTTGAGGTCCTGCTGCCAGTTCTTATTGGCCTGCTGGGCCTGTGCACCATAAAAACAAAACAGAAGTAGAAGAATAAAGCCTGCTTTCATAATCCAGATTAGTTGTTTTTACCGGCTAAAATCCAGCTCTCAGCCGCTACAAACCTCCAGAAATAGGGGTAGTTTAAATATCGGATGTAGAAGTATATGGTACATACGTGTGGTATGGCCTACTTTTCAGCCAAGCCCCCTCAGGCTACCGCAAAGCCGCTTCCTCATCCCCCTTATCAGCGCTATTTCGTATCTTTGCGTATGAATAATTAGCAAAACATTCTTTTGAGAGGATATTTATCTACTTTTTACCCTATGCTACCAACTCGACTACCAAGCGGCACGCTGCAGGCAGCCGTTGCGGCCCTGCTGCTGGCAGGCTGCTCCACCACCGCTCCCCAGCAAACAAACCCACAGGCAAAAGCCCCCACCGAACAAATGGAAACGCAAACGAACCCCCTGCTGGCCGAATGGACCGGCCCTTATGGCGGCGTACCAGCCTTCGATAAAATGGAGCTGGCCCACATAAAACCCGCCCTGGAACGGGGAATGGCCCTGCACCTGGCCGAGATAGAGGCCATTGCCAATAACCCTGCTCCGCCCACCTTTGCCAATACCATTGAGGCCATGGAGGCGGCCGGCGAACCCCTTAACCGTGCCTTTGTGTACTATGGCATCTGGAGCAGCAACCGCTCCACCCCCGAGTTTCGGGCCATACAAGCCGAAATGGCACCCAAGATCTCAGAGCATAACTCCCGCATTATCCAGAATGAACGCCTCTTTCAGCGGGTAAAAGCGGTCTGGGAGCAGGCGCAGCAAAACCCTCTGTCCGATGATCAGCAACGGGTGGCGCAGCTGGTATACGAAAACTTTGCCATGGAAGGCGCCGATCTGGATGCAGCCGCCAAAGAGCGCTATGCCGCCATTAACAAAGAGCTGTCGTCGCTCTACACAGCCTTCTCAAACAACATCCTGGCCGATGAAGAAAAATACGTGGTCTACCTCAGCAAGGAGCAGCTGGGCGGCCTGCCCGACTCCTTTGTAAAAGCAGCGGCCAAAGCGGCGGCAGACCGGGGCAGGAAGGGCGCTATGCCGTTACCAACACCCGCTCATCCATGGACCAGTTCCTGACCTACTCCAACGAGCGCGCCCTGCGGGAGCAGGTATGGAAAAACTATTACTCCCGTGGTGACAACGGCGATGCCAATGACAACAATGCCAACATCGCCCGCATTCTGAAGCTGAGGCGGGAACGCGTGCAACTGATGGGCTACGACAATTTTGCCGAGTGGCGCCTGCAGAACCGCATGGCCAAAACTCCCGAGCGGGCTCTAGCGCTCATGAATGCCGTATGGCCGGCTGCCATAGCCCGGGTAAAGGAAGAAGTGGCCGACATGCAGCAGGTGGCCAATGCCAGCGGCAAGACCCCCATTACCATAGAACCCTGGGATTACCGCTACTATGCCGAAAAAGTGCGCCAGCAAAAATATGATCTGGACTCTGATGAGGTAAAGCAGTACCTGGAGCTGGGCAACCTTACCCAGGCCATGTTCTATGTGGCCGGCGAACTTTTCAACTACCAGTTCAGCCCCATAACCGATGGGTCGGTACCGGTCTTTCATGAAGATGTAAAGGTATGGGAGGTAACCGATAAGACCAGCGGTGAGCACATTGGCCTCTGGTACCTGGACCCCTTTGCCCGCCAGGGCAAGCGCTCCGGCGCCTGGGCCTCGCCCTACCGCAGCCATACCACCTTCAAGGGCAAAAAAACCGTACTGGCCTCCAACAACTCCAACTTTGTAAAGCCAGCCCCCGGTGAGCCGGTGTTGGTCTCTTGGGATGATGCCACCACCTTCTTCCACGAGTTTGGCCATGCGCTGCACTTTTTGTCTTCGAACGTAAAATACCCTACCCTCAATGGGGGTGTACGGGATTATACCGAGTTTCAGTCGCAGCTGCTGGAGCGCTGGCTCTCCACCGACCAGGTGATTCAGCAGTACCTGAAGCACCACAAGACCGGTGAGGTGATCCCCGCAGAACTGGTGGCCAAGATCAAAAAGGCCGCTACCTTTAACCAGGGCTTTGCCACTACCGAATACCTGGCCTCTGCCCTTATGGACATGCACTTTCACCTGGCCGATCCCGAAGGCCTGGACCCCGACCAGTTTGAGCGCGAAACCCTGGCGAAATTAAACATGCCCCGGGAAGTGGTAATGCGCCACCGTTCGCCCCATTTCGGGCACGTATTTTCCGGTGAGGGCTACGCCACGGCCTATTACGGCTATATGTGGGCCGATGTGCTCACCGCTGATGCAGCCGAAGCCTTTGAGGAAGCCCCGGGAGGGTTCTATGACAAACCCATGGCCGCCCGTCTGGTAGAGTTTCTCTTTGCGCCCCGCAACTCCATGGATCCGGCCGAGGCTTACCGCAAGTTCCGGGGGCGTGATGCCAGCATCGATGCCCTGATGCGCGACCGTGGCTTTCCCGTACCGGAGCAGGCAAAAAAGCCCTGATCTAACCTGCAGAATCCTTTAACAAGAGGGCATTAGCCGTTCGCCAATGCCCTCTTTTTTTGCTTCGCACTAAAGGAGGGCGATGCCTGGAGCCTGACGGGGATGTTTACCTTGCCCTCAAGGATACCACACAGGCCATGGATGCTTTGGAAAATCGCTCCGGCACATGCCTGATCCGGATGTAGACGGTAAAGGGGGCATGCTCCTGCTGCATCAGAAAGAATATGCCAAAGCAGTGGAAGATTTTACTAGGCCAGGTCGTATACTAGACCAGGTCATATGATAAGAATCACCTGACTGCACAGCCTAACAAGGCGAGCTGCCAGCTTTTGCCAAAGCTTTCTGCAGATGTTTACACCGTGTTGAATACCGATACCAGAATATACCCCAAAAAAGCCTGTTGCCTACATGCTAAAAGGTTTCTGCTATTAGGGAGAATACAAGGCCCCGGATGCCCGAAAATGCTTTCTACCTGCTAAAAAGCTGGGGCAAATTGCCATGAATCCTTTTGTGACCGACTAGCTTAGAGAAGATCATTGTTGAAATTATCAGATTTTCTTACATCACAAGCTGAGAGTTAACCCCCCATCCCTCTTCTGGACTCCCAATCAACTGGCCTGCCATGCCATAAAAACATCATCACATTCCGTGCAGAGGGGGTAGCTGAAATTTTGCGCTCAAACTTACAGCCATGTTGTTGAAAGTTTCCCCACAAAAACAAGAGTCAACATTACACGGCTACAAACCTGCTTAGTCCATATTTCATGGAACATAACAAATCTAATAAGGCCTGCTGACGTATTAGAGCTATATCCTTACGGTTAGGTGTTCGTACGTTAACGGCTTTTTTTATGCGGATCTTACTATTTACCCAGGCGCTCAATGGACTTAGCCAGCGAGCTTATTCCGAACTTGTAGAGCGGGGCCATACGGTCCACATCCAAACAGCCGACTCCAATACCGCCATGGAACTGGCCGCAGCTCACTACCAGCCTCAGCTGATCATAGCTTCTTTTTTGCATGCACCCCTGCCCGATAGTCTCTTAAAAAAATATACCGTTCTGGCAGTAAGGCCCGGCAGCGGTACGGACAGAGGCCCGGCCAGACTGGATGGCACCCCTGCCCAGCGCTGGCAAAACTGGCGCATTACCGTACTGCAGGCCCCCACAGAGGCGGATGCTGGTGGGATATGGTCCTCCAAAAAATTCGGCATGAATCCTTCCCGCCAAACGCCTTATTACCAGCACCATTTCACACACCTGGCTGTACAAAGCATACTGGAATCGGTAGAAAAACTTGAAAATAAGTCCTTTAGCCCTCTGCCGCTGCTGGCCGCCCATCCCCTGCTGGCCGGACGCCTGCACCGCATGAAGCTGTAGCTCCCTGCCCCAGGCCACAAACTGGCGCTATTTGCCCTTAAAAGAATCTTTATTGTGGAAGATTTGGTTTATCTTCCTGAAGAATTGAATCTGAATCTAAACCTGCTACGGCCATGTCTAAAGAAAAATCGACCATAAAGGAAAAGAAAAAGGAGCCTGCCAAGAGCCTGAAGGAAAAAAGAGCCGAAAAACAGGCTAAGAAAAGCGCCAAAAGAGACTAAGCCCCTTACGGCACTCCTTCCCTCCGGAAGAATTTGAGTAGAGACAACGCCAGCTTTCTTTCCGGCCCAGCGGCTGATTGAGAAGGCTGGCGTTGTTTTGTTGGTGAACCCCTGCCGAAGCGGATAGAGTAAAAGAATGGGGTATAGGCTGCCTGCTAAACCACTGTACCGGCCTGTTGATCGGAAGCGGTTTGCCCGACCGCCACCGGGTATGTATAGCTGATCATCCACTGAATGCCAAATCGATCCTGCAACATTCCAAAGTAATCTCCCCAAAACGTGCTTTGCAGCGGCATATTTACCTTTCCACCCTCGGCAAGGGCAGCAAATAGCGCATCGGCCTCCTGCTCACTTTCTACCTGCAGGGAGAGATGGAAATTAGTCCCCTCCTGTACCTGATGACCTGCCGATTCCAGTGCATCTGTTGCCATTAATACGGTGTTTTTGCCTATTGCCAGCGCCGCATGCATGATCTTGTCCTGCTCATGGGCCGGCAGGCGGGCCCCTTCAGGCGTATCCTTAAAGCGCTGCATGGCTATAAATTCGCCGCCAAATACCGATTTATAAAAGGTAAAGGCTGCCTCGGTAGTGCCTTTGAAATTGAGATAAGGCTGTACTGTTACCATAGGTGTTGTGGTTAGTGAATGAAATGTACACGTACTTTTTATCAGGCCTCGTCAAGAGGCCGGCAATAGACCCCTTCTGCCTGCAACAGGTCTATTATCGTTTCAGGATGGATGGGCACCCCCTCTACCCGCAAAATCCGGTCGCAATCCTCCAGATCAAAATTTATCCTGTTTTGGGGAAAATACCGCAGCAATAGCCCTATGATCTTTTGGGCTTTTTTTCGCTGCCGGACATCTGTTTTAAAAACTTCGATCATAGCTCACCTTATCTGGGGTTACACAAACACCCTTTTTGGCCCACTGGCCATACCCAAAGGTAGAATACCGCAACCAATTAAAAGGGGTGTACATACGGCAAGCTGTGGGGTTGATTGCGACAAAGGGATTGCCTAGCTTAGGTAGCATGAAACACATTACCATACTCGTTCCCAAGGGGGCTATTCTGGGCAGTATAGAGGGACCCCGGCAGGTATTTACCGAAGTAAACAATCAGCTGAAACGCATGGGGCAGCCACCGCTCTTTAGTATACAACTGGCCGGGCTGAGCCGCGCGCTAGCCGCTGCCGGCGGCCGCTATACGGTGAATACCGATACGGTAATCGGCCAGCTGGCCAAAACAGACCTGGTCATCATTCCGGCACTGGATGGGGACATGCGCTTATTAGTGGAGCAGAACCAGGAATTTATTCCCTGGCTTGTACAGCAGCATCACCAGGGGGCCGAACTGGCCTCGCTCTGTGTAGGCGCTTTCCTGCTGGCCTCCACTGGCCTGATCGATGGCCGCAAATGCGCTACGCACTGGATGGCCGCACATGAGTTCCGCAAAATGTATCCGCAGGTGCAGCTGGTAGAAGACCGGATCATTACCGATGAACAGGGTATATACTCCAGCGGGGGCGCTTTTTCCTACCTGAACCTGATCCTTTACCTGATTGAGAAATATGCAGGGAGGGAGATGGCTGTTTTTCTTTCAAAGGCCTTTCAGATTGATCTGGAGCGCAAAAGCCAGTCGCCCTTTATGATCTTTCAGGGACAAAAAGAGCATGCGGATGAGGCCATCCGAAAAGCCCAGCTCTACATAGAAGCCAATTTTGAAGAACGTATTACGGTAGATGAACTTGCAGCTATGCTGGCCCTGAGCCGTCGCAACCTTGAGCGCCGTTTTAAAAAGGCTACCGCCAACTCTGTGGTGGAATATATGCAGCGCGTAAAAATAGAAGCGGCCAAGATGTGCCTGGAAACGGGCAGCGATACGGTAAATGAGGTCATGTACAAAGTGGGCTACACTGATACCAAGGCTTTCCGATCTACCTTTAAAAAAATAACCGGGCTTACCCCCATTGCCTACCGAAACCGCTACAAACGAGAGCAACTGGTGGCCTGAAAAGAGACCTGCCAGCAGACCGCATAAAAAAAGGGGATATTCGGACCATTTGCCAAATACCCCCTTGTAAAAAATCCCTGGCCGGCAAATGGCTACCAGGCGTTATGCGGGCTATTTCCCCAGATCTGCCCCCGGATCTCCCCGCCGGGATACTGCTGGGTATGCACATTTACATAGGTGTTGCCATTGAGCATAAGCGCAACCAGATCTGACAGATCCATGCCCGCCAGGCTGCCGACCAGATTGGCACTGGTTATGGTGCCCTGGGCCAGAATACCGTTGGTAGTGCCTGGAATAAGGTTAGGGGGTGGACCAGCAGGATACAACCAGGCCACCACGCCACCATTATCGCCTGCAGGGGCTACATGGATGTGGGCCATCAGCACATTGTCAAGGTTGGCAACAATAAGCTTGTAGTGCAGTTCTGTACCATCTTTGCTGAGCTGAAAAATGGCTTGCCCGGTGGCCTTTGACGCATTGGCCGGCACTTCCTGATCACCACTGAGGTGCGTCCGGAAATTGAGAACCTGTTGCCCGCCCTTAGCGCCGACGGCATCGTCCAGCACCGGCTCGACCTGCTGCTGCTCGCATCCGCCAAACAGGAAGCAAAGGCAGCCAGTAACAGTAAAAAGTTGTTTTTCATGTGAATTTGGGATAAAAGGTTATAAAAAAATATAAAAGTACCTGCACGACCATTTGCCTTTACTACTTCTGCCCTGTCAGGGACCCGCCATTCCTACCCTGGGGACCATTCCTACCCTGGGGAAACCGTAGTACCCCGCAGTGGGGACGCTTACCTGGTGCAGAGGGGTTGCGTGCTCTGCCCCATTTTTCTTTCCCAACCCCTGCAGGCCAGCCCGGCGGGAAAACCCCCACCCTGCCTGCTGCCTTAAGATACCGTTCACCCTGCGGCAGGCCCGGGGGAATTCCTTAAACTTTCCGGGAGCTTTTTATTTATACATACTAGTGAAGCACCAGATGAACCTATGGGAAGTCTACTCCCCTATGCGCTACTGTCTATGGGCAAGGGCATCACGCTAAGCGAACTGCCCGACCTGCTTGCCAGGCCACTGAACCTGCAGCTGGCCGACCAGCACATCAGCCTGTGGATCAAACTGGCGTACACCCTCTTTGTGCTGATCCTGATCCCCATTTACTGGAAGTACTGGGGTCCGGCTAATTTTCTGTGGTTTTCGGATGTGGCCCTGTTTGTAAGTGTGGCCGCTCTTTGGCTGGAGAGCAGCTACCTGGCCAGCATGATGGCCATAGGGGTGTTGCTGCCCGAACTCTACTGGAATCTGGAGCTGGTGGTGCGCCTGCTTACCGGCTATAAGCTTGCCGGGCTTACTGACTATATGTGGAATCCCAGGCACCCCCTTCTGTTGCGGCTGCTGTCGCTTTTTCATGTGGTATTGCCGGTCTTGCTGATCCTGATGCTGCTGAAGTGGGGCTACACGCCGGAGGCGCTCTATGCGCAGACGCTGCTGGCCTGGGGAATTCTGTTCTTGTGCTACAAGCTTACCCAGCCTTCTGCCAACATCAACTGGGTATTTGGGCCGGGCAATACCCCCCAATACCATATTCCCTCTAAGTATTACCTGATGCTGATGATGGCCGCCTACCCCCTGCTGATCTTTATCCCAACCCACTATTTACTGAACTGGTTCTTTGCCTAAACAGTGTATGCTGCACGTCTAGGGGGGCCTGACCGTCTATCTATGCTGCTACTGCAGCTGCGCCAGGAGCATCAGCAGCTTTTCCTGTGTAAAGCGCTCCAGCCTATGTTCCCGGGCATAGTGCTGGATGTGTTGCCTGTGATCGGGAAAAACCTTTTGAAGCAGCTTGGGCGTACTCACTTCTACCAGCCGATGATCTTGCCAGATCCAGAAGCGGCTGGCATCTTTCAGCTCTGCACCCGCATACACCGAGAGTGGCACCACATTCTCTTCAAACTCATAACTATTAAGGGTACTGATGGCTGCCGTTTCGGAATAGCCCCCATAGCCGGCCGGCTTTCCTTTTTTGGTTACAAGCGTCTTATGCCGCACATACACAAGCCCGGAAGGGGTAGTAAGCACTTCAAAATAAGCATTATCGACAGGGACAAACTTGCGGTGCTGAATAAAAATGGTATCCACATCGGGCATATCAAGCGCCAGCAGTTTTCCCTCCCGCACAAACACCATTTCTTCTGAAATGCAATTGTAGTTAAAGGCTATCCTGGCTGTGGTGCCGGACTTAAACAGCACGCTGGCAGGCAAAAAGTCCTCAAACAGAAATGCAGGCAGCTGCCCCCTCTGCTGCCGGGCTGCGGGCTCATACTGCCCATAGGCCTGCTGTGTTGCCAGCAAACAACCAACCATACAGGCAAAAAGGGGTACAGGAAAACGCATAATTTAAGATACACGTTTTCAGTCATTTACACAATTCGGCACCCTATTTACTTTTTGTACCCACCTGCTGCGCATTAGTTACTTCACAGCCCTTCTTGAAAGGCGCCAATATGGGCCAGCACCTGCATAACAAATGCCTAAGCAGCCCTGGAGGCATCCCTGGGGGCAGAAGCTGTGCTACAAAAAAAGGGGACCGTTTGCACGGCCCCCTCTCCACCAGTCAACAAAACACCATTACATGCTGAGATCGGGGAGTATTACTTTATCCAGTACATGAACCACCCCATTCGTAGCCTGCACATCCAGTAGGGGTGCCACAAGGCCAGCTTCCCGTCCATTGGCATCGGTGATGGTCAGGGTTTCGGTATTCACCCGAAAGGTCTGGTCGGCCAGGGTAGGCACATCGCCGCTGCTCAGATCACTGGAGTACACGCGTCCTTCTACCACATGGTAGAGCAGTACTTTTGTAAGCACGGGCAGGGGGATATCATCCAGACTGGAGGCACCCAGCTCAGCCAGCAGATCGGCAAAAGCAGCATTGGTGGGAGCAAATACGGTATAGGGGCCTCCGCTTGCCAGCACATTCACCAGACCCGCTTTCTGAACGGCTTCTACCAGAATGGAGAATTCCGGATCAAAGCTAAGGGCCAGTTCTACCAGGTTCATATCCGGGGGCAGCAGCACCTGGTCTATGGCATGCAGCACACCATTGCGTGCTTTGATATCCGCTAAAACTACTGTAGCACTGTTTACCATTACGCTGCTTCCCAGTGTTATTTCTACTGCTGCACCATTGAGTGTAGGCACAAAACCATTGCTCAGATCAGCCGCATATACCTTGCCGGCAACCGCATGGTAGAGCAGGATCTCCCGCAGATTGGGAACCGAGCCAATGTTTTGCTTATTCAGACCCAGGGCAGCAAAGGCCTCGTCGGTCGGGGCAAAAAGGGTTAGTTGCTGGCTGGCCACTGTACCCATCAGGCCACTTTTGGCCAGAGCTACAGTAAGGGTACTAAAACTGGGCTTTTTGGCCTTAGCGGCGTTTGCATGGCGCTCCTGCTCCCCACTAGCCTGCTGGTTATACCGCTCCAGCAGGGCATAGAGATCAAGATTTACCTCCTGCGCCTCATCGGCGGGAAGCACCTCCTCGTCTGGGGTACAGGCAACTGCCAGTAGTCCAAGGAACAGGCCCAGCATCCCTTTCAGTAGGGTGCGATAGGGGCTTGGGGTGTTAAGTTGTTTTTGCATGATGGAAAATAGATTGGATAAAGATTTAACGCATGATAACCTTAACAGAGCACATGCGATATTGTTTTAGAATATTTAATAAATTATAAACAAATATGGATTATCTGGTTTCTTAATTCTGTTTATCTCAGCAAGATTTTACTTGCTAATATTTGTTTTTTAGATTGTTTATTGATTTCATAAACAAACTTCCTGCATTATACTATTTGAAAGGGTAGTGCAAAATTGTTTATCATTTAAATATAAGATTAAACGTTATCGCTCAGGCAATTTTATCACATCCCTTTTGGTCTTCCTTTTGTGGCCAGCCGACCATTTAGTCCTCAGCATGCAGCTGACAGCCGGCACGCCAGCAGCAGTACAGCAACTGCCAAAAAAATTTGTATATTAAAGTGGGCACTGCCTGATAGCCAACCGTGTGCATTTACCTCCCAATCTACCCGCATGAGCACCGCACGTTTACGCCAGCATGTGGCTGACATTTTATCCCTTGCTGATATTGAGATCAATGGGCCGGACCCCTGGGACCTTCAGATCCACAATCCAGCCTTTTACAAGCGCGTGCTCCAGCAGGGCACGCTGGGTCTGGGTGAGTCGTATATGGAGGGCTGGTGGGACTGCCAGCAGCTGGACGAATTCTTTTACCGGGCGTTGAGGGCTGATCTTTACAAACGGGCCCGCCTCAGCTGGCGGGGCAAGCTGGATGTGCTGCTTGCCCGGATCAGCAACCGGCAAACAAAACAAAAAGCGGTAGAGAACATTCACCGGCATTATGACATTGGCAACCGGCTGTACCAGCGCATGCTGGACAGGCGCATGACCTACACCTGCGGCTACTGGAAAGAAGCCACTAGCCTGGACCAGGCCCAGGAGGACAAAATGGATTTGATCTGCCGCAAAATAGGCCTTCAGCCGGGTCAGCGTGTACTGGATATTGGCTGCGGATGGGGCAGTTTTGCCAAATTTGCCGCAGAGCGCTATGGGGCTGAAGTGGTAGGCATCACCATCTCACACGAACAGCTGGCCTTGGGCAGACAGCTGTGCGAGGGACTGCCAATAGAATTACGCTTTCAGGACTATCGGGACATTCATGAACCTTTTGACCATATTGTATCCATTGGCATGGCCGAGGCTGTGGGGCATCGCAACATGCGCACTTATATGCAGGTAGCCGCCCGCTGCCTGCACAATGAAGGTTTCTTTTTGCTCCATACCATAGGACACCCCTTCTCTAAGACCGCACCCGATCCCTTTATCGACACCTATATCTTTCCCAACTGCCTGATACCCTCCCTCAAACAACTGAGCCGGGCTATGGAGCACCTTTTCATTGTAGAAGACCTGCATAACTTTGGCCCCCATTATGACCCTACCCTGATGGCCTGGCACCGGAATTTTACCAGCCACTGGCAGGAGCTAAAGCAGGAGTATGACGAACGCTTCTACCGCATGTGGACCTATTATTTGCTATCAAGCGCCGGCTCCTTCAGAGCACGCAACAACCAGCTCTGGCAGCTGGTCCTTTCTAAAAAAGGCGTGCTGGGCGGCTATACGAGCATCCGGTAGGAATACAGCCGAAGGAGACAAGGCTTTCATTCCCAGCCTTTTTGCTTTTTTAGCAACAGTTAAGGCAATGCTGAGTTCTTTAGAAAAAAAGGAGGACCCATGGAAGCCACAGATAAAAAACGCATTACCATTGAGCAGATCGGTATCCGGTATGGCCTTATCCTGGCCGGCGCCAACATTGGTTTCTTTTTGCTGATGTCACTTTTGGGGCTGGAAGAAAGATCCTGGCTCAGATTTTTCAACCTGGTGTTCATCTTTTTTGTCGTCTACAAAGGCCTGCAGTATTTCAAACATCACACACGCTCTTACTGGACCTATTTTAAAGGCCTGGGCGTAGGCATGGTAATTTTACTGGTGGGCGCCCTTATCTTCAGCATATTCATAGGTGCCTACAGCTGGCTGAATCCTGGCTTTATAGAGGCCGTTCAGGGCAACCTGCCCCTCAATGTCACCTTCGGCCCTCTTGTACTGGCCATGCTGGTGTTTCTGGAAACCATGATCTACGGCTTTATCCTCACCTTTGCCTGCATGCAGCGGCTCAAAACCAGCCATATGCAGGATTCAGTTCACAATTACTAACTCCTTTTGGCAAAGAAGCTGGCTCCGCTTCAGCTTATGTATAGCAGCAGCCAAGCCTGCGGACGGCTTTGTGCGCAATTCCCCTATTCTAATAATTCAAATAAATGGTAGAATATTGACGTATTGAACAGGCTTGTGTAACTTGCCGTTCTATGAAAAAACCTGCCTTCCTGTTGTGTATTGGCGTGCTTCTGGCCTGCAGCCTGAGCAGCTGCACCTCGCAGCTGTATATTAACACCCTTCGCCCGGCAGAGGTAGCCATTACCAACGAGCAATGGAAAGTAGTGGTACTGAACCGCTTTAATCCCGCGCTCCTGCCCTATGACCGGGAGCGGAAAATTGAAGCAATCACCCAGGGGGCGCACGAGGCTTTTTTAGGGACCCTTGCCGCCATAGCTCTGGATAGTACCTACCAGCTGGTGCATGCCGATACGGCACAGCACCTGCAGCAGGCTGCTGACGAACCCCTGAGCATAGCGCAGATCGGAGAGGTGTATCGCCAGCACCCCTACCACCTCCTGCTAGCCCTGGAGGGCTTTGAGGTTGCCATGCACCAGGAAACTGAGCGGATTAAAAATGAGGATGGCAGTGTTTCTAAAACAGCCTATTATACCCTGCAAACGAAAACCAAGTGGGCCCTTTATGACAGTACCGGCCGCCAGCTGGACCGCATCGCCCTTACAGAAGAAAAGCCTTACCAGTCCAGGCCTGTGATCAGCGGACTGCTGGCCGTAGGCCCCTCTATCGGCAAAGCAGGACCCACCATAAACGAGCTGGCCTGGCACACGGGCAATGAATACTGGAAACGCCTTTATCCCCAGCCTGTCAGCTACATCCGTCCCTACTATTCTATGAAAAAGCTGGAAGTAGCCGCTGCCCTGATGGCAAATGAAAACTGGCCGGCCGCCATCAGCCTGCTCACTCCCATAGCCCAGGGCACTTCCAAAGATGCTGCAAAGGCTGCCTATAATCTGGCAGTGATTTATGAAGCAATGGGCCGACTGGAGGAAGCCCGCCAATGGGCCTTGCAAGCCAAACGCCAGAACAACCGCCTGGCCCTGCTGGTCTACTAAAGAGTAAGCCGGGATAAAAAAGGCTTTCGATCTGGCCGCACCGATAGCGCAGGTTTTGAAACCTTAGTATCAACCTGCCGTTCAAGGCTAGTAATTCTCTTTCCTTCTACGGAAAAGATCGCTATGATTTTTTTAGCTAACCATACCACCCCTACTCCACCCTGATGGCACCCCTGTTTTGAGCCTTCGTTCTGCTCAATGGGGTACATCTAACTTTTTTAGCCTGGCTGCTACTACACAGCTTCCTTTTTTCTGCTCCTGAGGGCAGAGCCTTTCCCCAAGGAACATTACCAGAAAGGGCACCGTAGCCTCAGGCTGCTGGTACCGCAGGTTGGGCATACATTCTTTTCCTACACCAAGTGTTACGATTTATGAAATTTCTGACTACTACTCCGGTAAGCAGAGAGTCAAATATAGAGTTACTGAGAATTGTACTAATGCTGATGATCATTGGATTTCATCTGCTGGTGCATGGAGCTGGCGTAGGGTCGGGCGAAACCTTTACCCTCACTACGTCCACCGACCTTATCTACATTCTGCTCAAAAGCTTTCTGGTTTTGGCAGTAAATTGCTTTGTGTTCATTTCAGGCTACTATCGGATACGACTCAAGATCCGAACGGCGCTGAGCCTGATCCTGCAAACCACCTTTTACTCCCTGCTTTTTCTGGTAGCTCTGGAAAGCACACCCCTCCACCAGTTAGGAGTAGTAAAGCTACTGGAAAGCCTGATGCCTATCTTTGCCGGCACCTGGTGGTTCATTACAGCTTATTTTGCACTGTACTTACTAAGCCCGCTCCTCAACCGAGCGGTTGATTCCTTCTCAAAAAAGCAGTTTCTCTTTGTAGTTCTCAGCCTAACGTTCCTGAATTGTGTAGGTGGGTTGCTCTTTGAAGACTCGGCCATGGGCTTTAACAGGGGTTTTTCACTTGTTAGCTTTATCCACATCTACCTGCTGGGCCAGTACATCCGCAGGCATTACAGTACCGCCAAACTCGCCAAGTGGTCGCCTGCCGTTTACATGGGTTGTTCGCTCCTACTCTTTTTGCTTGCCTATGCCAGCATAGAACACCTCACTGGCAAGGGAATTAGCCTTGTTTTTGCCTACAACAACCCCATTGTGCTGCTTTCCGCTATTGCCTTTTTTTTTATGTTCAAACGGTTCAGTCTGCATAGCGGCCTAATCAACAGCATATCGCCTTATGTGCTGGGAGTTTATCTTTTTCATGACCACCCCCTAATGCGCCAGCACCTTATAGAGCAAGTATTCACAACAAGCCTGCAAGGCAGCGCTATGCTTCACTTTGGATACCTGCTTCTGATTACCTTTGGAATATTCATGGCCGGATACTTGGTCGACCGATTGCGGGAATATCTTCTGGCACCCCTTGTACACTTGCTCATGCAAAAAAGCGATCTCATCCGCTTGCAACATATTTTCCCACCAAGACCTTCCTCTCACCCCCCGGCTGGGGCCACCACTAGCGGATCAACCACACAACCACAGGAACCGCCCCGCACAGAAGCCCGCTGAGGCTTTGCCTTTACTTTACAAATAACACCTATCAGGACAGTAGCACTGGATGGACATCCGAGCCAAAGGCTCCAACCAGCCTACACGACCCGACTGTGCAGGTAAGCTAAATGCCTGGAACAAATGTTCTGGCTACTACGCTACAGTATAGCACAGCAGTTCACAGCATGTAATTTCAGGAAGGCTCCTTTATTGTCCGGAACAGAAAAAAGAGGCCACCCCTATGGGATGGCCTCTTGTTGAATAGTTACCCTCCGGAGAGGGAAAAGCTTAGTCCATAATGGTATTGCCACGATCATCTTCCGGAATAATGATTCCGTCGATCACATGGATCACACCATTAGAGGCGTCAATATCCTGCTGAATAATGGAGGCACCCCCAATGGTAATGCTGGTGATGCCACCGGCAGCTGTGCCGCCTTCTGTATATACGGGTATCTGGTTACCCTGAGAAGTTTCGATCACCTGACGACCTGTAAACTGGATAGAGGTTACCTCTGAGGCCAGTACATGGGCTTGCAGAATGCGCACCAGTTCAGCATTGTTCTCAGTATTGGTCAGGTAGTCATACCGCTCCTTAGGCAGCTCCTCAAAGGCAGCATTGGTAGGCAGAAAAACAGTGATTGGACCGTCCATCTGCTCAAGAGAGGCGGTTAGCCCGGCCTGATCTACCAGACGTACAAAGGTAGAGAAGTTGGGGTCCATACGCGCCAGGTCCATAACGCTGTACTGCTCGGTATTATCAATTTCACTAAACAGGTCGGTATCGCGCATGCCTACTTCCGTATTTGACATCCGGTCCGTTTCCATCCCCTGCGTCTGGGTTTCAGTTCCATAGGTAGTACCTGTTTGGGTATCGCTTACCGGCTGCGTCTCGGTGGTACCATAGTCTGTAGCGGTTGTGCCTTGTGTTTCAGTAGTGGCATCGTCATCATACACAGTAGTATTCTGAGGGGTGCCATAGGCGGTTGCTTCACGGGTATCATTTGAGCTTGCACAGCCAAATACCGTTAGGCTGGCAACTGCTACTGCTGCTATAGGTGTAAGAAATCTCTTTTTCATAATCTCAAAAATTTAATATTGTACTTTAGGTATTTAAAAAATTGATGGTTGCATCCTTTGTTTCTAACGCAGCACTCTCTAAATTGTTGACCTTTTTTATCTTATCCCTTAGCAAAACCAGCCAACGAGCTGATTATGGCCTCTTACTCAGCATGCAGAAGTTGTACTATTTATATTAGCACTTCTCTACCGCAGGTTTAAACAGTACTGTTCACCAGCAAGATTAACCATTGGCCTGTAAAAAAAGGGAAGCCGGTGGGCTTCCCTTTTTACTCAACAAAATACGTTTAATCGTTAACGCCTTAGGATCAGTCGTGGCCTTCCAGCTTAACAATCTTATTGTAAGTACCCAAAAGCAGGAAGGGAGCAGCCCACTGGCCCACAAACAGGGCCGTCTCATCTTTCCCCAGTACTTTAAGGGTGAGAGAAGCAGCCATTGAACCAAGAGCAGCCCACAGAAACACATCTGAAGGGATTTTGGCGGTTTGCTCTTCAATAGCAGTGGCTACTGGCCCTTCTTTGTGCTCGGGATTATTGTTGGCAGCTGGTCTGTTTTTAAACTCTGTTGTTCTGGTTTCCATAATGTTAGAATTAGTTTGAAAAATTAGTTCGTACTTCATTTTGAACGCGCACCTGTAGGGAATGTTCAAAAAATAAGGCTCCGATTTACCAAAAAAAATACCGGGCAGGCACTGGTTGCAATGCCCAGCAGCTAGGGGGCCTATACCCTTCTGCTGCCTGACGATAGCTGGCCAAACATGCCCTGCATCTGGTTTTGCTCCATCCTGCTGTCCAGATCCGGCTGCCTCTCCCCCCTCACTCCCAACCGCAAACAAAAGGGGTAAAAACTGCTTTTTAAATAAAAAATCCATCATCAACCAATTCCTTATCCCATGAAAAAGATAGGCATGCTGCTGGTAGGCAGCTCCCTTTTATTTGGCGCCTGCGACAGTCGCAGAGAAGCCGACACCACCAGCCAGGCCCCTGCGGCTGATACCACCGCCAGCCAGGCCGATGCCAGCACCCGGGCTCCGCGGCTGGAACAGGCCTGGGCTACAGAAGCTGAGCTGGACGTTCCTGAATCGGTCTTCTACAATCCGGACGAAAACATGCTCTATGTCAGCAACATTGTGGGCAACCCAACTGACAAAGATGGTAAAGGGTTTATCTCCAAGCTGTCACTGGATGGCAAGCTGGTGCAAAAGGAATGGGTAAGTGGCCTGCATGCCCCAAAAGGCATGGCGATGCAGGGAGGCACCCTGTATGTAACCGATATTGATGCGCTGGTGGCCATTGATGCCAATGGCAAGATCAGCAAGCGCTATCCTGTAAAAGGAGCCAAATTTCTGAACGATCCCGTAGCGGCCAATGGCATGATCCTCTTTACCGACATGCAGGACAACAAGATCTATGCCCTGGAAAATGACAAGGTACGGGTATGGAAGGAAAACGGCCTGAGCTCGCCCAACGGGCTGGCCTACCACAATGGAGCTGTTTACCTGGCATCTTCAGATTTTCAGCAGATAACAGCCGAGGGCGAAGGGGACGTGCTGGCCAGCGGTATTGGCAGTGGCGATGGCATTGGCATTGTGGACGAAAACACCTTTTTGGTCTCCAACTGGCAGGGTGAAGTCTATTATGTAGAGCGGGGCAAGGAGAAGGTAAAACTGCTGGACACCAAGGCCGACAAGATCAATTCGGCCGACATTACCTACGTGCCGGAGCAAAACCTGCTGCTGGTGCCTACCTTTAGCGACAACCGGGTGGTGGCCTACCGCCTGCAGCGATAGGAGATTCGCTACAATACCTTCAAACAGCTGCGGCTAGTGCAGAATCACCTAAAGGGTATACCCCATAACCAGCCCTTCGGCCAGCATGAATGGCAACAGCCTGTGGCTATTGGAGCTGCACCTGAAATAACAGGGCCTGCTGAGTCCAAAAACCTTATTTTATGTTCTTCCGTACCTATAAACAAACCAATTTCATAGAATTATGCATTCAAAAGAATATAGAGCCCGAGGTAACTGGAACGAGATCAAAGGAAGCCTGAAGCAAAAGTATGGTAACCTGACCGACGACGATGTTACCTATCAGGAGGGCAAGGAAGATGAATGGTTAGGCAGACTTCAGCAGAAGACTGGCGAAACCAAAGACAAGATCAAAAGCTGGATAGACCGCATCTAAGCAGGGCTACCCTGCCTGATCTTAGCCTTCATAAGCACCCGCCAGAACGGGTGCTTATTTTTTTACCCCCTTCCCTACCGCTTTGACCGGCCTCCAGACCCCCTGCCAGACAAAAACCAGATTACGCTGGCCCCGTAAAAATAAGCTGACAATGAGGCAATTACCACACATGAAACTACTACACTCCCTGATTGTGCTGCTGGCCCTGGTACTGGTCGGCTGCAACGGATCAATCAAACAAGCCCTTACCAGCATACCCCCTTATGAGCAATACATCCGTTCGCTGGAAAAAGCCGGCCTGGACCAAACCCCCATGGCGCAACGCTGGCTGGCTGCCGGGCAGCGGGTCTTTACCGACTCGGTACAAATACGCCTGCCCTTAAGCGAAGCGGGCTACTTTGCCGCCGCTACGCCTGATGCCCGCTCCTATCGCTTTGACGGCCGGGAGGGGCAGGTCCTTACCGTAGATGGCGCCCTTACCGCTGAGCCTACTACCACACTCTATCTGGATCTTTTTGTCTGGCAAAACAATCGCTGGGACCGACAGGCATCTGAAGTGGTGCAGGCCGACTCCAGCCTGCAGTTCAACTATGAGTTTCGGCAGGACCAGCACTGCCTGTTGCGCCTGCAGCCACAACTGCTCACAGATGTCTACTACACCCTTTCCCTTAACCTTACCCCTGTGCTGATCAACCCTGTATCAGGCGCCTCAAACCGCTCCATAGGCAGTTTTTATGGAGCCGATCGGGATGGCGGGCAGCGCAGCCACGAGGGCGTGGATATTTTTGCGGCGCGCGGCACGCCGGTAGTAGCCCCCACCTCCGGTGTAGTTTCGCGGGTAGGCACCAACCGGCTGGGCGGTAAAGTGATCTGGATGCAGGATATCAAGCGGGGCCACACCTACTATTTTGCCCACCTCGATTCGCAGCTGGTAGCCTCCGGCAGACGGGTTGCGCAGGGGGATACCCTTGGGCTGGTAGGCAATACCGGAAATGCCCGCAGCACACCGCCCCACCTGCATTTTGGCATTTATCAGCGCGGCAGCAAAGACCCCATCAACTACATCCGTACACTGGAAGCAGCCGTAGAAGCCAGCCCGCTGGACACCAGCTACCAGGCCCAGGCCTACAAGATCACCGCTACTCAGCTGAACCTGCGCTCGGGGCCCGGCACTGCAGAGGCGGTACTGGACCAGCTGCCACGCGATACCTTTGTGCAGATCATAGCCCAGGCAGGCGACTGGTACCGCATCTCGCTGCCCGACCAGCGCCAGGGATTTGTGCCCAAGCGCTATGTAAGCGCTGCCACCAGCGGCCAGCCGCTGCAGGTAGCAGCCCCCAGCCTGCTGCGCAGCCAGGCCACACCACAGGCTGTGCCCGTACGGGAACTGGAGGAGAACAGCTCAGTTGAAGTATTGGCCCATTTTGGAGAATTTGCCTTTGTACGTACCGCCCAGGGAGTAGTGGGGTGGCTGGCCCGGTAAGCAACACCGACTGAGCCCGGACCAGGCCATCGTGCAGTAAAGCGAGGGGGGGGGTAGTATCCATAATCCTCTCAACTCCGGTGCACGCGGCAGGTTCCCCCATCAGACCACACCAAATCGGTTGGTTGTGAGCATAAAAAGCAGTGCTCCTGCAGAATAGGCCACTACATCCCGCCAGTCGGCCGTAAAGCGACTGGAGAAGGCCGGAAACACCAGCTCTGAGATGAGAATGATAAAACTGGTAGCCACTACTGCCTCCAGGGCTGTAAGGCGGTAATGATTGCCCCGCTTAAAGAGCAGGCGCCGCTCTACCACCAGAAGGGTCAGCAGAATGGGCATGGCCAGAAAACTGTCCAGGTAAGCATCCAGGAACGGCATGGAAACACCCATGCCTTTTTGCAACAGCTGATGCAGCACAAACAGCAGGCAGCAGGCAATAAATACAGGAGAGCGTAGAATAAGCATGCTGTGTTTCTTAAAATCCCCCAACAAAAGAAATGATCAGAAAGAGGAGCACCACCGGCGACAGGGCCGTTAGCAGCAACACCACTACACTTTTGTACATAAGCTTGAGCACCTGCAGCAGCAGGGAATCTGCCGGATCTGGCTTTACCCATTCGCCCAGCTCCCTGATCTTGGTGGTGATGTAGGTGCGAAGTGCCTGCCCTAAAGGTTCTTCTTCCATTTGTAGTAGTTCTGGCTAGTAGTAGGTGATGTACTGATAAACTACATACAGCCCGGCTATTGTTCAACACACCAGGACGATTGGCTTTTTGGGACATAACCGCTATCTTGATAGGCAGACCGCAGGCGGCCACTTTTTTCATTCCCATGCCTCATGCGGCTATTATGCATCTACCATTTTTCGTAGTTCAGCCCCTATGCGTTGCCTTTACCCCTGCCTGCTTGTGCTTATGATCTTTTCTACCCCCCTGCAAGGTTTTGCTCAGGATTTGGCCGCCTACCGGATCTTTCACAGCACAGGCAGGCCCGCCGATTTTAGCCGGCTGGTAGAAGAAGTGCAGCAGGCCGATGTGGTCTTTTTTGGCGAACTCCATGGCAACCCCATTGCCCACCGCCTACAGCTCGCCCTTGCCCGGGCCCTGCATGCCAAAAACCCGCAGCTGCAGCTGGCCATGGAAATGTTTGAGGCCGACAACCAGCTGGTGCTGGATGAATACCTGCAGGGCCTGATCCCCGAAAAGCACCTGCTGAGCGAGGCCAAGGTCTGGCCCGGCTATCCTACCGACTATAAACCGCTGCTGGATTTTGCCCGGGAGCAGGGGCTGCCCGTCATTGCCTCCAACATCCCCCGCCGCTATGCCAACCTGGTGTACCGGCAGGGCCTGGAAGCCCTTGACTCGCTCTCGGCAGAAGCCAGGCGCTGGATAGCCCCCCTGCCCATAGTGGTAGATCTGCAGTTGCCGGGCTATCAGGCCATGCTGCACAGCATGGGCGGCCATGGCAACCCAGCCAGCAGCGAAAACCTGGTGAAGGCGCAAGCCATTAAAGATGCCACCATGGCCCACTTTATTTTACAGCATCTGGAAAAGGGAAAAATCCTGCACCTGAATGGCGCCTACCATAGCAAGAACCGGGAGGGCATTGTCTGGTACCTGCTACAGCAGCAACCAGAGCTGCGCATTGCCACTATCACCACCCTGGAGCAGCAGGGGGTTAAAAAACTGGAGAAGGCAAACCGAAATACCGCAGATTTTATTCTGGTGGTACAGGAAAAGGTGCAGTAGCCCCCTGCCGGCCAGTGTACGGCCCCGCACCGCCACTCCTTCCAGGCACTTAATTTTCTGGCAGCAATCTCCCTACAATTTGCCCCCAATGCCATAGCTTTGCCTTTTTGCGAAGGCTTATGGCGCCACTACTACAGGAAGCTCCGGACAAGGTGAGACAGGCAGCAGAGGGCACCGTTTTTCCGGTGCTCTTTGCACTCAGCATTTCACATTTGCTGAATGACACGCTGCAATCGCTTATCCCCTCCATTTACCCCCTTGTAAAAGACACCCTCCAGCTGAGCTTTTCGCAGGTGGGACTGATTACCCTGTCCTTTCAGCTTACAGCCTCGCTGCTGCAGCCTCTGGTAGGCTGGTATACCGATCGCAAACCAATGCCCTACTCGCTGGCCATCGGTATGGGCTTTTCACTGCTTGGCCTGGTGCTGCTGTCCCAGGCGGCCACCTTCCCGCTGGTGCTGATTTCAGTGGCCCTTATTGGCATGGGATCAGCCATATTCCATCCAGAAGCTTCGCGCATGGCCCGCATGGCGTCCGGGGGCAGGCATGGCATGGCGCAGTCGCTCTTTCAGGTAGGGGGCAATGCAGGCAGCTCCTTTGGCCCGCTGCTGGCGGCCCTTATCATTGTTCCCTTTGGGCAGGGCAATGTGCTCTGGTTTTCCCTGGGCGCCCTGCTGGCCATTGTGATCCTGTACCGCCTGGGAGGATGGTATAGCCTACACCTGCCCCATCATAAAAGAAAAAGCACCGCTGCTACAGGGCAGATGCAGCAGGAGGTGCTTTCTAAAAAGAAGGTAGTGTATGCGTTGGCAATTCTGTTGGTACTGATCTTCTCCAAGTATTTTTACATGACCAGCATGCACAGCTACTTTACCTTTTTTCTGATCCAGAAATTTGGCGTATCGGTGCAGAGCTCGCAGGTTTACCTGTTCTTATTTCTGTTTGCCGTAGCAGCGGGCACCTTTATCGGGGGGCCTGTGGGCGACCGTATTGGCCGCAAATGGGTGATCTGGATCTCAATTGTGGGCGCCACCCCCTTTACCCTGCTTCTCCCCTATGTAGACCTGTTCTGGACCGCCGTGCTGAGCATGTGCATTGGGGTAATCATCTCCTCTGCCTTTTCGGCCATTCTGGTCTATGCCCAGGAGCTGGTGCCGGGTAGGATCGGTACCATATCGGGCCTGTTCTTTGGTTTTGCTTTTGGCATGGCCGGCATAGGCTCTGCCGTGCTGGGCGAGCTGGCCGACCGTACCAGCATCCAGTATGTGTTTGAGCTGTGCGCCTTTTTGCCCCTCTTGGGCATGGTTACCTGGCTACTGCCCGATGTTGAAAGGCGCAGGATCCTGAAGGGCCGCTAAGCAGTCCAGTCACAAAAAAAGCGGGCCTTTCACTGAGACCCGCTCTTTTTATGCATTAGCGAATGGAAATTTGCTTGGGTGGACGAGGTTTTGCTTCTTCCCGTTTTGGGATCAGCAGGCGTAGCACCCCATCTTCATACCTGGCGGCAATCTTTTCTTCATCTACCACATTCTTGGGCAGGGTAAAGGACCTGCTGAAGGAGAAGTAGCTAAACTCCCGCTTGGTGTAGCGGCCCTCATTTTGCTGCTCCTGCTCCTGGTTGCGTTCTGCAGAAATGGTTAGCAGCCCATTGTCCAGCTCAATTCTGAAGTCTTTCTTTGCCATGCCGGGCGCCGCCATTTCCACTTCAAAGTTTTCCTGCGTTTCCCGGATGTTTACAGCCGGAATGCTGCTGCCGGATGCAGCATAGTTGCTATTGTTCCAATCCATCCATTCCCGGGTAAGATCAAAAAAGCTGGGAAATAGCGTACCGTTGGTTTTGCTTAGCTGATTCATACTACCTCCTTTTTTTATCAGTAACATATGTGCTAGGGTTTACAGTGTTAAATGCTATACACCCTAAGTGCTACAAAGCCTATACCAAGCCCAAAAAATAGCCTGATCAGCCTCCTGCCTGCCCCTAAATCTGAAATTTTGTCAGCAAATCCCTCTACTCATTCTCCATATAATGCCATTATGACACCTGATTGTCACATCCCTCCCCCCCTGTCCATCCCCTCGGGGCGCAAAAAGAATAATGCCGGACCTCTGCCCTGGGGCAGGATCCGGCATCTGGGTTTATATAGGGTAATGAGCGTTTATGACCTGTTTTTAGGCTGTTGATTTACTTTATCATACCTGTACTCCAGCAGACGGCTCAGACTATCCCGATGGGCATCTTCCGAGAGACGCTGGACTTTTTTCTCTACATGGGTATCATGCCCCACCAGCATCTGGCGCTGGATCATGTCCGGATCACTCTTACCTGCATGGTACAGGGCTACATAATCTTTTGTGCCAATGTCTACCCGGTTCAGGATGGTATTCAGCTTATCAACAGCGGCAGGCTCGGCCCGTTCGGCAAAGCCAAAATAACGCACATTACCCGTTTGCTCTGTGGTGTGGCGGGAAAAGCGATCTGCGATCTCCTTTTCAAAAACCTGCTCGGCCTTTTTATCCTCAAAGTGGTACAGCAAAACAAAATTATCCATACGTACTATATGTTAAATGTCAAAAAATTCTCCTTAGTATCTACGCACCCCACCTACCATGGTTCATGCCCCTACACAGGAAAATCTTCTGCTCCTGACAAAGCAGGCTAACCGGCCGGATACCCCTTTCTATACCCCTATTTCCACAAAAAGGGGGCTGCATTGCTGCACCCCCGCTCTTTCTATGCCGGCGCCTGCCCCCTATTTCGTTGATACTTCCTCCAGAGGACGATCGGCTGCTGTAAAGGTTATTTTGGCAAAACGGTGGTTGCGTTTGCGCTGCCCAAATACCACCAGCTGGTTGTGAGCAATTTGCTCGCATACTTTGGGGCGAATGATCACCTCGGCATCGGCCGACATAAAGAGGGGCGTTTTGGTTTGCTGTCCCTGGCTATCCACCTCCACCAGTACCACCAGTGCTTCTTTGCTGGCTGTATTCATGGAGTAGAACTTGTTCTTTTTAGGGGCCAGGTTGCGGGGGTGATCATTGAAGATAAAGTAAAGCTTATCCGCTACTACCGCCATGGTATAGGAGGAGTAGAATCCCCCATCATCTACCGTTCGCTGACTTTTGCGGATCTGATGTGCCCAGGCAATATCCCCCCGGGGGTCAATATTCACCACAATGATGTTGTTGTAATAATAAAGGGTGCGGGTAGTGGTGGTGCGCCCATTGGTATAGGTAACCCGCCGCACAAAGTACTGCTCCCCCACCAGAATGGCGCCGCCATCTTCGCGCAGAATCAGGTTGTCCAGATCAAACTGGTAAAGCTCTATGTTCTTTCCCTTCTCTATCCTGGACTTGGTCTTTCGGGCCTTGCTGTCTGAGAGGGTTTCGGTAAGAAAATCGGCCCCAAACTCCTTTACACTCTGGCGGGTCACCTGCTTGCTCTTGCTATCAAGGGTCAGGTAATAACTGCCTTTGATGCTGGTAGTACCTTCGTTGGAGTAAAAACCGGCACACACCAGGTTCTGATTGGGCAGGATGGCCAGCTGCATATCCGTCAGGAATCTGCCGGGCATCTCTACCGGGTATTCTGTCAGCAGAGTACCCTCATTCCGGTAGGCCAGGATCTGGTACTTATAGTTCGGCTCCCCCCGTCTGCGCAGCTTGCGTTTTTGGTTAAAGATACGGCCCAGCAGATAGATATTGCCCTGGTCATCAACCTTATAGCGCTCTACCTCAAAAAGGTCTTCTTTATAGGGCAGCTCGATCTGCTGCTCCCACAGGGGGTTCATTTCCCAGTCCAGCACATGAAAACCGAAGCGTTCCTGCTCCCGGGAGTCGTGGGGCAGGTTGTAGAAGATCAGAAACTTGGTAGAGTCCCGGGATGCTTCAAAGCCAAACGATCCGCTGTTGTTTTTGGAATGACCGCTATAATCAATGCGGGCCACCTGCCGGGGCTCCCCTTCGGGCAACAGGCTGGTTTTATTAATGGGCTGAATGTACAGGCTATTGACCTTGCTCTTCTGATCGGCCTGTGAGGTGAACATAAACAGGCGATTGTTGTAGTGCACAATCCGCTCCAGGCTTCGTTTGGCATTATTGTGTTCCAGGTCGATCTCTACGGTACGGGCCTGGTCCATGTTGATATCATAATGCTCCAGAGTAAACCTGGAGTTCAGGCCGTAAAACATTCCAGCCTTAAAACTAAGCGTATAGATGCCGGAGGCGTCATGTCCGATCACATCGGCCAGGGTAGATCGCCGGGATTCTTCATAGGGCCTTCCCCATAGAATGGTGGTTTGCTCATTTCTGGGCTGCGCAACTAGCAGGGAGCTGCAGCAAAGTGCCAGCAGCAGGGATAGGATATACTTCATGCAGAATTTGGGAAAATAGCCCCTTATCAACGGACAAGTTAAACAATATGTATGCTAAGCTCTATTTTTACGCCCTAAATACGGCGACAATTTTGAAGTTTTTGCCAACTCCCCTTTTTCTGCCAGGCTCCCCTGGGCGGCGGGTCAGCTTTGCCGCCCCAGCCCCCTGCTGCCGGCACCTGTTACTCCTATGCTAGTTTCTGTCGGCGCTGGCACGTAACCGCCACAGGCCATGTAAGGGATTTGCCGGAAGAAGAAATTTTCATTCATTTTCTACCTAAACTGCTTAATCTGCAGCTATTCACACAGATTGCCCGTCGCAAGAGAGAGAAGAGCAGCTAAGGGAAAACCCTTATGGCAAGATAGTACTTCACCCGAATGCAATGGTATTAAAAAGTCAAAACCTGCTTAAATCCAACAGCAGGCTAGCATCCTCACATTCAGCACACTAGGGATTTAACAGCATTGGTTCGCTTCCTGATCCATGTAATATGCCCAAAAACAGTATGTCCCAATTTCATAACTTATCACCGTAAACTTGCAAAGGAATACCCCCCTTACTTGCCCCCAATGCCGCGCCTATGAACGTGCCTTTTAAACTGGTAAAAACTGAAACTTTTGAGGCCTTACAAAGAGCCTATCAGCAACTGATGGCTTCTACAAAAGCGGCCACTGTTTTCATTAAAGAAATTGAGACCGGCAATCTGGGAGCCACCTTTCAGGGGGAGAGTGCCGACTCCGAGGGCCTGCGGGAAGCGCTGCTCTCCATGCAGCTGCAGCTGCAGAAAATTTCAGAAGAAGAAAAGGAAAGAGGCTGGGCTACCCATGGCATGGCCATGTTTGCCGAGTTGCTGCGCTCCAGCAGCACCTCTACGGCCCACTTCTACCAGAAGATCATCTCTACCCTGGTCAACTACCTGGAGGTAAACCAGGGGGGGCTTTTTCTGCTGGATGAACAAGAGGGGGGCAGCGTAACCATAGAACTGGCCGCCTGCTATGCCTACAACCGGCAAAAGCACCTCAAAAAACAGATAACCCCTGGCGAAGGCCTCATCGGGCAGTGCTACCTGGAGAAGGATACCATTTACATGACCGATATCCCCCAGAATTATGTGAACATCACCTCGGGCCTGGGCACTGCCAACCCCTCCTGTCTGGTAATTGTACCCCTGCTGCTAAACAAAGAGGTACATGGCTTTCTGGAGATTGCCAGCTTTAGCACCATCAAGCCCCATAAAGTTGCCTTCCTGGAGAGGCTGGGCGAAAGCATTGCCTCTACCATTGCCAATGTAAAGGTAAATGAGCGCACCCGGCGCCTGCTGCAGGACTCCCAGCAGCAGGCCGAGGAGCTGCGGGCGCAGGAAGAAGAAATGCGCCAGAACATGGAGGAGCTGAGCGCCACCCAGGAAAACCAGAACCGTCTGCAGCGGGAGCTTATCGCCAATGAAGAGGAGCTCAAAAAACAGCTCAATGCCCTGCAGGAAGCCCGGGCCGAAACAGAACAGGTCCGCCAGCTGGAACAGGAGCGGGCCAACAAACGCATAGAAACCCAGACCAAAGCCACCGAAAAGCTGGTGGCCAAATTTCGCCAGAGTGAAGCCGCCCTCAAAGCCGAGCTTCAGCAACTAAAAGAAGAATTAAACCAACTGAAAGCACATAACTTACAATCCGCATGAAAATTGAAGTAAAAAATAAGCTGGGCCAGACCTATTATACCGGCTTTATGAATACAGCCAGGGGCTGGTACGAAGGCGAGTGGAATGGCTATGTTAACTCTGATGAGGTGATTGAAGCCGTAAAAATTGTGATGGCCAACACCGACCAGAGCACCTTTACCAAATCGCTGAACGACAGCAGCAAGGGCGAAGGCTCCTGGGATGAAGCCAACGACTGGCTGGGCCAGAACTGGATTCCGTATGCGGTTGCCGGTGGTCTGCAAAAATTTGCCTTTGTGGTATCGCCCGATATCTTTTCGGCCATGTCGTCTGAAGATCTGCAAACCAAAATTCCCGGAACGGGCTTTGAGATGAGAACATTTCAGCACCGGAGCGAGGCCGAAGCCTGGCTAAGTGCCTGATGCTTTGCCGTTGTAAACGGCTGTAAACAAAAAAGGGAGCTGGCGGCTCCCTTTTTTCATTTATCCTGAATGGCGCTTATTCCTTGATGATCTCGCCATTCTCTTTGATCTCCACATCATGGTTTTTACCATCCTTTTTGAATTCTATGTCATAGAATACGCCTTTTGAGGGGTGTTGCACGCGCTCTACCTCCGTGATCTCTTCCTTGTTGTACTTGGCCTCGATCACTTCCTGCACGGCCATGGGCAGCACGTCATACTTCAGGCTGCTTTCGGTTTCTACCCACTCGCCTTCTTTGGTATAATCGGCGCGGTATTTCTCACCATCCATCTCAAAGCTTGCCTCATCATAGCCGTTGTCATCCTCAGACCACCTGATCTTTTGAGCGCCCGGGTATTGCTTGGCAAACGCTTCCTTTGGCGTAAGCACTATGGCTTCTTCTTCGGCTATGATCTCTTCCTCCTCCTCAGCCTCTTCTACAGGGGCTGAGGTATTGATACGCTCCAGCCGGTCATCTACAGGCTCGGCTTCCGTGGCTGCGTAGGGAATCTCTTCGTTTTGCTGATCTGATGATTGTGAACATGCCCCCAGAAACAGGAAGGAGGCCACTAGAACACTATAATACTTGAACATGGTACTTTCTGTGTTTAATGATAAAAAAATGGTTTTACGGAACCGATATCCTTATTTTTGCATGTTACTTTATAAAACAACCGGATATCAGCATTATGAAAACCGCAGAAATTCATACGAATAAAGGAGTGATGAAGGTGCAATTTTTTGAAAAAGATGCCCCTAAAACTGTAAAAAAACTTCCTGGACCTCTCAAAAAAAGGGCTATTACGACGGCCTTAAATTTCACCGGGTGATCCCAAATTTTGTGGTGCAGGGCGGCTGCCCCGATGGCACCGGCGCCGGCGGCCCGGGCTATACCATTCCCTGTGAACTAACCGGCGACAACCAGTACCACGACCGCGGCGTGCTCTCCATGGCACACCGGGGCCGCAACACCGGGGGCTCTCAGTTCTTTATCTGTCACAACCGCCAGAATACCCAGCACCTGGACCGCAACCATACCGTATTTGGCAAGGTGGTAGAGGGCCTGGATATAATTGACGACATTCGCCAGGGCGATGTAATTGAGAAAGTGGTGGTACATGAAGAAGGCAGCGAGGCCTGATCTTGTGTTGAGCACACACTAAAACGTCCCGGCAACTACTTTTTGCCGGGACGTTTTTTTTTGCCGGCCACCAGTACTGCCACCTGGCGCAGGTGGCCGAGCCCGCTGTTTACAGGGCCGGAGCAGCCGCTCCGGACGCTGGTGCTGGCGGCTGCTGCAGATCAAAGAGGCTAACACCCGCATTGGGGTAAAGGTGGCTCTCCAGCTCCCGGCCCATGCTTCTGAACTTCTGCAGGGGGGCCTGTCCTCCTTTTACATCTTCGGCATGGTACCAGGCAGGGTCATTGTCATAGTCCCCAATATTCAGCATCAGAAAACGCTCATAAATAAACCAGACGCGCTGCTTGCCCTGGGCTGCTGCAAACTGAGGCGCGTAGGAGGCCATGTACTCTTCCTTGTTGCTTACGGTATGCTTGCGGTCGGTCAGTTCTACCATCTCATAGGTGAGCCCATAGGCTTTTTTATAGTAGTGGTAGGCATGCTCAATATTCCAGTACACATACACAATGTCTCCTTCCTGATAATGCTCATGTACATACAGCAGGGCTTCCCGGTAGTTGGAGTACTTATAATCCCCAAACAGCTTGGGGTTGACCAGTTGCTTGGCCGAGCTCCACATGGGCCAGAACAGCACGATCAGCGGAAAAATGTACCGCCATTTGGCTCCCTTAGCGAAAAAGCTGGTAAAACGCTCGCACCCCTTGGCAATGAGCAAAATAGGCAGCGGTGCCAGAAACACCAGCAGGCGCTCGTAATAGGGGTAAAACTCCAGCAGGGTAGCCGCCAGCGTAAGCAGCAGCGGAAACAATAAAATAAAGAAGACCTTCAGGTTTCTGCGCATAAAGTACAGCAAGCCAAGCGCCCAGAACCCAAACATAAAGAGCGGCATCTTTAGCATAACCCGTATGGGGCCATTCTCTATGGTATTAAAAGGCTCGGCATTCCACATAACCCCCAGGGGGTACTCCAGGGTACGGTACAGCGACTGAAATATCCATTTTATCCCGGCCAGGGAGTAGAATGGGATGGGAAAGAAGCCCTCCCGCACCCGAAACCAGGCCACCAGCCACTCCTGCTCGGCATGTTTGTGGGTAAATAGAAAATAATTCAGCAAAAAGCTTACCGCCCAAAGTGAGAAGGGGATCATGGAGCGCAGCAGGGGTGTCCACTGCTTTTTGATAAGGAAATAAAGGCTTACCCCCCCGGCTATGCCGACCAGCACAAAAATAGACGCATACGAAAACCACAGGATTAGTGCACCCCAGAAACCCCACATCAGCAGCGAACGGTAATCAAAGCGCTTATGATAAACAGTGTACAGGTACAGACTCAGGATGGTGGTAAACATCTCCATGCCGTACTGCTTGGCCTCAACGGCATGGTAAACCAGCGGTGGCGCAAAGGCCAGCACCCCCATGGCCACCAGCACACCCAGGGGCTTCAGAAAAAAGCGGGCTACCGGTAAGAATACGATTAAGGACGCCAAACCCGCCAGCAGCGGTACCAGCCGCAGCGATTTCTCACCTATGCCAAACAGCAGAGCGGAGGCCTTTACCAGCCAGAGAAAGCCAATGGGGGCTTTTTGCTGATAATCGAGCGCTGGGGTGGTCAGTTCCAGAAACCCCATTTTCAGAACACTGGTCATCAGATAGATCTCATCTACCCAGAGGGAGCGGTTATCAAAATAGTGAAAGAGGCGCAGAAACACCCCTGCTCCCAGTACTGCCCATACCAGCGTCCAGAGTAGTGCATCCTGCCGGGTGCTAAGTGTATCCTCAGGTAGCGCCTGATCGGCCACCGGCTTGGCTACATTAAAAGAGTACAGCATTCGATCTAATTAAAAAGTAAGGTACCAGCGCTAAGTTCCTATGAAATGCAATCTGCAGCAGGCTGGAGTAGCTGCCAGAAAAAGGCAAGGGGGCCCGGCCAGGGCGCCTGGTCAATTCAATCCGCTGCCTGCTGACGCTCCCCCCCTCGGCAAGAGGAATACAGGAGGAGGGCAACCTGCATATTGCAAACATTTGTTATACTCGCTTTACGCAATTAAGGTTTTGCTCTGGCCGGCAAATTTTAAGAAGCAGGTAATAGCTACCCCCTTGCCCATTCTTTTTGATCGCCCTGCCAAACAAGCCTGTAGGCTTTTTACTTATGAAGATAGCGGCTTGGGCGTCAGGAGGGCTAACCCCCTGCCCTGTTTGTTCAGCTGGGAGTATTTCCGTTCTTTTGCACACTCACTTAATATTGTTTCATGAAAATTGACAAACACACCGTAGCATCCGTTACCTACACCCTGGAGGTAGATGGGGATCTGGTGGAAAAAACCGATCAAAGCAACCCGCTTACCTTTCTGGTAGGGGTGGGTATGATGATACCAGGTTTTGAGCAACAGTTGCTGGGCAAGCAGGCCGGCGACACCTACACCATTACTGTACAACCCGAAGAAGGCTATGGTGATCCTGATCCGCAAGCCATTGTGGATCTGCCTAAAGATGTATTCAAGATAGAAGGCGAGTTGCAGGAAGATATGCTGGTAGAAGGCAATATCATTCCCATGCAGGACCAGAACGGCAACCCCCTGCAGGGTGTGATCCTGGAGGTAAAGGAAGATACCGTTAAGCTAGATTTTAACCATATGCTGGCCGGCAAAACCCTGAATTTCAGCGGCGAAGTACTGGAGGTGCGCAAGGCCACCCAGGAGGAGATCAGCCACGGCCATGTGCATGGCCCGGGCGGACACCATCACTAAGCGTATCTATGTACCATTGCCGGGGCAGTCCGCCACGGCACAAAAGACCTGCCCCGCGGCTGGTCTTTTTTTTCCCCTGCCTGCCACCCCCTTGCAGCTATGCATTAGTGACTGCTCTTCTTCAGGCGATGCCGCCACTGGGTGGGGGTAAACGCCAGCTGCTTTTTAAACTGGCTGATGAAATAGCTCATGTTATTATAGCCACAGGCAAAACTTATCTCGGTTACCGACAGGTGCTTCTCGTTTAGCAACTGCTTGGCCAGGGTAATACGCTCCTGGTTAATGTATTCAATGGGGGTTAGGCCAAACTGGTGTTTGAAACTTCTAAAAAAAGCAGGCTCGCTCATGCAGGCCTGGCTGGCCAGCTCCCCTACACTGATGCTCCTGTACAGATTTTCCCGGATGTAGGCCGCCACATGTGCCATGCGGTGCGAGTTTCGGTACTGTGCATATTGCTGCACCAGCAAGTTGCGGGCACGGGTTTGCATCAGGCGAATGAGCAGCTCCTGCAGGCAGAGGTCCACAAAAATATCCCGGGCCGTATTGCCCTCCAGAAACACCCCTATCAGGCGATTCAGCAGGCTGCTGACCGAGGCATCGTTTAACAGGTGGTAATTATCCTCCATAAACCCCCACTCCCCTTCTTCTGCCACACGGGGCATGCGGTCGTTGACATAGGCCACAGTATCGCGAATCAGGTCTGGGGAAATGGCAAGCGCCAGGCACTTGGTGGGCGTAGTAGCCGATGCTTCCGGAAAATCGATCTGCATGGGCTCATTCCCAGGCAGGATCAGGGATTCGCCCGGCATATAGTCAAAGGCCTTAATGCCCTGCAGGTGCATCACTTTCTTGCCCATGATCATGCTGGTAAGCACCGGCTCCCGAAACTGCAGGCTTACGGCCCGGGCAGTGGCATGGGTCTCATAGATGTGCAACTCGGAGTGTGAGCCCTGAAAGCTGGTGCGGTTCTCCACCAGTTGCTCAAGGGTCCGTTTCTGAAAGGCTGGTCCTAATACAATACCATGCTGGGTCATAGGCTAAAAATGATAGGATAGTGGCACCGCCTGATAGAATACTGATAGTTTTCCGCAATCGATTTCAGGAACTTACCATCAGTGCATCAGCCATTTAATATACACTTTTTTTACTAAAAACGAGCAGCCATGAAAACTACAGTTACTGAAGAGACCCGCACGTTTAGCCCGCCTACTTTTAAAGTAAAGTATGACAATTTTATAGGAGGCAAATGGGTAGCCCCTGTTGATGGTGAGTATTTTGATAATGTATCGCCGGTAGACGGACGGCCCTTTACCAAAGTGGCCCGCTCCAATGCCAAGGATGTAGAGCTTGCACTGGATGCCGCCCACCATGCCGCCAAAAGCTGGAACCACAGCTCGGCCACTGAGCGCAGCAACATGCTGCTGAAGATTGCCGACATTACCTAGCAAAACCTGGACTACCTGGCCCGGGTAGAAACCTGGGACAACGGCAAAGCCCTGCGGGAAACCCTGGCTGCCGACCTGCCGCTGGTGGTTGACCATTTCCGCTATTATGCCGGAGTGATCCGCGCCGAAGAGGGCAGTGTTTCCGAACTGGATAGCAATACCGTTTCGCTCAACCTGAAAGAGCCCCTTGGCGTAGTAGCCCAGATCATACCCTGGAACTTTCCGCTGCTAATGGCCGCCTGGAAGATAGCTCCTGCGCTGGCTGCCGGCAATTGTACCATTGTGAAACCTGCCGAACAAACCCCTGCCAGCATTATGGTCTGGCTGGAGCTGATTCAGGATGTGCTGCCTCCCGGCGTACTCAATGTGGTGAATGGCTTTGGCATTGAGGCTGGCAAACCCCTGGCCTCCTCGCCCCGCGTGGCTAAAGTGGCCTTTACCGGCGAAACCACCACCGGCCGTCTCATAATGCAGTATGCTTCCCAAAACCTGATACCAGTTACCCTGGAGCTGGGCGGCAAATCTCCCAACATCTTCTTCAGCAATGTAATGAACGAGGATGATGACTTCTTTGATAAGTGCCTGGAAGGCGCAGTGCTTTTTGCCCTTAACCAGGGAGAAGTATGCACCTGCCCCTCCCGCATTCTGGTACAGGAAGATATCTACGACCGTTTTATAGAGCGGCTGGTAGCACGCACCAAACAAATAAAAATGGGACACCCCCTGGACCCCGATACCATGATGGGCGCCCAGGCCAGCAACGATCAGTACGAAAAGATCAAAAGCTACCTGGAGATAGGCCGGGAAGAAGGAGCCGAGGTACTCACCGGCGGCAGTGCCTACCTGCAAAATGGCGGTCTGGAACATGGCTATTACATCCAGCCCACCATCTTTAAGGGACACAACAAAATGCGGGTATTTCAGGAAGAGATCTTTGGACCGGTTACCTGCATCACCTCCTTCAAGGACGAGCAGGAAGCGCTGGAAATTGCCAACGACACGCTCTATGGACTGGGCGCAGGGGTATGGACCCGCGATACCCATCAGGCCTACCGTGTTGCCAGGGGCATTCAGGCCGGCAGGGTGTGGGTAAACTGCTACCACCTCTACCCTGCCCACGCCCCCTTTGGTGGCTACAAAAAATCGGGCTTTGGACGGGAAACGCATAAGATGATGCTGGATCATTACCGCCAGACCAAAAACATGCTCATCTCGTACGACAAAAAAGCCATAGGCTTCTTCTAAGCAGTGACTGATGGAGCAAAAGGGGCAGGCAGTACCACAGTCTGCTCCTTTTCTCATTACCCCCTTCCACCCATGAAAACAGCCCGTGTAACCCTTACTCCAGCTGCCGAAGCCATTATAGCCCAGCTTAAGGAGCAGCATGGCCCGCTTATGTTTCATCAAAGCGGTGGCTGCTGCGATGGCTCCTCCCCCATGTGCTTTGCCGAGGGAGAATTTCTGATAGGCCCGGAAGATGTACTGCTGGGCCGCATTGCCGGCTGCGACTTCTGGATGGCCAAAGACCAGTTTGCTTACTGGCAGCATACCCAGCTTACCGTAGATGTAACCCCGGGCCGGGGCGCCAGCTTTTCGCTTGAAATACCCCTTGGCGTACGGTTTTTGCTAAAATCCCGGCTCTTTCGGGAAGAGGAGCTGCCCGAACTTGAAGCCCTTCGCTTTGGCCAGATGTAAGTCCCTGAAGGCCCCAAAACAGTTAGCCAGGTAACTGGTTGTTAGGGTAGTTGCCAGTAAATACACCCTATGTTCAGGCCTCCGCAAACACCCCGGCCCCGGCGCCGCAATTCCACCCTGTCGCTCATAATCCTGCTCATAGGGCTGGTGCTGCTGCTCTGGTGGATGATGGGATAAAAGAAAAGCCCCCGGAAAGGATCTTTCTCCAGGGGCTTTTGTCATGAACTGCTGTACCTACCCGTTTGTATGGGCAGGAAACAAAGGCCGCTACGCCTATTTATCCCGGCCGGCCACAAAGGTCTGCTCTGGCTTAATGATGGTAACTTCCTTCACATTCAGCTTTTTGCCCTCTATGCGCTTGTCGTGCTGCAGCACTTCCTGCGGCAGGCTCTCCTGTACGGCCTGCGAGTAGGTCATGGGCGATGGGCTGTTCTTCAGCAGGCTTTCTTTCAGAGCCTCAGCCTCATCGGCATCTACAATCATCGATACCCACATATTCTCGGTCTGCAGGTGCTTTTTAGCAGCGGCATTTACCTCCTGCAGGCTTAGGCGCTCCAGGGCTTTGTCCATTTCGGCGATGTAATCATTGAGGCCGTAGAATTTAGAATCAAGCATAAAGCCCAGGCGACGCTCAGGGGTCTGCGTATAGAGCTTCATGTAGCTGCGCAGAAACTGCTTGGTAAGCTCAAACTCTTCTTTGGTCAGGCCCTGATTCTTCACCCGCTCAATCTCATCCAGCGCCAGGCGCAGGGCAAAATGGGCATGGCCTACCTTTAGCTCCTTCATCTCGGGGTACTGCGACTGCAGGCTGTAGGCCGACTGCACCGGGCGGATCCAGATGCTGAAGTAGTTGGATGAGCGCGGAAAGCCCGTGGTGGGCAGCATGTTACTACCGCCGGATTCATACCACTCAATGTAGGTATAGTCGCCATAGTTCATGGAGCGCTGCTCCCGGATCAGCTGGTACAGGCGGGAATAGGACTTGCGGTGCTCGCCCAGGTAGGAGTTTACAATGAGCATGGCCGGCCAGTCTTTGGAGGCCCGGTTGATGCTCAGGGGGTAGCCGGTGTAAATGGCTGTGCCCAGCGACTGCGGCTTGGCCACCATCTGTACCCGGATGCCATCAGGCGTGGCAGGTGCTGCCGGCTTGGGTAGTACGGGCTTGGTATTGGGCAGCTGGTTAATATCGGCCTTCAGGCGCGCCAGAAATTGCTTGGGATAATTGCCGGTGATGCCAATCTTCACATTGTTGCGGGTAAAGAAGCTGCGGTAGTGGTTCTTCACATCCTCCAGGGTAATGGCGGCCAGTCCCTGTGAGCTGCCCCACTTCATGTGCTGGTAATTGGTGCCCTTATAAAGCATGGCCTCCAGGGTCATTTTGCTGTAGTCCTCATCAGACGACGACTTGATCACCTGCTCTACAAAGTTGGTCACATTGCTTTTTACCCGGGTAAAATCGGCCTCGGCAAAGGAGGGGTTCAGCAGCACGCCCCGGAAGATCTCATAGAACTGGTCCAGGTGATCCCGGTGCACCTCAAAGGTAAGGGTGGACATTTCTTTATCGGTAAACGACCAGTAGGCCGCCGCCCAAGGGTACAGAATATCATCGATCTGGCTTTTGGTAAGGGTGCTGTTGCCGGTTTGGGTCAGCAGCTGGGCGGTAAGGTTGGTAAGCCCCTCCTTGCCTACCGGATCGGTGATGGAACCATTGCGAAAGGCCAGCTTTACCACCACCGAGGGCGATTCCGGCATGGGCAGTTCAATAACTTCCTGCGCCTGGGCCTGCCGGCCAAAGCCAATCAGGAGCAGCAGGCCTGCTAGGTATATAGTGATGTTTTTCATGTGTCCTGTATAATGAGATTGGAGCATTGCTTAGCTTTTAAAGGGAGAGTCAGCAGCCGGCGCTATCGTGCCAATGGTAAGCTTCTGAGATACCAGGTACTTGCGCACGGCATTCTGGATATCCTGCGGGCCTACCTGCTCATAGAGCTGAAAAAGCCTGTTGATATCGGCCGGGTTGCCGGTAAGCCAGGTCACCTGCGAGAGGGCATTGGCAATATTGTCCGGGCTGTCCAGGTCCATGGCAAAGCTGTAGCGCATGCGCGATTTTGCTTCCTGTAGCAATTTTGCATCGGCAGGCTGGTTCTTGTACTGCTCGATCACCCGCTCGATCTCCCCTTTTACATAGTCCATATCCTCTGCCTTCAGCAGCGAAGTAGAGATGCTGAACAGGCCCGGATCCCGGGTATCAAGCCCGTAGGCACCTATGTTGCGCACCTTTTGCTCCTCTACCACCAGCTTTTTGTAGATGGGTGATTTTTGAGAGAAGGCAATGGCCGCAAACAGGTCAAGGGCTGCCTTATCTTTCTGATCGATGCTAAAGGCAGGACCTTTAAAGTTGAGGCTAAGCGAGGGGGGAAAGTTTGGGTTCTGCACATGGGCATAGCGGGTCTGGGTCTGCTCCGGCTCGGCCGGGATCTGGGGCTGGTAATCGCCCCGCTCCCACTGACCAAAGTATTGTTTGGCCAGGGCATTTACCCGCTCTGGTGTTACATCTCCCACCACAATGATGGTAGAATACTCCGGCCGGTAAAAGCGCTTGTAAAACTCCAGCGAATATTCATATTGGTTGGGCATATCCACCACATCATCCCAAAAGCCAATGGTGGTATGCTTGTAGGTATGGTTCTCAAAAGCAGTGTCGTAGGTTTTTTCGTAAAGCTGCATGGCCGGGCTGGCGTAGTTCTTGGTGTACTCGCCCTTTACAGCGCCGGCCTCCACTTTAAAATCGGCCTGAGAGTACTTCAGGTTCATGAAGCGGTCGGCCTCCAGCTCAAACATTTTGTCGAGCATACCGGCATTGCCCGTCATGTGGTACACGGTGCGGTCCCACCAGGTGTTGGCGTTGGCCGAGGCACCAATACCCTTCAGCGCATTGCTGTAGGCTTCCTTGGAGTACTGGTCGGTACCGCGGAACATCATGTGCTCAAAGAAGTGCGCAAAGCCGGATTTGCCCGCTTCTACTTCTTCGCGGGAGCCTACCCGCACCACAATGTAAAAAGCGGCCAGCCCCGGACTGTTATAGGGAACTGTAACTACATTGAGGCCATTGGGCAGCTGGGTCTGGTTAATCTTGTACGGAAAAACCTCTCCCTTTGCCTGGCCTACGGCTGTCTGCTGGCCTACTACCAGCAGCAGAAGCAGTGATAAAAAGGTATAGTTGAACATCTTGTTGAAAAATAATTGATGATACTGCCAAAATAAGCAATTATGGCCAAATAGATCCCCTTTTTAAGATGAAAGGCGCAAAGGGCCCATGAATGGACGCCCACTGCTGGTAAGGGGTAGCGGCTTGCTGCTGATGCCCCAGGCATCCACAAAAAAACCGGCTACTGCTGTAGCCGGTCTGTTTTATTTTTTCTGAGAGCGCTTAGGCCTGCTTTACCAGCTGCACCTCGCAGTTCAGGCGAATTTCGTCGCTTACCACTACGCTGCCGGCCTCGGTAACGGCATTCCAGCTCAGGCCAAACTCTTTGCGGTTGATTTTGCCGGTTACTGTAAAGCCCGCCTTGGTCTGGCCATAGGGGTCTACTACTATTCCGCCAAAGTCTACATTAACCGTTACCGGCTTGGTAGTGCCGCGGATGGTGAGGTCGCCATGCAGCTTGTACTCATTGCCGGATACTTTTTCATACCTATTGCCTTCAAAGCGGATCTGGCCGTGGTTGGCCGCATCAAAGAAGTCGGGCGACTTCAGGTGGGTATCGCGCTGCTCGTTGTTGGTGCTGATTGAATTTACATCGGCTGTAAATACTACCCGCCTGGCGCTTGTGAACGAATCGTCTTCTGTTTCAGCTTCAATATCGAAGCTGCTAAAATATCCCGTTACGGTAGTGATCATCAGGTGTTTTACCTTAAACTGGATCTCACTGTGCATGGGATCTACTTTCCATGTAATAGCCATTGGTGTTGAATTTAGTGGTTATAAAATGCGATTAACTACGTTTTCTCCTGAGCCTGCTCCTGCCTGTATGTGGGCGGGAACTGAGCGCCGGTTCAAATGTACAGAAAATCTGATATTCAATGTTTAAACATCAATTAAAAATTTTAGTTCCCCCTTCCTGTACGTTGTCCATCCTTTGCTCACCCCCTCCCTGCAGCCCCGCTTAGCTGTAATGAGTAAAGTAGCCACCGGGCTGGAATGTTTTTAACCAGCAGGGGCTAATTTGTGTTTGCTAAGCAAGAAGCCTATTTTGCGGTATGCACAACTAGTGTCTGCTAACAGTTTCACTTTTTTGATACTGCGCTATTTCTATACTCCTACTGCTGGCTTACTTTTANCCTCCCTTTCA